>CAYUDW010000006.1:39863-42747 GCA_964442595.1 uncultured candidatus Brocadiaceae bacterium
CTGACTTGCGCCCGTCCCCCGACAGGTCTATGATGATGATGTTCGGCCCCGACCTGTCCTTTGCGAGGACGCGATGACAAAGATCAAGACGCTGCTTTGGTGTGCTCTGGCTGCGGCTCTGGCGGCAGGCGCAGCGCCGGAGGAGCAGGCCGTCGAACCGGCCGCTGCCGCCGGCCCGCCCGCCCGCTACGCATACTTCGAGGTGCACGGCTACCTGAGGGAATCCCTGCCCGCCGTGTACCTGTTCGAGACGGAAGGGGAGACGCTTCATGACCTGCTCGGGCGGATGGATCGGGTTCGCGCGGACGAGAACGTCCAGGGCCTCATCCTCAAGGTGGGTTCATTTGAGGCAGGATGGGCCAAGATCCAGGAGATCCGGCGTGCCCTCAACGGCTGCCGCGCAGAGGGCAAGGACGTCATCTGCTACTTGCAGGGAGCAGGCAACCGCAGCTACTACCTGGCCACGGGGGCGGGACGGATCGTCTCCGCCCCGACGGGACACCTGATGCTGGTGGGCCTGCGGGCCGAGGCCATATTTGCGAAGGGGCTGCTGGATAAGATCGGTGCCAGCGCCGACTTCGTGCAGGCCGGCAAGTACAAGACGGCCGGCGAGACGCTGACCCGTACGGAGCCGTCCCCGGCGTTCCGCGAATCCATCGAATCCATGCTGCGCGATTACCACCATCAGCTTCTGGCGGGCATCGCGGAGGGACGCGGGATCGCCGTCAGCGCCGCCGACGAGCTGGTCCGCGGCGGCCCTTACACCGCCCAGCAGGCGCTGGAGGCGGGTGCGCTGGACGGCGTGATGTTCTACGACGAGTTGCTCGCCGACGTTCGGGAGCGGCACGGGGGGCGGCTGGTCGTCGAGTCCGACTACGGCAAGGAGGCAGGCGCCCAGCCGCTGAAGTCCGGACCTTTCAGCTTTTTCAGCTTGTTAATGGGCGGGGGGACGCCCCGGCGCCCCGAAACGAGCGGCCCCTCCGTGGCCGTGCTGCATGCCACCGGTCCCATTCTTACGGGGGATTCCGAGGGCATCGGTTTCGGCGAGGACGTGGTTGGTGCGGACAGCTTCGTCAAAGTCGTCCGCAAGGCGGCTGCCGATGACAACATCAAGGCCATTGTGCTTCGCGTAGACAGCCCCGGCGGCAGCGCCCTCGCCTGTGACACCATCTGGCGGGAACTGCGACTGGCCGATGAGAAGAAGCCCGTCATCGCCTCCCTGTCCGACGTGGCGGCTTCCGGGGGCTACTACATCGCGTCGGGGGCGCGGAAGATCGTCGCTGAGCCGGGCGCACTGACCGGTTCGATAGGCGTAGTCGCGGGCAAGCTCGTGCTGGGCGGCGTGTTCGAGAAGCTCGGCCTCAACGTCGCCGTGTTCGACCAGGGCGGCAACGCCGGCATGATGTCCACGCTCAGCAGGTTCTCCGACGAGGAGCGCGGCAGGCTCCGGCAGCTTGTTCTGAGGACCTACGACATCTTCCTGTCGCGGGTGGCCGAGACGCGGCCCGACATGGCTGTCGCAGACGTGGACAAGGTGGCGCAGGGACGCGTCTGGACCGCTCGGCAGGCGGCAGAGCGCGGGCTGATCGATGCTCTGGGGGGGCTTGGCGAAGCGGTTGCTGCCGCCAGGGAAGCCGCCGGCATCCCGCCCGATCAGGCCGTCCAGATCGTGCATCTGCCGCGCTCGCGCAGCCTGGTGGAGGTCATGCTGTTCGGCAAGGAGGGCGACGCTCAGATGCCGGATCTGTGGAATGCAGCCGCCACGCTGGCGGTGCCCCGGCCGGTGCGCGCCTACCTGATCGGGCTGCTGCCCCTTCAGCGCGAGATAGTGACCTGCACGATGCCGGCCGCCGTTACGATTCGCTAGGGGGTGGTGCCACGGCCGACTCGGCGAACGCCCTGATCCGCTGCTGCCTGTCGTACTCCGCCAGCGCGTCGAACATGCGGTCGCAGTTGCCGAGCAGGAAGTTCTCGACGCCGAACACGTCCAGCCCGATGCGGTGATCGGTGATGCGGTCCTGGGGGAAGTTGTAGGTGCGGATGCGCTCGTTGCGATCGCCGCTGCCCACCTGGGAGCGACGCAGGGCGTCCAGCTTCTCGTGCTGCTCGTGCTGTTTCTGCTCGTAGAGCCTGGCGCGCAGGACCTTCATCGCCTTCTTGCGGTTGGCCTGCTGCGACTTCTCGTCCTGGCAGCGCACGGTGATGCCGGTCGGTTTGTGCAGCAGGCGCACGCATGAACTCACCTTGTTGACGTTCTGCCCGCCCGGTCCGCTGGAGCGCATGAAGGACATCTCGACGTCGTTGGGGTCGACCTGCACCTCGACCTCTCCCACCTCGGGCAGCACGGCCACCGTTGCCAGGCTGGTGTGGATGCGGCCCTGGGATTCGGTCTCGGGCACGCGCTGCACGCGGTGGCCGCCGCTCTCGTAGCGCAGCCTCTGCCAGGCGCCCTTGCCGCTGATCGAACAGACGGCCTCGCGGATGCCTCCCAGGTCGGTTGTGCTGAGGTCCATCTGCTCGACCTTCCAGCCCTGCCTTTCCGCGTAGCGGGTGTACATTCGCAGCAGGTCGCCGGCGAACAGGGCGGCCTCCTCCCCGCCTGTTCCGGCGCGGACCTCCAGGATGACGTTCCGGTCCGTCCCGGCCGCGTCGGTCACCAGCAGGTCGATCACCTCTTCGAGCAGGCGCTCCTGCTCCTCCTCGGTCTCCTCGATTTCCTCGCGGGCTAGCTGCTCCAGTTCGGAATCATCGCCGACGTCCTCGAGCGACTCTTCGGCTTCGCGGTGACGCTGCTGGAGATGGCGCAACCGGTCGTGCTTCTCGACGAACTTCGCCAGGTGCCCGTGCTCCCGCGCGATCTCGGCCAGGCGCGCCCCGTCGCGGG
>CAYUDW010000007.1:0-4597 GCA_964442595.1 uncultured candidatus Brocadiaceae bacterium
CCTGTAGCGGAGCGGAAAGATGCGTGCGGTCAGACGGGCGGCGTTTCTTGTTGGGGTCGTGTTGGCGTTGTGCGCCACGCGTGCAGAGGCGGACAGCGTCTTGCTCAGGAACGGGACCAGACTGACCGGTGACGTGGCCACGGCACGTGGCGAGGTAACGGTCAAGACCGAGGATGGCGTCCTGACGCTGCCGGCGTGGCGTGTGGCGCGCGTCGAGTGGGCGGACGCCCTCGCGGTCCCTTCCCCCCGACTGGCGGGCAGGCCCGCGCCAGCGGCGAGCAGCGAGGTGCGAGCCCCTCGTGGGCCTTCGAAACCGGCTGTTGCTCAGCCCGGCGCACCGCCGCGCGTGAAGAACGTCCTGGCGACCAAGATGAGCGTTGGTTTTGACGGCGTGTCCCTGAATGACGCGCTTGCGTACGTGAGGGAGGTGACGGGAGTCAACATGGCTTTGAGCTCGGATGTTCGCGCCGATGCCGAGCCGATCCATCTGCACCTCAAGCAGGTGCGGCTGGAGGCGATACTGGAGTTGATTCTGGAGCCGCGGGGGTTCAGCTATACCGTTCACCCCGGCGAGGTCCTCTACGTCCGCGCGGGTGCAGCCGGGGACCTGGTCCCTCGCGTGTATGAAGTCACCGACCTGCTGGTGAGCACCGAAGATCGCGGCCTTGGCCAGCAAGGTGCGGGCCGAGGAAGCGGCGCCGCCGCCGGCAGGGGCACCACCGCGGGCAGGGGCAGCGCCGCGGGCCTCAGTCCGCAGTTCGCCGGGACGAGCCGCAACGCCGGGACGGTCAGCGGGGGCCGCAGCCGCAATGGTCAGTACGGGGGCAACGCGAGCTCCATCACTTCGCGGGCCGAGAACCTGGTCTTCATCATCAAGGGGACCTGCGGCCACGGCACGTGGATGGACCCGACGTCCAGCGGCCTGGTCGACGTTGCCGGCACGGCCGGTGGCCGAGGGCAGCAGTCCGTCGGTGGATTCGGGTACTGATTCGCAGCCACCACGGGCGAGCCGCGGGGTTCCGCAGGAGCGGCCGGGCCGTTGTGTGCAGGCGTGGCCTCTCCGTGTAGGCGTGCGACGCGCAGGGCAACACCGGCGTTGCCTGCGCGTAGTTTTTTCCACTCAGGCACTGTGACCATGACGGACGAAGCCGCCTCCGAGATCAGGGACATGCACCAGGCGATCTGGGGCGTCCTGACCGACGGCCTGCCCGTGGTTCTGACTACTCACGCACGGCTGGACGGGGACGCTGTCGGCTCCGTGCTGGCCCTATGGCACGGGCTGCGAGATCGGGGCGTGGCAGCCCATCAGTTCTTCCAGCCGCCTACGCCCGTCATGTTCCATTTCCTGCCGGGCATGGAGCACCGGCAGGAGGACCCGGCGCAGCTACCCAAGTCCTACAACCTGGTCGTCATAGACTGCGGGACATTCGATCGGGTTGGCGAAGCGGCGGACCGGCTCACCGGCCGCGTGCGGACCGTTAACATCGATCATCACGACGGGAACGCGTTCTTCGGGGACATCAACTACGTGGTGCCGAGTGCCAGTTCGTGCGGCGAGATGATTAGGGATCTCCTGGCTGCGGGAGGCGTTTCCCTGTCCGGCCCCATGGCCGATTGCCTGTTCACGGCGATTGTGACGGACACGGGCCAGTTCTCCCATCAGGATACGACGCCGCAGGCGCTGCACGTTTGCGCCGAATGCGTGGGGGCTGGGGCTCGTCCGCACGAGCTCGTCCGCAAGCTCTTCCTCTCTCCCTCTCCGGCGCAGGTGAAGCTGCGGCACCTGGCGCTCGGAACGCTCCGGTTCTACAATGAGGGGCGGATTGCCACGATGGAGATCACGGAAGATATGTTCCTCCGCACCGCCCTGGGCGCGCTCGACACGGAGGGCTTCGCCGAGGTGCCCGTATCGATCCAGGGCGTCTGTGTTTCGGCCCTGTTCAAGGAGATACCCGATTGCGACTACATCAAGGTCAGCATGCGGGGCAGGGGAGAAGTGGACGTCCGGCAGGTGGCCTGCCTCTTCGGCGGGGGCGGACACAGGTACGCTGCCGGCTGTGAGATACACGATGGCCTGGCCAACGCGCGAGCCGCTGTCGTGCGGCAATTGGAGCAGCATCTGGCCGGGCAACTGGAGAAGTGAAGTGGCTCGGCCACTGCCCCGTCTTCATTCTTTTCTGTCCGCGATAGACTGGCGTTCGGTAAGGACCCATGGGAAAGCTGCTCGATTCCATTGACGATCCATCCACGCTGCGCGGCCTCCAGCGGTCGCAGTTGGAGCGACTGGCTGCCGAGATCCGGCAGCTCATCATCGAAGTCGTCTCCCGCAACCGCGGCCACCTGGCCAGCAACCTGGGGACCGTCGAGCTGACGCTCGCCCTGCACCACTGCTTCGACTTCTCGCGCGACCGCCTGATTTGGGACTGCGGGCACCAGTGCTACGCGCACAAGATACTGACGGGGCGGCGCGAACGTTTTGCCTCCCTGAGACAGGAAGGCGGCATCAGCGGGTTCGCGGACCGGCGCGAAAGCGACTACGATCCCTTCATTTTCGGTCACACTGCCACCAGCATCAGCGCCGCACTCGGCATGGCCTGTGCGGACAAGGCGCTCGGCAATGAACGCCGGATCGTTGCCGTCATCGGCGACGGCGCCATTGCCAGCGGCATGGCGTTCGAAGCCCTCAACCACGCGGGCGAACTGGGGCTGGATCTGCTGGTCGTCCTGAACGACAACAAGATGAGCATCTCGCCCACGGTGGGCGCCATAGGACGCTACCTGAGCAAGATACGCTCCAGCGCTCCTTACGGCGACATCAAGCGCGAACTGCGCGACGTGCTGACGATGGTGCCGCTGGTGGGCGAGAAGTTCGACGGGCTCCTGGCGCGACTCCGTGAGGGAGTTCAGTCGGCCCTCACGCCCGGCGGCCTGTTCGTCGAACTCGGCTTTGGCTACTACGGCCCGGTCGACGGCCATGACATTGCGGAGATGGTCGACACCTTCGACCACCTGAAGCGCATCAGAGGGCCGGTCCTGCTTCACGTCGTCACCGAGAAGGGCCACGGCTTCAAGCCGGCTTCCGAGGATCCCACCCGCTTCCACAGCAGCCGCAGGTTCGAGTTGGCGGACGGATCGCTGTGTAACGAGGAAGTCTCCGAGGGTACGTCCTATTCCGCCGCGTTCGGTGCGGCACTGTGCGACCTTGCGGAGGGGGACGAAAGGATCGTGGCCATCACAGCGGCCATGCCGGAAGGAACGGGGCTGTCGGAGTTCGCCGAGCGGTTCCCGCACAGGTTCTACAACGTGGGCATCTGCGAGCAGCACGCCGTCGGGCTGGCGAACGGGCTCTGCGCCGGAGGCATGCGGCCCGTCTTTGCCGTCTACTCGACGTTCCTGCAGCGCGCTGCGGACCAGCTCTTCCACGACGTCGGGCTCCAGGAGGCACCGGTCGTCCTTTGCATCGACCGGGGCGGGCTGGTCGGCAGCGACGGGCCGACCCACCACGGCCTCTATGACGTTGCCCTGTGCCGGGCCGTTCCGGGCTTCATGGTGATGGCGCCGAAGGACGGGGCCGAACTGAGGCATATGCTCGAACTGGCGCTGGCCGGCGACGCCCCGGTGGCCATTCGCTACCCGAGGGAGACCGTGCCGGCGACGGATGAGGCGGCGCCGGGCCCCCGGTTCGGCATCGGCGAGGCGGAGGTCTGCCTGAGCGGCGCCGATTGCGCCATCATTGCGTACGGGGCCCTGGTGCAGCGGGCGCTCGAGGCCGCCCGAATCCTGAAGCAAGAAGACGGGCTGGACATAACCGTGGTCAACGCGCGCTTCGCCCGGCCGCTCGACGTGGAGACGATCGCGGCGACCGTCGAAGCCCATCGTGCCGTCCTGCTTGCGGAGGACCATTCGGTGGCCGGCGGCTTCGGCTCCGCCGTGCTGGAAGCCCTGGCGCAGCGGGGCACAGACATGCGGCACGTCCATCAGGCTGCCGTGCCGCTGGAGCTCATTCCCCACGCCAGCCGCGAAGAGCAACTGGCCATCTGCGGGCTGGACGCAGGCGGGCTGGCTGCGAGCGTACGACGGCTCCTCGCCACCAGATAAGCTGCACCCACGTGTCAGAGCTCGCCATCGTCAACGCGAGGATATGGACCGGCAACGCCGCCCGGCCCACGGCTCAGGCGGTTGGCGTCGCCAGCGGGCGCATCGCCGTCGTCGGTTCGGACGGCGAGGTCACGGCCGCGATCGGTCGGGACGCGACTGTCGTGGACGCGGGCGGCCGGCTCGTCTTGCCCGGTTTCAACGATTCCCACGTGCACTTCCTGCAAGGTGGGCTGCACCTGCGAGGGGTTGACCTGCGTCCGGCGAGGGACGAACGGGAGTTCGCCAGGCTGCTGGGGGATCACGTGGCGGATGTCCTCGCAGGGGAGTGGGTGACGGGCGGCCGGTGGGACCATGAGGCCTGGCCCGGCCAGCGGCGTCCGAACAGACAGCTTGTGGATCGTGCGGCGCCGGAAAACCCCGTGCTTCTCAGCCGGCTCGACGGGCACATTGCCGTGGCCAACACGCTCGCGCTCGAGCGGGCCGGCGTCGGCAGAGATAC
>CAYUDW010000007.1:4697-7330 GCA_964442595.1 uncultured candidatus Brocadiaceae bacterium
ACATTGCCGTGGCCAACACGCTCGCGCTCGAGCGGGCCGGCGTCGGCAGAGATACGCCGGACCCGCGGGGCGGGCATATCGAGCGTGACCCGGATACCGGAGAGCCGACCGGCATCCTGATCGACGCGGCCCAGGGCCTGGTCCGTCGGGAGATACCCGAGCCGAGCGACGAGCAGCGGGCCCGTGCCGCCGATGCGGCTGTTCGGCACGCCGCGTCCCTCGGCGTTACGAGCGTTCAGAGCATGGGCCCGGCGGACGAACTGCACCTGCTGCGGCGGCTGGAAGAGGAGGGGCGTCTGCACGTGCGGGCGCGCGTGGCCCTGCCGGATGTGGGCGCAGCCGTTGAGGAATCGAAGGCTGGGGCGGGGGGCGAATCGCTCGTGCGGACCGGGGCGGTGAAGCTCTTCGTGGACGGTTCGCTCGGCGCCGGATCGGCGCTGCTCTTTGAGCCCTATGACGACCAGCCGATTAGCAGCGGCCTGGCGATCTACGAGGAGGAGGAACTGCGGAGTCTGGTGGCCGAGGCCGACGCCGCGCGGCTGCAGATCGCCATGCACGCCATCGGGGACAGGGCGACTCGCATGGCGCTCAGCGCTTTCCAGCAAGCTGCCGAGCAGAACGGCCGGCGGGGAGCGCGTCACCGCGTCGAACACGCCCAGGTAGTCCAGCCCGAGGACCGCGCGCGGTTCGCCCGACTGGGCGTCATTGCGTCGATCCAACCGTCCCATTGCACGGACGACATGCGCTGGGTGGGCAAGAGGCTCGGCGCCCGTACCCGATTCGCTTATCCCTACCGGTCGCTTGTCGATGCGGGAGCCCGCGTGGCGCTGGGCACGGACTGGCCCGTCGAGGCGCTGGACCCGCTCGTCACCATTCACGCGGCCGTCACCCGCCAATCGCCGGGCGGGGAGCCAAAGGGCGGATGGCATCCCGAGGAGCGCGTGAGCCTGGCCGAGGCGGTGCGTGGTTACACGCTGGGTTCCGCCTTTGCCGAGTTTCAGGAGCACAACAAGGGCTCCGTGGAGGCCGGCAAGCTGGCGGACATGGTCATCCTGTCCCGTGACCTGTTCGTGATCCCGCCCGAGGAGATTCCGAGCGTGCAGGTGGAAATGACCATCCTGGGCGGCCGGGTTGTCTATGAGCGGGCCGGCAGCGGACCGCGATAGACTTGGGGCGTGATGAACGAAGCAGAGGTCAGGGACGTCCTCAGGGCATATGACCTGGGGCAGCTTCACGAGACGGAGCCGCTCGACTGCGATCCCCGCCGGCCGTGGCGCGTCAGCACCGCAGGCGGCGAATACGTGCTCAGGGAGTGCCGGTCGAACGGCTCCCCCGCTGACCTAGCCTTTGAGCACGGGCTCGCGGACTGGCTGGCCGACGGCGGCCTACCGGTTTCCCGTGCGGTAGTGACGCGGGAGGGCCAGACGTGGGTCGAGAAGGGGGGCAGGTTCTTCGCCCTGCATCCCTATTTGCCGGGTGAGCCGTTCAGGGCGGGCGACGCGCGGCAAGCCGAAGCGGCCGGCGCTTGCCTCGCGCGTTTCCATGAGGTGGCGAGCCAATACAGCGGCGCCCGCGACAGGAAACCACAGCCCGCCTACAGGACGGCGCAGGTCGACGCGCACACTCTGTGCAGCAGGTGGCCGCACCGGGAGGAGGTGAAGTGCCTGGTGCAGGACTTCGAGCGCCTGGAGGACGAGCTGACGAGCTATTCCCTGTCCGAGGCGCTGCTGTGCAACGACTTCTCGACGGGCAACGTCGTCTTCGAAGGCCGCCGCGTTTCCGGCATCTTCGACCTGGAATGCTGCCATTGGGGCCCGAGGCTTCGCGACTTGGCTAACTCCATCCTGTGGTTCGGCCTCGTGGAAGCGGCTGAGGACGACGCCGTCGTCACGGTCTATCGCTTTGACCTGTCCTGCGCCAGGGCTCTCCTGCAGGGCTACGCAGGCGGGCATCCGCTGCCCGGCCCGGAACTTGGGCTCCTGCCCCTGGCGCTTCGGAGACAGATCCGCCGCTGGGCGCTGTTCGATCAGGTGGACGCCCAGGGGCCCGGCCGCTGGCGCGCGGACGAGTGGCAGTTCAGCCGGAAGCAGATCGGCCTCGTGGACGCATCGGCTCACTTGCTGGCCGATGGACGATGAGGTGCCGCGTTCCGCCAATCCATTGGCCACCGTGCGATCTTGATAGGTGGCGCCGCCTTCCCATAGACTAAACGGCCACAGATTCCTTTGTCGCCGGCCGAGGTTGAACCGTGCAGGACGCATCCAAGCTTCGGCACGAACACGTCTGTTCGGCGCGCCGGATCGTTATCAAGGTGGGCACGAACGTGCTCGCAGCTTCCGGCACGCCTGCGGGCGGGCTGGATGACTCACGGGTCGGCGGCATCGTCGACCAGGTGGCCGCGCTGGTCAAGGCCGGCCGGCAAGTGGCGCTGGTGACGAGCGGCGCCATCGGCTGCGGCATGTCGGAGCTGGGGCTGAAGGACCGGCCCGCCACGCTGCCCATGAGCCAGGCGGTGGCCAGCGTGGGGCAGGGCGTTCTGATGGCCCACTACGAGCGTCATTTCCGCCGCCATGACCTCCACGCCGCGCAGGTACTGCTCACGCACGAGGACTTCGACAACCGCGAACGCTACC
>CAYUDW010000007.1:7430-19769 GCA_964442595.1 uncultured candidatus Brocadiaceae bacterium
TCCTCGGCCAGAGCTACTACGACGAGGTCATCCACCGCGACAACCTGGCCCTGGTGAACTGAGGTTCACAGCGTCCTTCCGACGGCCTCGGCCACAGGCCGGAGTTCCTCCATCAGTTTCGCGAAGCCTCCGCACGTGAGCGACTGCTGCCCGTCCACCAGCGCCCGCTCGGGGTGCGGATGCACCTCGACCAATAACCCGTCCGCGCCGCACGCCACCGCCGCTTTGGCCATGGCGGGCACCAGGCTGCGGCTGCCTGTTCCGTGGCTGGGGTCGACGATGACGGGCAGATGGGTCACCTCCTTCAGGTAGGCGACGGTGCTGAGCGAGAGGGTGAAGCGGGTGTGCGTCTCGAAGGTGCGGATGCCCCGGCAGCAGAGGATCACCTGGCTGTTTCCGCCCTTGATGACGTATTCGGCGGCCAGCAGCAGTTCGTCGACGGAGGCGCTGATGCCACGCTTGAGCAGAACCGGTTTCCCGACCTTGCCCAGCGCCTTCAGGAGCAGGAAGTTCTGCATGTTGCGCGCGCCGACCTGGAGCACGTCGGCGTAGCGGGCCACCACTTCGACCTGCTCCGTGCCGAGCACTTCGGTGACGACCGCAAGTCCGCTGTGCTTGCCGATCTCGTGAAGGATCTTCAGCCCTTCCTCCTGCAGGCCCTGGAAGGAGTGGGGACTGGTGCGCGGCTTATAGGCGCCGCCGCGCAGAGCGACGGCTCCGGCGGCCTTCACGGCCTCCGCCGTGTCGAGCGTGGTGTCGAAGTCCTCGACGGCGCAAGGGCCGGCGATGACCTGCACCTTCTGCTGGCCGACCACGCCGCCGTTGAGACGCACGGGCGTGGCGCCGGGTGATGCCTCCCGGCTGGCCAGCTTGTAGGGGCTCAGGATGGGTATGATGCGCTCGACGCCGGGCGCGGCGAGCCACCGGTCGGTGGCAATGTCGCGCTTATCGCCGATGGCGGCGATCACCTTTCGCTTCTCGCCGCGTAGCAGAATGGCCTCCAGCCCGGCGTCCTCGACGTTGTCCAGCATGTGCTGGATGCTCTCTTCCGTGGCGGCCGGCTTCATGACGATGATCATGACGCTCCCTCCGTTTGCATGCCTGTGGCGGCACAAAAAAAGGCCCCGAAGTCGGCTGACTTCGGGGCCATCTCAGTTCCTGGTTAAGTCTCAGGCTACGCGCCCGTCAGTCGGCCTCCTCCACGGAGCCGAAATAGAAATAGAAGAACGTACCTTCCCCGGCGGCTGCGCACGCGCAGACCGTGTGCATCGCTTCAGCGAGGCCGGGAGTACATTCGTCCATTACGGCAAACTCCGCGTCGAAGGCGGACATCTAAGGCACAAGTGGATCATACCGTGCGGTCAGGCCGGTGTCAAGCAGCAGTGCGCGCGACTGCGCGGCCCACATGCGGATGCTCAGGGCGGCAGCCGTTCCAGCAGCTCCCTGACGGTTCGGCCCAGCACCGGATGCAGCGCGTCCGGCGCGATCTCGCACAGCGGCTCCAGCACGAAGCGCCTCTCGTGCATCAGCGGGTGGGGCACGCAGAGGTCCGGCTCGTCCACCATGCGATCGTCATAGAGCAGAAGGTCCAGGTCCAGGGTACGGGGACCCCACCTGACGGTGCGCTCCCGGCCGGACATGTCCTCGATCTCTTGCAGGACGTGAAGGAGGTCAGCCGGAGAGAGATCGGTTTTGAGGGACGCGGCAGCGTTCAGGAAGCGGCCCTGCGGCGGGCCGCCTACGGGCTCGGTCTCGACGAAGGATGACACACGGTCCACGTCGATGCCGTCCCGCCGGTCCAGCTCGCGGAGGGCCTGCCGGAGCGTTCGCTCCCGGCAGCCGAGGTTGGAACCGAGTCCGATATAGGCCACGGGCGCCATGTCGGCGTGAGCGGTCCTTGCTCGTCAGAGGGGCAGAGATGGTCCACTTTGCGCTGGTCGCGCTTTCATGATATCATAGACTACTCTCTTGTCTTGTGCCAGACATCGAGGGCCCCGGAATGATCCCCGAAGATCTTATGTACACGCCGAGCCACGGATGGGTGAGGCTGACCACGGCGCTTGTGGAGATCGGAGTTACGGATCTGATCGTGCGCAAGCTGTTGCCGTTGATATCCGTGGACCTGCCCGACGCGGATGACGAGCTCATGCCGGAGCTGCCGTTCGGCGAGCTAGAGGGCCTGTACGAAGTACACCAGCTCTATCCTCCCGCTGAAGCGAGGATCGTCGAGGTCAACGAGGAGCTGATCTGGGATCACAAGAAGCTGGTGAAGGATCCGTACGGCGCCGGATGGCTGCTGAAGGTGCACGTGCATGAGCCCCGCGCTCTGGAAGGCCTGCTGGCACCCGAGACGTACCGGCAGTACTGTGTACAACAGTTGGGAAAGGCCGCCGTTGATGACTGAGAAGGCTTACAGGGTCGGTGTCGTGGGCGCGGGAATGGTCGGCGAGCGGCTCGTGTCGGTGCTCGAGCGGCGCGGATTCCCCCTGGGAGAGCTTCGCATAATGGCCACGTCCGCCCGCCGGCAGGAGATGGCCGGCCGCCAGCACGACGTGATCGAGACGACGCCGGACGCGTTCGACGGGCTGGACATCGCCCTCTTCGCCGGCACGGAGGGGGAGTCGGGCGCCAGCCAGCTCTACGGCTGGCAGGCGGTCGAGAAGGGCGTCTTCGTCGTCGACAACGGCTCCGACTTCCGCATGGACGAGCGCGTGCCGCTGGTCGTCCCCGAGGTGAACGCGGAGGCGATGCGCAGCCACCAGGGCTTCATCGCCAATCCGAACTGCAGCACCATCCAAATGGTCATGGTGTTGGCGCCCTTGCACAGGGCGGCAAAGTTGAAGAGGGTGGTGGTCAGCACCTACCAGTCGGTGAGCGGCACGGGCAGGGCGGGCGTGCAGGCGTTGCTCCAGCAGCGGGAGCCGGCGGCCAGCGGCGCCGAGGCCGAGCCGGGCCCCTATCCGCACCCGATATACGACAACGTCATCCCGGAGATCGGCAGCCTCAAGGGCGAGTTCCCCGGCTACTACAGCGAAGAGTCGAAGATGATCGTCGAGACGCGCAAGATTCTCGGCCTTCCCGACCTGCCGGTGACGGCCACCTGCGTGCGCGTGCCGGTCGGGAACAGCCACAGCGAGGCCATCAACGCCGAGTTCGAGCGACCCATATCGCCCGAGCGTGCGCGGGAGCTCCTGTCTGACGCTCCCGGGATTGCAGTGATAGACAAGCCGGAGGACTCGCGATACCCGTTGGCGGCGGAGGCCAGCGGCCGGGACGCCGTCTTCGTGGGACGCATCCGCCGCGACCCCTCGGCGGCGAACGCACTGGACCTCTGGTGCGTCTCGGACAACCTGCTGAAGGGGGCGGCGCTCAACACCGTGCAGATTGCCGAGAAGGCGATCGAGATGGGCTTGATCTGAGCCAGCCACTGTCCCCTGGGGGGCGAGCCATGCCTCGGTCCGGTGAGAGAGACTATCCCAATCTGACCATCAGCTTGCCTTACGAGCTTGTGCCGTCCTCCGAATGGGGCGCGGGCAAGTTCCTGGTCTTCGACGCGATCAACGACGGCCCGTACATGGCTGACGTCGAATGCCGATTCGTCGGCGCCGGAAGCGAGATGACTATCCGGCTGGGCCTTTTCCCTGACCTGATCACGCGGATCGCCGTGCCCCTGAGATACCTGGACTCTCAGGTTGTCATCACCGGCCGCACCCCGCATCGCTTCAAGTGCGTCTGCTCCGGCGGTCCGATCAACCCCCGCGCTGTGGAGAAGGTCCACATGGTGGGCCGCACCCCCGGCGGGGACGCGCACATCCGGATGTCCGAACCCGCTCTGGCTGACGGAATGCCCCGTGAGTGGCCGAAAGCGGATCATCCCATCGTCGACGCCCTGCAGCAGTGGGCCGAGCACGACTGGCCCGGCAAGGTCGAGTCCCTGGAAGGCATTCGGGGCATGCTGACCGAGGAGTTGCTCTCGACGGAGCCTCCGCCTGCCGAAGAGATCGACCGGTGGGGCGGGTGGGCCATGAGGAAGTTCGAGGAGAGCGGCTTCTTCCGCGCCGAGCACGACGGTGAGCGCTGGTGGCTCGTCGATCCGGATGGCTACGGGTTCTACAGTCTGGGCGTCAACTGCCTCCGGCCCAACAGCGTGGTGGAGACGCAGGGCAATGAGGACCTGTTCGTTGAACTGCCCGCCAGGGACGGCCCGTTCGATCACCTGTGGGATGCGCGCGACGAGGGCGAGAGGTCGCTGTTCGACGGCATGCGTTACAACCTGGTGCGGTCCTTCGGCGAAGGCTGGTTCGCCAAGTGGATGGAGCTGTGCCGCAGGCGCATGTTCGAGTGGGGCTTCAATACCGTGGGAAACTGGTCCCATCCCGACTTCTGGCGCCTGGCCCAGATGCCGCACGTCATGCAACTCGCCGGTTTCCCGACCACGGAGAAGAAGGTGTTCCGGGACTTCCCGGACGTATTCTCCGAGGAATACGAGCGCAAGAGCCGCCGCTTCGCGGAGCAACTGGAGCAGAAGGTCGAGGACCAGTACCTGATCGGCTACTTCCTGCGCAACGAGCCGCACTGGGCCTTCGGCGAGTACAACCTGGCGGAGCGGATGCTGGTGCGGGGGGACCGGTTCGCTTCCCGAGACAGGCTCGTCGAATGGCTCAGGGAGCGGTACGGCGACATCGCCCGGCTGAACGCGGCCTGGGGCGCCGATTTCGGCTCCTTCGAAGTGCTGGCGACGGCGCCCGTTGCGGAGCAGAACTTGGCCTCCGAAGCCGCTCGCAGGGACCTGAGGCAGTTCAACCGCGTGCTCATCGAGCGTTACATCCACGTGCCGAGCCAGGAGTGCAAGAAGGTCGACGCGAACCACATGAACCTGGGGCTCCGCTACGCCTGGATTGCGCACGAGGATCTGCTGGCCGGCGTGGACGCGTTCGACGTGTTCAGCCTGAATTGCTACGCAGCCAGGCCGGACGCCGCCGCCATCCGGCGCTGCTCGGAAGCCGCCAATGCTCCCGTGCTGATCGGTGAGTTCCACACCGGTGCGCTTGATCGCGGCCTGCCGGGAGGCGGCCTGCGCACGGTGGTCGGGCAACAGGATCGCGTCGATTCCTACCGCTACTACGTGGAGCAGGCGGCGGCGGATCCCTTGATCGTTGGCACGCACTACTTCCAGTGGAACGACCAACACGTGGTCGGGCGCTACGACGGTGAGAACTGGCAAATCGGACTGGTGGATGTCTGCCAGCAACCCTATGAAGATTTCGTCGGGGGGGCCAGGCGCAGCCATGCGCGCGTCTACCGCGTGGCGGCCGGCCAGATCCGGCCATTCGACAAATTGCCCGACGAGCTGCCGATGGCCTGAGCCGCTCCCATCCGCTCCGTTTCGGAGGATCCCGTTCATGCGTCTCCTTTCAGACAAAGTCGTGGGATGCCTGGCGGCCAGCCAGATAGGGTCCGCCATGGGTGCAGCGGTCGAGGGGTGGGACTGGCGGCGCGTCGAGGCCGAGTACGGCTTCCTGGACCGCTTGCTCCCCTACGAGCATTACGACAACGGATGGGTGCGCGAGGCGGGAACCACAGAGGACGGCATCGAAAGGCAGCGCGTCTTCCTCAGGGCGATCCGCCGCGCGGGAGGGCGGGTCAGCCCTGATGACGTGGCGGCCGTCTGGCGCGAAGAGGTCGACCCCGAGCACGCCTGCTGGTGCATGGAGCCATTCGACCGGTACCTGATCGGGCTGGCGCGCGCCGGGCTGCCGGGCGTGCGGCTGGGCAGCCTCAACCCGCACAGCAGCCTCGTTTCACTGGCCCGGTCCTGTCACCCCATAGGCTTGATCAACGCCCTGGACCCCGTGCAGGCGTGGCAGGACGTGCGCCACGTCGGGCTGGTGTTGAGCCGCGCTAACGATCCGGCGTTGGGATGGGCGGGCCTGGTAGCAGGAGTCATCGCCGCGGCCTGCGGACCGGAGGCGGACTTCGACTCGGCACTGCAGGAGTGCCTGCCGATGGCGGACGACGCGGTGCGACGGGAGGTCGAACGCGCCCTTAGCCTGACCGAAGCCGTTGAGGATCCGATCGAGATGCGCGAGACGTTCGCCGAGCACTACTCGGGGCACGGCGTCGTGTACGCGATGAGCCACGCCAACGAGATCGTGTCGAAGGCGATGGCCGTCGTCAGGGCAACCGACGCGAGCCCGCGCCGGGCCATACTGACGGCTGTCAACTTCGGCCGGGACACCGACTGCCTGGCCGCCGTGGCGGGAGGCATCGCGGGCGCCCTGTCCGGCGTCGCCGACCTGCCTCAGGAATGGCTGGATCAGGTGGATCGGGCCACGGAAGCCAACCCGCACACCTGCCTGAAGCTCAGCCTGGGCGAGATGGGGGCCATCGTGACCGACGGCCTGGGCCGGGAATGGGAGCGGGCAGAAGGGCGCGCAACTCAGCTCGGGCAGTTGCTCCGCTAGGATACAAGGGCTGGAGGGATGACCATGGACATACTGGACGGAATGGCGATCGAGGAGATCATCTGCGTCTACATGGAGTACGGGGACGACTTCCACGAGTGCATCGAAGAGGTGGCGCGCGAGAAGGACATCCAGTCCGGCGCGATCCTCAGCGGCATCGGCACCTTCGACCGCGCGCGCATCCACCACATAACGCACACGGGGTTTCCATCGGGCAACAAGTTCGTCCAGATCGAAGGGCCGGTGGAACTGTGCAGCGTCGACGGCATCATCGCGGACCACAAGCCGCACATGCACTGCACGATGGCGCTGCGCGGAGACGAACTGCTCGCCGGCCACCTGGAGCCGGGCTGCCACGTGCTCTACCTGGCCGAGGTGGTCATCGCCAAGTTCTCCGGCAGAGAGCTGGCGCGAGACGAGCATCCGGAACATGGCACCCCGCGCCTGACGACCAAGGGGAAAGGCTAGGGAATTGCCTGCTCCGAGTCGCCCCACGGGAGCGTCTGCTGAGTCTCCTGAACGGCCGCGGCGACGATGGCCCTTCGGCTCGGCGCCCGCCGAGTACCGCCGGCGCGGGTACCGTCACACGGGGAGCTGGGCTTTCTACGGGGCGTTCTATGCGATAGTGCTCATCCAGGGCCCGTTCGTCATCCGGCAGCTTGGGGGCTCGGCACTTCAAAGCCTCCTGGTAAACTATGGCCTGGGCGTGCCGCTTATCTTTGCGGTGCTGTGGGTGCCTTTCATCGAACGGCGCAACCCCGTGCGGCTGACGGGCCTGCTGCTCGGCCTGGGTGGCGTGCTGGTCGCCTTTAGCGGGCTGGCACGCAGCACGTGGTCGCTGGCCCTCATCCTGACGGCCGGGATGGCCCTCAGCACCATCTCCCGGCCCACCCTCGGCACCGCGCTTTCCCAGATATACCCCGAGCGCTGGCGCGGCCAGTTGCTGAGCCTCCCGAACACCGTGTCCATGCTGGCGCAAATGGCCTGCCTGGCCGTTGCCGGGCGATTGCTGGTGCAGGACATAGACCTCTATCGCTGGGTATTCCCGGCTGCGGGCATTGCGATGGTGGCGGGCGGCCTGCTGTTCCGCGGCGTCGGCGGCAGTCGCGGGGCGAGGACCCCGTTGAGTGCAGATGCCCCGGTGTCAATCCGCGCCCAGGTGGTCACGTCCCTGCGAGCCACGTTCCGCAATAAGTTCCTGCTTGCTTTCCTGATTGGCTACTTCATCACGACGTTCGGCTCCGTGGCTTACACCAACGCTTTGCCCATCTTCGCCAGGGACGACCTGCGCCTGACGACGGAGCAGTGGGGCTACGCCAGCGCCGCGTTCACGCTGGCCATGCTGCTTAGCTTCTACTTCTGGGGCCTGTTTCTTGACCGTTTCGGGGCGGCGCTCACCGTGGTGCTCTCCTGGCTGCTTCAATGCGGGATATTCGCCCTGATGGCGTTTGTGGAGAGCTGGCCGCCCTTCTTCGCGCTGGTGGCGGTGCGGGGGCTGTTCCAGGCGGGGAACTTCCTTGCCTTCTTTCCTATGGTCATGCACTTCACGGAGTCGTCGGAGACGACGCGGGGCATGGGCCTGCACTTCTCCCTGTGGGGCATTCGCTGGACGCTGGTGGCGACGGCCGTCATCTGGGTCATCGACGGAAAGCTGTTCCCCATACGCTACATCTTCCTGGGAGGCGTGCTGCTGGTGGCCCTGGGCACGGTCTTCATGGCCCTGGTGTGGAACCAGCACCGTCGGGCTACGGCTGGCGTGTCAGCGCCGGACGAGCCTGGGCCCGGGCAATAGGCGAACGGCGGGGGCGCGCGTTTACCCGCGTGGCTTCGTGCGGTAGAATGGGCAATCGTCCCGTTGCCCAGGCGGCCGTGCCCGACGGCACGGCGGAAGGAGGTGGGTCTGTGGGTCCTCGCATGCGGCCCGTCATCATCGTGGCTGTGGCGGTGTTGCTGGGCGGGATTGGCGTTCCCGCAGCCATGGGGCATCTGTGCGACAACGTCTTCCGCCAGCCGGACAAGCTGGTCGTCAAGCCGGAGATCACCAACATCATCGTCAAGGAGTCCATCGCGTTCAAGGTGTACCTGCAGAACAACATGGACCGGGGCCTCCAGCAGATACGGCTCGGCGGCAGAAGCCGCGCCTTTGACGTGAAGGTCTCGCCGGAGCAGATGTCGCTGCCGAAGGATGCGCGCGCCTTCTTCAACGTGGAGCTGAAGACGAAGCCGAACACGCGGTCTGGCAGCTACCCGCTGGACTTTCGGCTGTACGCCGTGAAGGGAAAGGCAGAGCAGGAATACAAACGGTTCAGGCTGGGCGGCGACGTGGGGTGCCTCGTGCCGCGCGTGCCCGAGGGCACTCGGACGGATGGCACGGCGGAGGGCCCTGACGAGCCGGAGCACCCGATCAAGCTCGATGCAGAGATGACCGAACCGGCCTGGCGTAAGGCGCTCGTCATGTCTAGCTTCCGCTCGACCGAGGGCAGGCCTGCCGAGCCGCAAACGATCGCACTGGCCGTGTTCGATTCACGGGCCCTCTATGTCGCGCTGACCTGCCTGGAGCCCAGAGACGGCCCGGCGTCCGCGCGTGACGGCGTCAGCCTTCAGTTCATGCCCCATGGCCGTGCGGACCTCTACTCGGCGGTTATGGGCAGCGACGGGAGCCTGCACGTATCCGTCCGCAGGGACGCGCAAGTCCGTGTTCTTCCTTTGCAGTCCGTGAAGCATGCAGCGGGTCGGGGCGACGGGGAATGGCGCGCGGAGTTGGCCCTCCCCTGGGCCCTGTTCGGCATGAGCGGACCTCCACAACCCGGTGAGACATGGCAGTTCAACATCGTGCGCCGACGCGTGGCGGAGCAGACGCAGACCAGCTTCTGGGCGGGATCGCCCGCCGACTTCGAAGATCCGGAGAGCTACGGGCGGCTCTTCTTTGCGCCGGAGCCCTGATTCTGTCGTTGGCCTGCGGTGCGGTTCGGGCCGAGGAGGGCGTGCGGCAGAGGAAGGGCATCAGAGTGCTCGCGCCGTCGGCGGGTCGCTACGTCGCCAGCAGTTTCCTGGCATTCGCCCCGGATTCTGTCGCCGATGTCGAGAACATCAGCGTGCTGACGGTTGCCGACCCTTCGGAGCAGGTCCCCTCCGTCGTCCAAGCCCGTGCCTTCTGGTTCGATGAGAGCGTCAAGCTCGCCGAGATAACCTTCCCCGTTTCGGCCGATGAAGAGGGCCCGGCCTACTTCCTGGTGGAATGGGGCTCTGACGTGCGCAGGATCAACTGGCAGGACCGGAGCGCCGAGAAGTCCTTGCCAACGCTGTACTTCGAGGAGGCGGAGGTCCCGATATCCGGGTTCGATCTGACGGCCGGGACGCTCCTCGTCCGCGTCGAGCGGCACCCGGACCTGTGGTACTACGCCTTCCTGGTCCCGGTCGTCGCGATGATCGTCCTGCTGCTCTGGCGGAAGGTGAAGCTGAGCAGATCATGAGGCCGATAAGCACAGTGCGCTGGGTGGTGCAGATCCTCGCCTTCTGCCTCATCATCTACGGCGGCTACGTCTTCAGGGGGTCGCTGGGCAAGGGAATCCTGCGGCCGCTGGAGGCCCCCGAAGGCTCGTACTCGACCACCCGGTTGCCCAGGAGCTCCATAGCCTGGGCCCCCGGCGATAAGCCCGCCATGGACTTCTACCCGCCCGGTGGCGCCTGCCGGTTCAATCCCGGCGGCGGGCTGTTCAAAGCCTGCATCATCCACATGGTGTCGGAGAATCTGACCTGGCAAACCCCGCTGAAGTACCTTACCGTGTACCTGTTCCTGTTCGTCCTGCTGGCGTTCCTGGTCGGACGGGCCTGGTGTGGTTGGGTGTGTCCCCTGGGAACGATGGGCGACCTGCTCAACGCCCTCAGGCGCCGCTTCTACGTCGACCGGGTGAACTTCTCTCAGGGATTCAGGAAGACGCTCAGGATTTGTTCATATGCCATCTTGCTGCCCACACTGGCGGTCTCTGCGGCGATCGGGACTCCCACGTTTTCCCCTTACCAGTGCTACCTGTTCCTGCCGTACTGCCAGATATGCCCCGGCCGGCTCCTGTGTCCGCTGTTCGGGGGCCGGAGTTCGACCGTGGCCGACTTCACGAACGGCGTGACGAGTTTCTTCACTATCGCCAGTTGGATCGTTCTGGGCCTGTTCGTTGCGGCGTTCTTCCTCGGAAGGCGCATATGGTGCCACCTGTGCCCGATCGGCCTTGTAACGTCCTGGTTCAACCGGGGCTGTCCGACGGAACTGCGGAAGGACCCCCTGAAGTGCAACCAGTGCGCGGCCTGTTCCGACGCCTGCCCGATGGGGCTGGACCACGTGGCGAGGGAGAAGGAGGCAACCGTGCTCAACGATGCGGGCTGCATACTGTGCCTCCGGTGCGTGGACGCGTGCCCGCGGGAGGACTGCCTGAGCTTGACCTTCGCCGGCAAGAGATTGTTGCGCTCGAAGTATGAGGCGACGCATTGATGAGGCGTTCGGGACCCAACGACGGCGACTTCTCCGGCCGCTACCGCGCGCCGCGCGTCCTGGTGCCCCCCGGCGTGGCCGAGGAGGAGCAGAAGCTCCAGGAGTCCGTGCTGCGGTCATTCGGTTCGCGCGCCGGAAGGCCGGCAGGACTTGAGCGGTTCGAGCAGATGGTGCTGCGTCCCTCGGACTTCGTTGGCGACGGCCCTCTGGTGGGCACTTTCTGCAACTTCGTCCCGGAGGAGATCGTCGAGGCGGCCGGGGCCGTCCCGGTTCGTCTGTGCACGGGTTCGATTGTGGCTCAATCGATTGCCGAGCAGGTGCTGCCTCGCGACGCGTGCCCTGTGGCCCGGGCCTCCTTCGGCGCCGTCGTGGGTGGCCTGGGAATGGCGCCGCACGTCAAGGCCCTGGTGCTGCCCGCTGCGTGTGACGCCAAGCGAAGGCTCGGGGAGCTCTTGCGCGACCATGTGCCCGTGATTGCCCTGTCCATCCCCGGGCGCAGCGACCACAGGACGGAGCTGGGGTACTGGCTCTCCGAGCTTGGGCGGCTTGCGCAGAAGCTAGCCGAGATCACCGGACAAACGCCAACCAGAGCCCGGCTCCGAGACGCCATCATGCGCAGGAGGGCCGTGCAGGACGCCTTCCGGGAGCTGGAGCGCGCCAGGCGGGACAGCCCGCACGTTCTGACCGGCAGCGATCTCGCCATGGTGGCCGCCGCGTCGTTCCATGCAGACCCCCTGCGCTGGGCGGACGCCTGCGGGCAACTGGCGGCGGAGGTGCGCGAGGCAGGCCGAGACGGTCCGCTTACGGACGGGGCGATCCCCCTTGTGATGACGGGCGCGCCGCTGCTGTGGCCTGCCTGGAAGCTGTACCGCGTGATAGAGGAGGTCGGCGCGTCGGTAGTCGCCGACACCCTCTGCTCGGCCACACAGCGCTTGTACGATCCGGTCCAGGTGGACGACTGGAGCCGATCGGGGATGATGAGGGCGCTTGCACTGAGGTACTTCTCTGCGTCCCTGTGCCCTTGTTTCGTGGACAGTACGGCCCACGCCGATCGGGTCATCGAGCTGGCGCGCGAGTGGCAAGCCGCCGGGGTCGTGGCCCACAACCTCAGGCTGTGCCAGTTGTTCCAGATTCAGTCGGCCCGCTTGCGCCACATCCTGCGCGATGAGGGCATTCCGTTCCTGGCGATTGACACGGAGCTGGGGCCCGAGGACGTCGAACAGATCCGCGTCCGCGTCGAGGCTTTCCTGGAAATGGTCAAGGAGCAGGGCCGCACGCAATGATAACGGCAGGGATAGACGTCGGGTCGGTGGCCACGAAGGCCGTTGTGCTGCGCGATGGCGAACTGGCGGGCAAGGCCCTCCTCCGTACGGGGGCCGAGCCCCGAAC
>CAYUDW010000007.1:19869-23735 GCA_964442595.1 uncultured candidatus Brocadiaceae bacterium
TCCGACAGATTGGCGCATACGGAGTACTGCAGCAACGATGCGCTCGTGCGCGCGGTAACCGGGCTCGACCCGTCGAAGGACGGACGGGCCGGCAAGCGCTTCAACGAGTCCTGGCAACTGGACTTCCTGTGGTTGACCAACGACGGCCCGGTCCCGTGGTCGCAACGCGGCCGCACCACGGACATGGGACATGCCGAGTTTCTGGAGGGGGGCGTGGACATGCGCGCCGCCAGGCCCTGTCCTTTCCGATCCGTGGAGGAGGCGTGGGCGTTCGACGCCGTTGAGGAGTACGGCCTGCCGGACTTCGACGAGCTCGTCCGGTACTACGAAGGCTGGCACCGGCAGACGCAAGGGGCCAACCCGGAGCAGGTCTGCCCCGGCGGGTACTACAAGACCATCGTCTCGGGGGCGATCGAAGCGTTCGGGTGGGACATGCTCTTGACGGCTGCCTCGGACCAGGGCAAGTTCGAGAGGGTGCTGGACGGCTTCTTCCGGCTCAGCCTGCACCATTGCCGCGCCTGGGCGGAGACGTCCATCCAGGTGTTCATGTGCCACGATGACATGGTGTGGAGCGAGGGGCCGTTCATACATCCGGACTTCTACCGGCGCGTCATATTCCCGCGCTACAGGGAGCTGTGGCGCGTGCTGAAGGAGGCCGGCAAGGTGGTGCTTTTCACCGCTGACGGCAACTACACCATGTTCCTGAACGACCTGGCGGAGGCGGGGCTGGACGGCTTCTGCTTCGAGCCGATGGTGGACCTGGACGAAGTGGTGCGTCGGTTCGGCCGGACGCACGTCATCATCGGCAGCAAGGTGGATTGCCGCACGTTGACCTTCGGCAGCACGGACGCCATCAAGGCGCAGGTGGATGCAACGCTCGAACTCGCCGCCGACTGCCCGGGTTTCATGTTCGCCGTGGGAAACCACATCCCCAGCAACGTGCCCGTCGCGAACGCGCTCTTCTACTTCGACTACCTGAGCAGCAACTGGGGCCGTTAGGCGGCGGGGGAGGCCTGTTCCATTGTCAGAGGATGCGACAGCTAACGCGCCCGCCGCAGAGGCCGATCTGCAGGCGAACTCGCGCCACTTGGCGCAGCAGCCATGGCACGCAATGGCGGTTGAGGCCGTGGCCGGCGCGCTGGACACCGATCCGGCCGGGGGTCTGGCGCGGCGCGAGGCGAAGCGCCGCCTGTCCGCCTACGGTCCCAACCAGCTCCGCCGCTCACGCGCGACTCCGTGGTGGCAGGTTCTGGCCGCGCAGTTCAAGAGCCTGGTGGTGGCGCTGTTGGCGGCGGCCGCCGTCATCAGCTTCTCCCTCGGCGACAACCTGGAGGGCCTCAGCATTGTGGTCGTGATCCTCCTGAACGGGGGGCTCGGCTTCGTGACCGAGTACCGGGCCAACCGCGCCATGGAGGCCCTCCAGAAGCTGGGGGGCCTGGAAGCCGTCGTCCTGCGGGGGGGCGAGCGGCAGACGATCCCGGCGACGGAAGTGGTGGCGGGGGACGTCCTGGTCCTTCACGAGGGCCAATCAGTCACGGCCGACGCGCGCGTCGTCGAGTCGGCCGAACTCCAGCTCGACGAAGCCCCGTTGACAGGCGAATCGGTCCCCGTTACCAAGGCGACTCCGGCCCTGGAGGATGAAGACACGCCGCTGGCCGATCGCATCAACATGGTCTTCAAAGGGACGAGCGTCACCAGCGGCAACGGCAGGGCGCTGGTCGTCGGCACCGGCATGGCCACGGAGATCGGGCGCATCAGTGAGCTAGTCACCGGCGCCGAAGAGGGCGAGAGCCCTCTGGAAAGGCGGCTGGCGGCGATGGGGCGGAAGCTGATCGTGTTCTGCCTCGGCGTTGCTGCCGTGGTGGCCCTGGCGGGCATAGCCCAGGGCGTGCCCATCGGCTTGATGCTGGAGGCCGCCATTGCGCTGGCCGTGGCCGCCGTGCCCGAGGGGCTGCCGGCCGTCGCCACGA
This sequence comes from uncultured candidatus Brocadiaceae bacterium, assembly GCA_964442595.1. Taxonomy (GTDB): domain Bacteria; phylum Planctomycetota; class Brocadiia; order SM23-32; family SM23-32; genus DAOVRD01. The sequence goes on from CAYUDW010000007.1 coordinate 21,840, forward strand.
TCACCCTGGCCGTGGGCATGAGGCGCATGGCCCGGCGCAACGCGCTGATCAGGCGCCTGCCGGCGGTTGAGACCCTGGGCTCGGCCACCTGCATCTGCACGGACAAGACCGGGACCCTCACGCGCAACGAGATGACCGTGACCCGCATGTGGGTCTGGGACCGGTTTCTCAACCTAGAGGGCTTCGGTGGCGGCGCGCGCTTTGCGGTTGACGGACGCTGGCTAGATCCGACGGAGGATCCGCAGGTCATGGCCTTGCTCAGGGCGGCGGCCCTCTGCAACAACGCCACCGTCGCCGAAGATGAGGAGGGCGAACGCGAGACGACGGGCGACCCGACGGAGGCGGCCCTTGTCGCGGCCGCTTCGAAGGCGGGCCTCTCGGCCGACGAACTCCGTCAGAACCACGAGGAGCTGAAGGAGTTCGCCTTCTCCAGCAGCGTGATGATGATGGGCACCGTCAACGCGGGGCTGGATGAGGGGCTGGCGCCGGGCGACGGCCAGGTGCTCTCCGTGAAGGGGTCGCCGGAGGTGGTGGCGGGCAACTGCTCGGCGATCCTGACGCCGGACGGCCCGCGGCCGCTGAGAAGGGATGACCAGGAGCGAATCCTCGAAGTCGGCGACTCCCTGGCCGCGGAGGGCATGCGCCTCATTGGTGTGGCCTTCAAGCCGGTGGATCGCGTCCCCGAGGGCCAGGACGAAGCTTACTCGGAACTGACCTGGCTGGGCATAGCCGCGCTGATCGACCCGCCGCGGGAGGAGGTGCGGGAGACCGTCGACACGTTGACCAGGGCGGGCGTCAAGACCGTGATGATCACGGGGGACCATCCGGCTACGGCCGTCGGCATCGCTGCGGAGCTCCACATCGCCCCCGAGGACGCTCCGGTGCTGACGGGACGCGAACTGGCCGAGCTGACCGCGGAGGAGCTGACGTCCAGGCTGGACAGCGTGGAGGTCTTCGCGCGGGTAAGCCCCGAACAGAAAGTGCACGTGCTGAAAGCGCTCCAAGAGCGGGGCGAGATATGCGCGATGCTCGGCGACGGCGTCAATGATGCCATCGCCCTGAAGGAAGCGGACATCGGCGTCGCCATGGGCATCAAGGGCACGGACGTGGCGAAAGAGACGGCCGACATGCTGCTGCTGGACGATCGCTTCGTGACCGTCGGGGCGGCCGTCCACCAGGGACGCATCATCTTCGCCAACATCAAGAAGTTCGTCCACTACCTGTTTAGCTGCAACCTGAGCGAGATCGCCACGATGCTGTTCGCGACGGCACTGGGGCACCCGCTGCCGCTGCTGCCGCTCCAGATCCTCTGGCTGAACATGGTGACGGACATCTTTCCCGCCCTCGCGCTGGCCATGGAGCCGGGCGAGCCGGACATCATGGACAGGCCGCCCCGGCTTCCGGACGCTTCCCTGCTCGACAGGAGCACCGTCGGGTCGATCGGCGGCTATGCGTTCCTGATCACGGTCGCCACGCTGGCCGCATTCCTATTCGGCCGGTCGGTCCATGGCGCGGTGCCGAGCGGCGAGCCCGATCCCGCCATAACGATGAGCTTTCTGACCATCGGTCTGGCCCAGCTTTTCCACGTCTTCAACTCGCGCAAGGAGCATGGGCCGCTGCGGGGAAGGGAATGGCTCAGCAACCGCTACGTGCTGGCTGCGGCGGTCCTGACCATCGCGCTGGAGCTCCTTGCCGTCTATCTGCCGGGCCTCAGGACCATACTTCGCACCACACCGCCGAGCGCGGGCGAGTGGCTTGTTATCGGCGGCTGTTCATTGATGCCGCTTGTGGTGGGGCAGGGGTTGCGGCGTCTGGCGGCGTGGAGGGGCTCGAAGCCGACTGAGGGGGCAGGTGAGGCTACCGGGGGCGACGCGGGTTGACCGCGTCCCAGAAGCG
>CAYUDW010000007.1:23835-38432 GCA_964442595.1 uncultured candidatus Brocadiaceae bacterium
CGGACGGCCTGCGCTGCGTCCATGCCCTCCAGCAGCAGCGAAGCCACCAGGCAGTAGATGCCGCAGCACATCAGGGAGCGGGGATGGGCGTGCGTTATGGAGGAGACTTCGTGGGCTGCGGTCAGCATTCTCTGGTGGTCGCCGGCGAGACATAGCGCGATGGGCAAGGTGCGCATCAGGGAGCCGTTGCCGTTTGAGGCCTCACTGCGCTGCCCGGCCTGCAGAGGAGGAACGCCGACGGTCATGGCGTACATGGCGGAGGCGACCGTGTAGCCGTAGCCGAAGGGCCGGCCGTAAGGTGTCCAGAGCCCCTCCTGCCACCACGCGAGGAAGCTGCGTGCAACGTCTTCGGGGTCGTAGCCGGAGCAGAGGCTGTCGGCCAGACATAGGAGCAGGGAGCCGTCGTCAGACCACGCGCCTGCGGGGCAGCCGTGGGGACCGCCGCCCTGCATGCCCTCGACGGGCTCTGCGTCGAGAGTGGAGCGGAAAGCGCCTTCGTGCGGAAGCCCGAGCGCGTCGCCCACCACGGCTCCCAGCAAGCCGCCGAACAGGCGGTCTCTTGCGGATGGTGTCTGGCTCGGCGTTCTCACGTCCCTGCGGTGGGAAGGGGTCTGTGGGTTCCTTCAGCGCTGGTCGACGTTGATGGTCATCAGGAATTCGGCGTTGCTTTGCGCCTTCGCCAGCCTGTTCCTGAGCAGATCGATGGCCTCGGTGGGGTTCAGCTCGTTGAGCATCCTGTGAAGGATCTGCACGCGCCTGAGCTCCTGTTCGTCCAGGAGCAACTCCTCCTTGCGGGTGCCGCTGAGCGTTATGTCGATGGCCGGCCAGATTCGCCGATCAGCGAGGTTCCGGTCGAGGTGCAGCTCCATGTTGCCTGTGCCCTTGAACTCCTCGTAGATGAAGTCGTCCATGCGACTTCCGGTGTTGATGAGGGCAGTGGCGATAATGGTCAGGTTGCCGCCCTCCTCGATGTTGCGTGCGCTGCCGATGAAGCGGCGCGGCTTCTCCAGGGCGCCGGCTTCGACGCCGCCGCTGAGGATTTTGCCGCTGTGAGGCATCTCGGCGTTATGAGCGCGTGCCAGGCGCGTGATGCTGTCCAGCAGTATCACCACCTCCTTGCCGTATTCGACCTGGCGACGGGCCTTTTCCAGCACCATGTTGGCCACCTGGATGTGGCGGCTGGCCGGTTCGTCGAAGGTGGAGCTGATGACCTCGGCTCCTGGCACGTTGCGTCGCATATCGGTGACTTCTTCCGGGCGCTCGTCGATCAACAGGATGATGAGTTCGCAGTCGGGGTGGTTCTCCGCGACGGAGTTCCCGATCTTCTGGAGCAGGATGGTCTTCCCCGTGCGCGGGGCGGCCACTATGAGCCCACGCTGCCCCTTGCCGATCGGCGTGACCAGGTCGACGATGCGCATGTCAAGCTCTTGGGGTTCGCGCTCCAGCAGGAGCCTCTCGGTGGGGTGGAAGGGGGTCAGGTCTTCGAAGACGGTCAGGGTCATCGCTGCGTCGGGGCTCTGATAGTTGACCGCCTCCACCTTCAGCAGGGCGAAGTAGTGTTCCTTCTCCTTGGGCGGCCGGATCAGCCCGCTGATCAGGTTGCCCGTGCGCAGGCCGAATCGCCGTATCTGGCTTGGCGAGACGTATATGTCGTCCGGGCTCGGCATGTAGCTGTAGTCCGGCGAGCGCAGGAAGCCGAACCCGTCGGGCAGAACCTCCAGAACGCCCTCGCCGTACATGGCCCCGCTGGTGGCGACGCGTTTCTTGAGTATCTCGAAGATCAACTCTTGCTTCTTCATGCCGCTGAAACTGCTGATGTCTTCCTCTTTGGCGACTTTCTGGAGCTGTTTGACCGTCATTTTCTGCAGCTCGGTGATGTGGAACTCACCTTCAGCGGTTGCTATTTGCGCCTGGTCTTGTGAATTGCGCCTGGGCCGGTCAGAATCGGTCATGTCTCTCCTCCTTCGGTTTTGCCTCGCGGCGCGTCCATTTCTGGACCCCTTCGAGCCCCTTGCGTTCGTGCCCGTAGACCTCCTGTTTGCATTACGTCCCATAACTTCTCCGCTTGTTGTTCGAGTTGCGCCGGCGAGCCGGCGTTGTTCACAACGTAGTCGGCCTGTCCCTTCTTGAGTTCGTCCGGCAACTGGGCGCCGGAACGTTTCGCGAACTGCTCGGCGCTCATGCGGCCGCTGGCAACCGCCCTCTGGCCCCGCGCCGCCACGGGCGCGTCCACGAACACGAGCAGGTCGCACAACTCCTCGTCCAGGTTCCACTCGGTCAGCAGGGCCGCGTCCAGCACGATAAGGCCGACATTCCCATCGTGCTTCAGCCCGTCCACTCGCCTGCGGATCTCTTCCAGCAGGGGAGGGTGTACTATGTCGTTGAGCTTCCGGAGCTCTTGTTCGTCGGCAAAGGCCGCCTCCGCCAGCCGCGCCCTGTTGACGGCGCCGCAGCGGTCCAGAATCTCCCGACCGAAGGCCTGCGTCAGCGCTTGCTTGACGTGGGGCCGTTCCAGGATCTCGTGGCCGATTCGGTCGGCGTCGATCACGCCAGCGCCTCTCTCGGCCAACAGCCCTGCCAGCGTGCTCTTACCGCTGGCCGGTCCTCCCTGAATGCCCAGCACCAGGGGGCAGCGTCCCTTCTGCTCGGCGTGCCTCACTTCGCATCCGCCCAGTTCTTCGCTGTTGCCGTGTCCACCTTGAGCGGCACTCTTAAGTCCAGGGCTCTGCTCATCCTGTCGGTGACGAATCGCCGGACACGGTCCATGTCTTCGTCCGGCGCTTCAAGGAGCAGTTCGTCGTGGATTTGTATCAGCATGTGTGTCTGCCGGCTGACATCCGGCAGGCCTTGATGTATCTCGATCATGGCCCGTTTGATCAGGTCGGCGGCCGTGCCCTGCACGACGGTGTTGACGGCTATGCGCTCGGCCGCACTGCGCGCCGCGCCGGCAGCGCGGATGCCCTCGATGGTGCGCTTCCGTCCTGCCAGGGTCCGCACGTATCCATCGCGCCGGGCCTGGTCTATGGTGCTGCCTATGAAGCGTTTCACCTCGGGATAACGCTCGAAGTAGGCGGCAATGAACTCTCCGGCTTCGGCAACGGTCACGCCTATCTGGCGGCTCAGCCCGTAGGGGCTCAGGCCGTAGATGATCCCGAAGTTGACGGCCTTCGCCTGCTGGCGCATCTCAGGGGTTACCCCTTCTTCGGGGACCTCGTTGACCTGAGCAGCGACGAAGCGATGGATGTCCCGGTCCTGCTCGAACGCGCGGCACAGGGCCGGGTCGCCCGAGCAGTGCGCCACGATGCGCAGCTCCACCTGGGAATAGTCCGCGCTGAGCAGGGACATGTCCTCCTTGCCGGCCACGAAAGCCCTGCGGATGCGCCGCCCCAGAGGCGTGCGTACGGGGATGTTCTGCAGGTTGGGGTCGCTGCTAGAGAGGCGGCCGGTCGCCGTGACAGTCTGGTTGAACGAGGCGTGGATGCGGCCCGTTCCCGGATCGATCAGCGACAGCAAAGCGTCGGCGTAGGTGGACTTCAGTTTGCTCAGTTCCCTGTACTTGAGCACGTGGCGGGCGATGGGGTGTTCGCGCTCGAGCCTGGCCAGAACGTCGCTGGCGGTGGAATAGCCCGTCGTCCGGCGGGCGCCCGTCGGCGCCGGCAGGTCCATCTCCTCGAAAAGCACCTCGCTGAGCTGCTTGGGTGAGTTCAGGTTGAACTCGTGCCCGGCCTCCTGGAATATCTGGGCCGCCAGTTCGTCCAGCTCCCCGGAAAACTCCTTGCTGAGGGCCGCGAGCCGATCCGCATCGACCTTAACGCCTACCCATTCCATCTCCGCCAGAACGGGCACCAGGGGAACCTCCAGCCGGTCGAACAGGTCCCACAGATGCTGCTCCTCGAGTTCGGCTGTCAGCAGCGTGGCCAGTTGCAGTGCAACGTCAGCGTCCTCGCAGGCGTAAGGTGCCACCTTCGCGACGGGCACTCGGTCCATGGTTACCTGCTCGTGGCCGCGGCCGATGAGGTCTTCTATCGGGACCGTCTGGTAACCCAGGTGCCGCCGTGCCAGGGCGTCCAGCCCATGGCTGCGGCTGGTGGGATGCAGCAGATAGGAGGCCACCATCGTGTCGCAGCGCAAACCGCGCACGGTCACGCCGTAGTTCTTCAACACCGCCATGTCGTACTTCAGGTTCTGCCCCACCTTCGCCGGCGCCCGGGCCTCAAGCACGGGCTTGAGCATTCTCAGCGCCTCGTCCATGGGGCAGAAGGGCTCTCCCTCGGGGGCCTTCGTGGCGACGTAGACGCCCTGGTGGGCTTCCCAGCTCACGGCGAACCCCACAATCTCGGCCTGACGGGGCTGGAGGCTTGTGGTCTCCAGGTCGAGCGCGACGGCTTCCTGCTTCTTCAGCACTTCCACGAGGCGTTCCAGCGCGTCCGGGTCGGTGAGGACCCGGTAGTCCTTCGCGAGCGAATCGAGCGTTGTGAGCTCAGGCTCTGGCGCCTCCGCGAAGAGGGCTGCCTGAGCCGCCTGCCTGGGCCGAGCCGGATCCGTGTCGTTGACGAGCGAGCGAAACCCCAGGGCCCTGTAGAACCGGTTGACTTCGGTCTGGGACGCTTTCCCGACGCGGCACTCCTCGATGTCGAGTTCAACCCGGATGTCATGCTCGAGCCTGACCAACCTGGCGGCGGTCTCCACGTCCTGGCGATGTTCGGCGAGCTTCTGCCGCAGACTGTCGCTCTTGACCTGGTCGAGGTTGGCGTACAAGTTCTTCACGCTGCCGAACTGGTGTATGAGCTTCAGCGCCGTCTTGGGACCGACGCCGGGCACTCCCGGAATGTTGTCCGTGGTGTCGCCCGCAAGCGACATGACCTCGACGACCTGCCAGGGCTCGATGCCCTTCAGGTCGCGCAGCTCCTCGGGTCCCAGGAGGACCTCCGAGTCCTTGTGGACGTGTAAGACGCGCGTGTGCTCGTCTATGAGCTGCTCGGCATCCTTGTCCGTGGTAACGATCACCGTATCGATCCCATGCTCGGCGGCTGCCCTGGCGATAGCGGCCAGCACATCGTCAGCCTCGTAGCCCTCAGCGGCGAGCCCGGGTATCTGCTGCACCTCCAGCAGTTCGCGTATGACGGATATCTGGCGTTCCAGCGCGTCCGGCATCGGAGGGCGATTCGCCTTGTACTGCTCGTATTCCTGATGGCGGATCAGTTCTCCCGGCGTGTCGAACGCCACGGCCAGGTAGTCCGCCCCGTGATCTTGTTTCAGCTTCTCCAGCATTCGGGCGAAGCCGTAGACGGCGTTGACGGGCTCTCCGTCCGGGCCGGTCAGGCCCTTGATGGCGTAGAAGAACTGGTAGATGTGCGCCAGTGCATCGACTGCGAAGAGCGTTTCGGGCATATGGCCGGACGAAGCTGGTTGTGGCGCCCGAGTTGGGCTCCAATGGGCTTGCGAACTCCGGGGCCGGAAGCAGCCGCAACAGAGGAGGCTGTCTACCGGGCCGAGTGCCGCCAGCGCCCGCACGGCGGCGATCGAAGTTCAGTGGCGGGCGGTCTTCTGGTCAGTCCATCAATCCGGACGGTTGCCGCCGCGAAGCTGCTTCGGCACAGGTTCCTACCGGACTCTCGGGCCGCTCAGCATGCGGCCGAGGCCACCGTGGGACTGCTGTTACAGCGTTGAATGCCCCTTGAAGTGAACGAGTACACATTACACCTTCCCGAGGGGCGTGTCAAGAGCAATCCGCGAATGTCAGCGTTCGACGGCGCCTGAGGCAACTCAAGACGAGGCCTGCAAGAGCCTCTTGAAGGCCCCACACAAACGGTCCCGCAGATGTCTGAACGGCCTCCCCACCGGCTTTCAGCGCTTGGTGCCAGGTTCCAGGGCGGACGTGCCGGCCGACGGCATCTTGCGCCTGGGCCTCGTCCGGCCACGGCACACAGGCAAGGAAAGAGCGCAACCGGAATCCGCCCGCCGGACGCGAATGGCGGGGTACCAAGCACGACTCGTCCCGCCCGGCCGGCCAATCAGTTCCAGGTTGCGCTCTTGCGCAGGTTCAGGGCGTTGACGAGGCTATTGCGGAGCTGCCTCGTCTCTGGCCCCGGCCTGCTCGGCCATTCTTGCTGCCTGCTCCTCGAGCCCCTGTGGCACTCCGCTCTTGGGCTCTTGGGCTTCGGGACTCATCTGAGGGGTCCCGCTGACCGTTTATTGTCCGCCTCCCGCCGCGTTACGTGCCGCAGCGGCTTTCATCTGGGCTTCTTCTTCCGCTGTAGGTATTTGTGGCTGCTGTACCGGGCCGGTCGGCGGCCGATGGCCGTACGCCGGCTGGTCCGTACTGGGCGGCGCCTCCGCTCTGGTGCCCTGGGCCTCAGCCTCGGCGGCCTGGCGCCGGTCCTCTTCGTAGGCCTTCGTGGCTGCCTCGCGCTCCTCGGGGGACAGACCGCTGAAGTCAGGGGTCACTCCGGCCCGGACCTCGCGGCCGATCTGCTCCCTGGCCGCCGCGCCGATTCCGATGCTCCGCAGTTGGTCCATGAACTGCTCGTAGATGCTCTCCTGGACCTCCGGCGGGGCCTCCTTCATGGACTTGAACAGCGCCAGAGAGAGCTGTATGAGGCGGATCACGTGCATGTCGTCCGCCGTCAGTGTCTGGCTCTTGTAACGTTCGACCAGCTGCTCGATCTGCATGCGCACCTCGGCCACAGACTCATCCGTGCCCTTGAAAATCTCTTCCAGCACGGGGCCCATCTGCTGCTCGAAGGTGTTGGCCAGGCCCTCGCGCAACTCCGACATCTGGTCCGGCCCCACGACCGCTATGCTGTCCCAGTGGGCGACGATCACCTGGGTGACGGCCTCCCCGATGGTCTCGTCCACCCGTTCCAGCACTTCGTCCACCCTCTCGCCGACTGTTGTCAGCAAGGTGTCGTGGAGCCTGGGAAGCATGTTTGCCTCAAAGTAGTCCACGGCATCGTCCACTACCTGAGGCGCGTTTGCCCTGAACTTCTGCGTCAGCTCGATCCGCTTCTCAGGAAGCTGCTCCTGCAGGTCCATCAACTTGGGTTTGAGCTGCTGCTGGACGAGGGCGGGGATTCCGACCTCGAGCCGATCGGCCAGTTGGGGGGCGAAGCTGGCGGACTCCACTTCAGGCAGCCCCTGGCTTTCCAGCGCCCTGTTGCCCACGCCTATCGCCATTTCGACCATCGTGGCGGGCTCAAAGAAGGGCACCACGACCCTCCTGTAGACGCCGAAGTATAGGTAGCTGAACACCACCACCAGGAAGATGACCCATCCGGCAAGGGACAACTTCCATCCTTTGGCTGCCTTGGCCTCTACGGCGCGCACCTCCTGGGCCAGGACCATCAGCTCGTCCACGAGATCCTGCGGCAATCCGCTCCCGGGCTCTTGCGCTTCGGGGCTCATCTGGGGTTTCCTTTCGTTCATCGCTCACCTCCCGCCGCTCTCTGTGCTGCTGCCGCAGCCTCAGCGGCCATCCGCCTGGCCTGCTCGGGTGTATCTATCTGTGGTTCTTGTGGCGGGCCGGTTGGCGGTCGGTGGCCGTACTGGTAGATCTCGCGCGGGTCCATCTCGTAACCCGGCAGCCTTTCCTTGAGCAGCGCGAGAAGCACGTCCTTGATCTCAATCAGCAGTTGCTCTTCGCTTCTCTCCTCAGGCAGCGGGGGCAAATCCAGAACCAAGTTACCGACCTTCTTGATCTCCTCCACCACGCCCTTCAGGCGCGGTTCCAGGATGTCCTGGAGTGCGTACGCGGAGGCCATCTGGAGATTCTCGATGATCTGGGCCAGCTTCTCTTCGGTCAGGTCCAGGGTCTCGAGGCGTTGCTCGTGGCGGCGAATCGATTCGCTGAAGCGGTCGGCCAGCTTCCCTTCCAGAGCCTGCCGAAGGTCTTCCTGCAACCGGGTGCTTTCCGCCTCAACCACCTGACGAAGCCTCGGGGTCACGCGTTCCAGTTCCCGGCGCGCCACCGGCTCCAGATCGCGCAGCATGATCTTCAGTTCGTCCATAGCCACCTTGGGCAGCTCAAGCTCCTTGACCAACGCGAGGGCTTCTTTCTGGATCACGGGCATCAGCCTCTTGGCCACGTCGCTGGCCTTCCTCTCAAGCTGCAGGTTCTGGATGCGGCTGGTGGCTGCAGCCCGGAGCTCCTCCGGATTCTCACGCAGGCCCCCCGCGAGGCTAAACAGGCTCCCCACGATGAACGCCACGATGCACAGCCCCACCACGACGCCCAGAATGCCCACCACGCGGGCCCGGCGTCGCGACGCCGCAGCGGAGCGCAGTTGCTCGCGCATCTGGGCAACCGTGCTTCTTAGTTCTTGCTCACTCACAGCCATCTCTCGTTCCCCTCGAAGGAGGTCTCGGAAAAGCAGCACCTAAGCATTTGCGACGGCGAGCAACAGCGTACGTAAGGGTGGCATCACCTCCTCCCGCCGATCACTCGGAAGGCCAGTTGAAACACATTTTTGCAGTTGAACCGCTTGAAACATCTACGTCCCCCGGCGCCCCCGGCGAGAACGGCTGCCGGATACTAGCGGCGGGGATAATATCGCATCGCGCCCCGTTTGTCAACCGTTTTCGGGCGCCCTTTGCCTCCCCGGCCGTCCCTCTGCCGGGGCAGTGCTGTGCCGTCAGAGCATCGAGACGGGGTCCACGTCCACCACGACCTTCACACCGGACGGCCCTTTGAGGAGCGCCTTGAGCTCGCGCAGTAGGCGCTGCACGGAGCGGGAGTCGGGACACTTGATCATCAGGTGGCGGCGGTGCCGGCCCTTTATCCGGGCGACCGGCGCCGGCGCCGGCCCCAGCACGTGCGAACCGTCGCCCAGCTCCCGGCACAGCTTCCGGACGGCGGCTGCCAGGCTGCCGATGTAGTGGATGATTGCTTCGACCCGCCGTCCCCGGCAGATGATGCGGACCATGCGCCCGTAGGGAGGGTAGCTCAACTCGCGCCGCAGCGGCAGCTCCTGTCGGGCGAAGGCGTCGTAGTCGTGGCGCGCGGCGGCCTGGATGCTGGGGTCGTGAGGCAGGAAGGTCTGCACGATGACGCGCCCGCCGGCGGGTCCCCGTCCCGTCCGCCCGGCCACCTGGGCCAGCAGTTGGAACGTCCGCTCGCGCGAGCGGAAGTCCGGCAGGTGCAGCGCCACGTCCGCGTTGACGACACCCACGGTCGTGACGTTCGGGAAGTCCAGCCCCTTGGCGATCATCTGCGTGCCGATCAGTATGTCGGCCTTTCCCGTGCGGAAGGCGCCGAGCTTCTGCTCGTGGGCCCGGCGCACCCGGGTCGTGTCGCTGTCCATCCGGATGGCCGACCGTTCGGGGAAAAGCTCATCGACCGCCGCTTCGACCCGCTCCGTGCCGGTGCCGCCGAACCGGATTCCCTCCAGGGCGCATTCGGGGCACTCGGTCGGAGGGCGCTGCTCGTGGCCGCAATAGTGACAGGCCATGACGTTGATCCCGCGGTGGTAGTTCAGCGTGATGTCGCATCGGGGGCACTTGAGCACGAAGCCGCAGCGGGGGCAGCGGATGAACGGGGAGAAGCCCCGTCGGTTGATGAACAGGATGACCTGTTCCCCGCGCTCCAGGCTTCCGCGCATGCAGGCCTCCAGGCGGCGGCTGATGACGCGGATACGGCCCCGGCCGCGCCATTCCTCGCGCATGTCCACCACTTCCACCGGCGGCAGCGGATAGAGGCCGATGCGCTGCGTTAGGACCAGGCGCGTGTACTTGCCTGTCTGGCTGTTGTGGTAGCTCTCCAGGGACGGTGTGGCCGTGCCGAGCACCACCAGTGCTTCATCCGTCTGGGCGCGCACGATGCCCACGTCCCGTGCGTGGTAGCGGGGGACGACGTCCTGCTTGAAGCTGTTCTCGTGCTCCTCGTCGATGACCAGCAGGCCCAGCCGGGGCACGGGGGCGAAGACGGCGGATCGGGCGCCGATCACCACGTCCGCCTCGCCGGCCCGAATGCGGTGCCACTGGTGTCGGCGTTCGGCCTCAGTCAGGCGACTGTGCAGCACGGCCAGGCGGCTGAACCGGCTGCCGAAATGCTGCACCGTCTGCGGCGTCAGGCTGATCTCCGGCACCAGAACGATGGCCTGCTTGCCCGCCCTGACCACTTCGGCGATGCACTGCAGATAGACCTCCGTCTTGCCGCTGGAGGTGATGCCGTGCAGCAGGACCACGTCGAAGCGCCCGCGGTCCAGCTTCTGAACGATGGCGTCGTATGCGGCCTGCTGCTCCGCCGTCAGTTCGGGCGGTTCCTGCGGGGCCACGGACACGTCCAGGAGGGGATCGGCCGGCTCGACCATGCGGCTCTCGAACTTGATCAGGTCGCGCCGTGCCAGCGCTTTGAGCGAGGGCTCCGAGGCGGAGGCGTTCCTCTTCAGCTCCGCGGCGGCGCACTCCCCATCCATGAGGGCCAGCGTCCGCAGTATTCGGCTCTGGGCCGGGCTCCTGTCGAAGATGTCGTCCGCGGTGGCCTTTGCCTCCGGCACGGGCGGTTGCAGGCACACGAACCGGGTCCTGCGGCGCTTGCGGCTCCGCCGGACGGCGGCCGGCAACGCCGCGTGCAGCGCCTCGCCGAGGGAGCAGCAGTAGTAGCGCGCTATCCACCGCCCCAGCCCAAGCATGGCGGGGGTGAAGACGGGCTCCCTGTCCAGCGCCTGGGCTATTTCCTTCAGTTCGGACTCGGGCACGTCGGAGTCGGGCTTGATCTGCACGCAGTATCCCAGCACGCGCGCGCGCGTCCTGAACGGTACGCGGACCCGTCCGCCGACCACCACGCGGCCCCTGAGAGGTCCGGGAATCAGGTAATCGAAGGTCCTGTCCAGGGGCAGGTTCAGGGCCACCGCCGCGATCCGGTCCGCGGGGTCATTCTGGTCTTGATCGCTTGTCATGTGTGAGCTTCTCGGCGACGGGATGCCGTCGCCGCAGACGCGTGGAGTACACGACGGGCCGTCCATTCTCATGGGCGTCCTCCGCGCTGTCAAACGCAGCCGTTGCCGGGCGCCTGCGTTTGCTTGACAAACGGCGCGGTGCCGGTAGACTGAGCCTGTCGCCGATCGCCGATGGCCTGCCGGCGGGGCTGGGAGCTGAGACGGCCCTGGCCTTGCGGAGTTGACAAAGGGGTCGGCTGCGTATACCTTTATATGGACGAATCTGGCAGCGACGGCGCCGTCCGGGCCGTATGGCGCGCGCAGGGAGCAGGGCGCCAGGGAAAACTAAAGGGAGAGAGAACATGGCCGCGGTCAGACGTAGTTCTGGTTCGGGAGTCATTGTTGCTCTGGTTATCTTCGTGGTGCTGACGTTCGTCGGCATAGGGTGCGCCATCTGGTTCCTGCAGCAGTTCAAGATGGCCAGGCAAGCCATCGAGACGAACCAGTCCGCCTTCGGGGAGGTCGTCGGCTCGGTCTTCGTTGATAAGGGATGGCAGCTGAACAAGACCGCCCCCACAGAGCAGGGCTTCACCTTCAACCAGGAGAGCTACAGCGACGTGGCGGCCAAGCTGGCGGAGGCGGCCGAGTATGAACAGGAAGTTCTGCCCCTGTTGGGCTGGCAGAGCCTGGACGGCATCAAGAGCGCGATGGCCGAGTCGCCCGCGCAGACGGCCGCGGAAGAGCGCGGCGAGCCGACCTACCACGAGCTGCGGTTGCTGTTGACCTACTACGAGGAGAGCTACACCAGGCTCAACCAGGAAGTGGCCGATCTGAGAAGCCGCAACGACGATCTGAGCAAGCGCCTGGAGGAGACCAAGGAGTCGCTGGTGCAGACCGAGCAGCGCCTGCAGGGCCAGCTCAGCCAGGCCACGCAGAAGTTCGAGAGCGATCTGAACCAGTTGCGCTCGGACTACAATGACCTGGTGACGCGTCATAACAGCCAACGCGAGGAAGCCACGGACTGGCGCGCCAAGTACCAGGAGGAGGTGGACGCGCGCAAGAGCCAGGTTACCTCGTTGCAGGACCAGGTTGCCACCTTGCAGAAGCGGATCGAGGATCTGCTGGCCGGCCCGAAGGGATTGGATCGGCTGGAAGCCCAAGGCCAGATCATCGAGGTCCGCAGCGACTACGATTTCGTCCTCATCGAGGGCGGCCGCGACCGGGGCGTCGAGGAGAACGACCGGTTCATCGTCTACTCCGTGATGCCGGATGGCAAGGGCCGCAAGAAGGGCGAGCTGCTCGTCGGCCAGGTCTACGAGCACACCGCGCTGGCGACCATCGCCCAGGAGGACGAGTACATTGTCGAGGGCGATCCTTTCGTCTCCCTGCAGCGATGGGACTGGTTCGAGCGCCGGCCGAATCCCTGAGGGGGGCCATTCCGCAGTTCCGCGCGGACCATCTCTGCCCCGAATTGTGCCGGTCTTGCGCCGCTCTGCCATCCCCGGCGGAGATGGCCCTTCTCTGGAGTTCCGCTTCCCGGTGGTGTAATTGGTAACACAGCAGGTTTTGGTCCTGCCATTCCTGGTTCGAGTCCAGGCCGGGAAGCCATATCTCCGCTCAGTCTGATCCGGCTGGCCGCCACCAGTCCCCCCGCCCGAACCTGTGGCAAATCCCGGCCCGGTTCCCTCGTGCCCGGCACTGGGGGCTCGGATGGCGCAGGGCCACGTCTTGACGGACCGTCGTGCGGCGCATATAGTGGCCGGAACTCCGGCCCGTCGGGTTCCGGAGCGCCGGACACACTCCGCGGAGAACCGAAATGCCTGAGACGAAGCAATTCCTGGTCGACGTGGGCATGAGGGATCTGCCGTTCCCCATGCGCGTGACCTCGCGGGAGGATCCCGAAGGGCAGTTCACGATTGCCAACATCTCCGTGACCGCCCGCATCATGCAGGAGTTTGAGGCCCGGTGGATCGACAGGTTTATCCGGGTCCTCCATGCCCACCGCGACCGGATAGGGACAAGCACGCTGCGCGCGAACATACTCGACTACCTCGATGAGTTGAACGCGGCGACCGTCCACATCGAGTTCGAGTACCCGTTCTTCATCGAGAAGGTCACGCCTGCCTCCGAGAAGAAGTGCCTGGTCAAGTACTCCTGCGCGTACAGCGCAAGGGCGTCCAAGGCCGTCCCCGGTCCCAGAATCCTCTTCCGGATCGAGGTCCCGTGCATCACGACGTATCCGTCCTCGATGCCGGACGAGCCGGGCGGCCTGTTCGGCCAATTGACCGTGGCGGCGATAGAAGTGGCCACCTCGCAGGAGGTGTACCCGGAGGACCTGGTGGAGATGGTCGACAGGCACTCCCTCTCGCCGGTCTACTCGTTTCTGACCGAAGAGGACCAGGCTTCCATCATCCGCAAGGTGCACTCCGAGGCCAGGTCCAGCGTAGCCATGACAGGCCGGATCAAGGATGAACTGGCCCGCAAGTCGGGCATCGACTGGTACTCGGTCCAGTGCTCGAACTTCGGCATGCTGCATTCCTACAGCACCATCATCGGGACGGAGAAGAGCGTCTGGGTACCGTTCAGCGGCTATCCGGAAGACGCAGTATAGCCGGTGTCAGTCTGTGCTCCTGCCGTGCCCGATGGCCAACGCCCGGGCACTGGCGGTGCTCTTTCGCGGGAGACGGCAATGGCTCTGCCTGTACGGAAGATCGATGGGAAGCTCCTGAAATGGGCAAGGCGGATCCGCGAAGACCTGCACCGCCATCCCGAACTCGGCTACCAGGAGCGCAGGACCGCGTCCGTCGTGGCTGACTCGCTCCGGGAAGCCGCCCTGGACAACGTGAGGACGGAGGTGGCGGAAACGGGCGTGATAGGCCTGCTGCGGGGTGCCCGGCCCGGCGGGACGGTCGCTCTCCGGGCGGACATGGACGCGCTGCCCATTCGCGAGCAGACGGGGCTGGGCTACGCTTCCGTCAATGAGGGCGTCATGCACGCCTGCGGGCACGACGGGCACGTGGCAATCCTGCTCGCCACGGCGCGGGTGCTGGCGCAGATGCGGGATCAGATCGCCGGGAGCGTGAAGTTCATCTTCCAGCCGGCCGAAGAGGGCGGGGCCGGCGGCAAGCGAATGGTCGAGGCGGGTTGCCTCAAGGACCCCGACGTGGACGCCATCTTCGCCCTGCACGCACGCTCGGGCATCAAGCCGGGTCAGATACAGCTCTCGCTCACGTCGAACGCGGGCGTGAACGGGTTCGAGATGACGGTGCGGGGCAAGGGCGGCCACGGCGCCCGCCCGCACGAGTGCGTGGACCCCGTGGCGATTGGGGCCCAGATCATCACGGCCGCCCAGACGGTCGTCAGTCGGGAGATGCGGCCCGACCGCCCGGTTGTGCTGAGCTTCTGCGGCTTCCAGGCCGGCACCAAGAACAACATCATCCCGGACAGCGCGAAGCTCTTGGGCACCATCCGCGCCCTGGACATGGCGGACCTGAGGCGCGTGCGCCGGGCCCTCGGCCGCCTGGCCGGGAACGTCGCGAGGTCCATGCGGGGCGAGGTCGCCATTCACGACGATGAGCTGTACCCGCCGGTCAAGAACGACGCGCGCATGCTCGAGCTGGTCCGCGAAGTCGGCGGAGACCTGCTCGGCAAACGCAACGTCCTGGGGTCGCCGGAGCAGCGGATGGGGGGCGAGGACTTCGCGTTCTACCTGGCCGACCAGGG
>CAYUDW010000007.1:38532-41876 GCA_964442595.1 uncultured candidatus Brocadiaceae bacterium
CAAGTGACAAGTGGCAGATCGCCCGACGAGCCCCGGCGCCGGGGACCTGAGCTCTTCATTTGACATTTGTCATTCTGCACTTGTCACTGCCCGCAGGGCTCACGTCTGCGGCGCGTCTCCCCAGTCCGGCACGTCCAGCAGCTCGCCCTCCCGCATGGCTGATTTGTGTGCCATCACGCCCGGTGCCATGTAGCGCACGGCCTCCCACGCGTTGACGGCGGGCTGCCTGTCCTGCGCGACCGCCTCGACGAACTCGTGCGCCAGGTAGGCGTGCGAGCCGCCGTGCCCGCCATAGTCCACCGAACCGCCTTCCCCGCGGAACGCCTCGGCCACCTCCTCCGGCAGCGGCTCTCGCATCTCCTCAAACGTCAGCTTCGTCCACTCCGTCTTGGTGACCCAGTGGTCCTCGCGGAACGTGCCCTCCGTGCCGAAGACGCGGAACATCTCCTCGCCCGTGTGGCCGATCTGGCGGTGCTCGCAGACGCGCGCCGTCGCGCCGTTGCTCATGCGGAACAGGGCGGTCTCGTTGCTGAACTCGGCGCCGAAGTAATCGTCGTCAGTCGGACCGGTGAACCCGAAGGCGGAGACCCTCGTCATGTGCGCGCCCATCACGGATACGATTCCGGAGACGGAGTGCGTCGGGTAATGCATCGGCCCGCCTCGCACGCCGCGCTCCTTGTACTCCCTGGCAAGCGCGAGCCACTCGCGCCCGGCGCGGCCGGTCGTGCGATGCTTCTGCACGTCGCGCAAGTTGCAGGCGGGCAGGTCCACGTCGTGGAGGTAATGCGCGTCGCCGTGCACGAAGTGCCCGAACGCTCCGGCGGCCGCCTGCCGGCGGCAGTACATGGTCTCCGGCCGGTAGTAGGTCGTCTCGCCCAGCATGTAGCGCATGCCCGTGCGCGTGCACGTCTCGACCAGCTTGTCGCACCAGTCCAGAATCTCGTCTCCGTCGGGCAGGCTGATAATGGGCACGGCGCTGTAGACGTGTTTGCCGGACTCCATGGCCTGGATGCACTGCGGCGCGTGCAGCCAGGGCTGCGTGATGATGACGAGCGCGTCGAGGTCCGCCGCGCAGATCTCGTCCAGGGACGCATAGGCGTCCGAGGGGTCGAACTTGTCCTGCCATGACTCCTGGCCAGCGAACTGCTCGATTCGCTCGGGTTCCAGGTCGCAGAGCGCCATCCTGTCCACGAGCGGGTGGCGCTTGAACAGCTCGGCGAACATCGAGCCAAAACTTCCCAATCCGACCAATCCCAGGCTGATTCCCATGACGTGCCTCCCGGCGTTGACGGAAACGCTTTGTACCACGAAGCACGCCAAGGTACACGAAGAGCCGCGAGCAAGGCAACGGGAAGGCCGGCCCCAAAGGGCAGTGGGCTCGTTCTGCTTGCCAACTGCTCCTCCATCCGTCAGAATGCGGGCCGTCGCCTGAACCGCCAGATGGCGCGCGACGCCGGACCGTGAACAGCGAGGACGATCCAGAATGCTGACGCTTATCCCCCTCTTCCTTGCGACCCTTACCGCAACTCCGGAGGCCGACATGTGGGCGCTGGCCCAGAAGAACGCCGACGTGCTGCGTATGTCCACGCTGTTCACCGCTCAGCAGGTGCCGCAGCACCTGGGCGACGAGGAAGGGATAGCCAGAGCCATCGAGTGGTGCAAGGAGCACGGCATCACGCACGTCTACATCGAGTCGTTCCGCGGCGAGTCGGTCCCGCCCGGGGAGACGCTGGCACGGGCGCGGGACCGGTTCCGCGAGGCCGGCTTCCTAGTCTCGGGCTGCATCACGCCGGCCCATTACGGGAAGCACAGCACGGGCTGGGACGCCTTCTCGTGCTACACGTCGCCCCGAACGCAGCAGATGCTCAAGGAGATGTCCGAATACGCGGCCGGCATCTTCGACGAGATCATGATCGACGACTTCCTGGCCACCGACTGCGCGTGCGACGAGTGCCGGCGCGCCAGAGGAGACCGGTCCTGGGCCGAGTTCCGCACCGACCTTATGCTGGAGCTCAGCCGCACGCACATCATCGGCGCGGGCCGGGCCGTCAACCCGAACTCGCGTTTCATTATCAAGTACCCCTGCTGGCATGAGGCGTTCCAGGACCGGGGCTACGACGTGGCGCGGCAGTCGGAGCTGTTCCCGCATACCTGGGTGGGCACGGAGACGCGCGGCACCAGTGAACGAGGCGCGGCCGAGCCGCAGTACCGCGCCTACTGGCTGATGCGGTGGCTTCTGGGCATCGGCGGCCAGAAGTGCGGCGGGGGCTGGCACGACAGCATCCAGACCGACCCGATCTACTACGTGGAACAGGGACGCCAGACGGTGCTCGGCGGGGCGCCGGAGGTCTTCCTGTTCAACTTCGGCGCGCTGTACGGTGGGGAGCGCTATGACCGGGGCCTCGGCCCCAGAGACGTGGCCGCGCTGATGGAGGAGCAGCCGCAACACTTCGAGCTGGCGCGCTTGATCCACGGCAAGCGGCCGCGCGGCCTGCTCGGATGGAAGCCGGCCAACAGCGCCCCGGGGGCCGACCCGAACCTGCACCCGCTACTCGGAATGGCAGGGCTTCCCGTCTCGGCCGCCCACGAGTTCGACGCTGCAGCGGACGGCTTCGTGTTCGGATGCCACGTCCTGAAAGACGCCGACTGGCGGAGCGCGCTGGGACAGGCAGTGCAGAAGGACAGCCCCGTCGTCGTGACGACCGGGTTCCTGGACGCCATCGCAGGCGAGGTGGGGGCGGACGACATCGCTGTTCTGAGGGAGCGGGCGCTGGTCGTCCCGTCGCCCTCGGACCGCAACCGCTACGCCGAGCTGGCATCGCTGCCGGAGGCCGAGTTGAACGCGCTGCGGGACCGGGCCCTCCAGCCGATGGGCGTGACGTTCAACGCGCCCTACGGGGTCGGCCTGTACCTGTTCGACGACGACGTGGCCGTCATTGAGAGCTTCCGCGATGAGCCCGTTACGTGCACGCTGCGGATCGACGGATGGCCGGGCTTCGAGCGGGTCCTGGAGATGCCGACGGGCGCGGGCGTCAAGGTGGACGCGGGCGTGGTGACGCTGCCGCCGCACTCGCTGGTGGCGCTGCGCCGCCGGAACTGAAGCACGGGAGAGGCGGAGACATGGGGGGAGTAAGGTTGGCCGGGCGGGCATTGCCCCTCGCGGGGCAGGTGCTCATGACGCTGGCGTTCGTGTCCGCAGTCGCGTGCGGCCAGGACCCGATCTACAACGGGGACTTCGAGGTGGGCTCGCCCGAGAGCCCGCCGCCAGGCTGGACCATGTGGGGCCCCGAACGCTATAAAGACCCCGCCAACTACACGCGCGATACTGCCGACCCGCACGGGGG
>CAYUDW010000008.1:0-2879 GCA_964442595.1 uncultured candidatus Brocadiaceae bacterium
TCGTGGTTTGCCGCTCGTACGCTACCGGCTGTCACGCCTAACGTCAAGCCTGTCGCGCCCTCACCATTAGTACGGCCGGGAGCCCGCGTTTATTCACCGCCCGTGCCCGCCACCGTTGACAGGGAATGCATATAAACGTATAGTATACATAGGCGCGGCACGGGAGTCAACGACAATGGACTTCGTTCACCTACACGTGCATTCGAACTACAGCCTGCTCCAGGGCGCCTTCAGCGTCGAGGAGCTGGTGCAGGCGGCCGCACAGATGGGCCTGCCCGCCGTGGCCCTGACCGACACGAACGGCCTCTACGGCGCGATGTTCTTCTACGAGGCCGCGCGCCGGGCGGGCATCAAGCCCATCATCGGCGCCGAGATCGTCCACGGCGCCGAGCAGTGCGTGCTGCTGGCGGCCGACCGCTTGGGCTACGCCAACCTGTGCCGCGTGGTGAGTGAGAGACGACTGGCCGGCACCCCCCACTACCGCGATTTCCTCGCATCCGACGCCGGCCGATCCGACGACGACGGTGGAGTCGAGTTCGACGTCGCCGCCGGCATCGCCGTCGATCCGGACGGCCTCTTCGTGCTGACGGCCACCCCTTCCCTGCTGCGGCGCTTAAGGGGCATCGTGCCGGAGGGACGCCTCTACGCCGAGTTGCGCGCGGACACCCCCCATTCCTTCGAGACGCGCTGCCCCGCGCTGCGCGGGACGGACGGGCCGCGCGAGACGAATCCGCGAGAGACCGCGGCCGACGTGGCCGACCGGCTCGGCATTCCCCCCGTGGCCACGGTCAACGTGAACTTCCTGCGCGGGGAAGACCGCCGGACCCACGCCGTCCTGAGCGCCATCCGCGAGAACGTGGACCTGAACGGCATCCTCGACAGCCGTTCGCCGTACGGCGAACTGGCCGATCGCCACGGCTTCTTCCAACTGCCCGGGCAGGTGGCGGCGCGGCTGCCGGCCGCCGTGCGCGAGGAGGCCATGCGCAACACGCTCCGCATCGCGGAGGCGTGCGAGCTGGACCCCACGTCGGACGTGCCCCGCTTCCCCCGCGCGGCCCAGCTCGGGATTGACGAGCCGTGCCGTCACCTGCGGGACGTTGCCTACGCGGGCGCGCGCCGGCGCTATGGCAGGCTTCGAAAGGACGTAAAGGCGCGGCTGGACCGGGAGCTGGGCGTCATCGAGAAGCTCGACTTCTGCGACTACTTCCTGGTGGTGCACGACATCGTGGCGTTCGCCGAGCGCGAGGGCATCCCGCACGTGGGCCGCGGCTCGGCCGCCAACAGCATCGTCAGCTACAGCCTGGGCATCTCGGCCGTGGACCCGCTGAAGTTCGACCTCTACTTCGAGCGCTTCCTGAACGAGTTCCGCACCGACGTGCCGGACATCGACATCGACTTCTGCTGGCGCCGCCGCGACGACGTGATCGACTACGTCTACGAGCGCTACCCCAAGGGGCAGGTGGCGATGGTCTCGACGCATTCGCGCCTGCTGGCCAAATCCGCCTTCCGCGACGTGGCGCGCGTGATGGGCCTGCCACTGGAGGAGATCGACGAGCATAGCAAGCGCCTCCCCTACTACGGCGTCTCCAGCATCCACGAGGCGATGGAGACGTTCCCCGAGATGGCGGACTTCCCCATCGCGAAGGAACCGTGGCGCACCGTGGTCGAGACGGCGCTCAAGATCGACGGCTACGTGCGCCACCTCAGCATCCACCTGGGCGGGCTGGTGATCGGCGACCGGCCGCTCACCTGGTACACCGCGCTGGAGGACAGCGCCAAGGGCATTGTCGTCACGCAGTACGAGATGGGCGGCATCGAGATGACGGGCCTGGTCAAGATAGACCTGCTGGGGCAGCGCTCGCTGTCCATCGTGTCCGAGGCCGCGAAGAACGTCGAGGAGCTGCGCGGCATCCGCGTGGATTTGGAGAAGTTGCCCGACCGCGACCCGCGCACGGCCACGCTGCTGCGCCACGGACGCACGATGGGCTGCTTCCAGATCGAGTCGCCCGGCATGCGCCAGCTCCTCCAGATGCTCCGGGCGGAGAGCATCATGGACCTGATCCAGGGCCTGTCCCTCATCCGCCCGGGACCGTCCAGCAGCGGCATGAAGCACGCCTTCATCCGGCGCATGCGCGGCGAGGAGCCCACCACCTACCCCACGCCCCTGATGGAGGAGGCGCTGTCGAAGACCTACGGCGTCATGCTCTACCAGGAGGACATCCTGCGCGTGGCGGAGGCGGTGGCCGGATTCAGCCTGGCCGAGGGCGACGAGCTGCGCAAGTACATCTCGAAGAAGCGCTCGCGCGAGAAGCTCCAGCAGTTCCGCGACGAGTTCATCGAGGGCGCCGCCGGACGCGGCGTCGGGCCCGACGTGGCCGGGGACATCTGGCGCCAGATCGAGAGTTTCGCCGCCTATTCCTACTGCAAGGCGCACGCCTGCACCTACGGCCACATCTCCTACCAGGCCTCCTACCTGAAGGCGCACTGGCCGGCCGAGTTCCTGGCCAGCGTGATCGCCAACAAGGCCGGCTTCTACGACGCGCGCACGTACCTGGAGGAGGCGCGCCGCTTCAACGTGAAGGTGCTGAACCCGTGCGTGAACGCCAGCGACGTCGAATGCCGGGCCGAGCCTGTGGACGGGCCCGGACGCGGCGGCGCGATCCGACCGGGGCTGGAGTTCGTCAGGTCGCTGGCCGCATCCAGCATCAAGCAGATGCTCCAGCAGCGCGCGATCCGGCGCTTCGAGTCGCTGGAGGACTTCTGCGCGCGCGTGCGCCTGACGCGCGAGGAGCTGGAGAACCTGATCCTGTGCGGTGCGTTCGACTCGTTCGGCCTGACCCGCCCGACGCTGATGATGAAGATGGACCGCATCCTGCACA
>CAYUDW010000008.1:2979-15893 GCA_964442595.1 uncultured candidatus Brocadiaceae bacterium
ATCCGCCGCCGTCTACGCCGCGCCCGTGCCGGTGCCCGACCAGCCCCCCTACCCCCTGCGCGAACGCGTGCTGTGGGAGCTGAAGATGCTGGGCTTCAGCCACTCCGGCCATCCGCTGGACGCATGGGACGGGGACCTGGCGCGCAACGGCGTCACGCCCAGCTTCGACGTAAAGAAGAATGCCGGCAGAAAAGTGGCCGTCGTCGGCTGGCTGGTCACCACGCGCCGCGCCGTCACGCGCAAGCACGAGTACATGAAGTTCATGACGCTGGAGGACCGCCACGGCGTGGTGGAGGCGGTGGTGTTCCCTGACGTGTATCGCCGGTGCGGCCGCCGGATGGGCGGGGCGGGTTGCTACCGCGTCACGGGCACCGTCAAGGAGCAGCACGGCGCCGTCAGCGTGGTGGCCGATGACGTGGAACCGCTGCCGCTCCCGCAGTGACAGGTGTCACGTGCGAGGTGTTCGGCGTTCCTTGTGCGCGGGGCCGGCACCCGCAAACAAGCTGACGGCGAAAGCGGCCAACACCAGCCCGACACCCGTCACGAGCATGCCCCTTGCAGGGAACTTGACTCGGAGGGCATACTCGGGATAGTCAGCGTCAGGCCGATCGCCCACGTCTATCTTCCGCACGGCGAACGAGCCACCCGGCTCTACTGTGCAGAGCAGATAGTGATACCGATCCCCGGGCCCCTCCAGTCTGGCCCCCGCCCCGCCGGATATGAAGAGCGGAATGCCCTCCACGCTGCCTTCGACGTACGAGTGTATGTGGCTGGCGAAAACGGCCGTAACGCCATGCTCCTTCAGGATGCGGGCCAGCTCTTCCTTTCCCTCCTGCACTTCGCGCCAGCGGTCAGGCCGAGGATCGACGGGGGGCACGTGCATGTAGACGAAGCACGCATCGTAGCCCCCACGGTAGCGTGCAAGCGTCCCATCGAGCCAGGCCAGGTCGTCTGCGCTGCAACGCTTTGTCGCAGTATCAAACGCCACGAACAGCGTGTTGGCGTACGCAAACCAGTAACGGCGGGGCCCGAACGCCCTGGAGTAAAGGCGGCAACGGCCCCCGGGATCGTCCACGGCCTCGTCAATGTCGTGGTTGCCCGGCACAGGGCAGAACGGCACGGCCAGGTTCTCTTCGGCCAGTTCGTGCAGCACCCAGTCGAACTGGCGCGGCTTGGCGCGTCTGACGATATCGCCACCGTGAAGTATGAGGCTCGCTCCGTCGGCCCTGATACGGCTCAGTATCTCTTCGAAGACAGTCGTGTTGCCTCTGCTGTCACCGACTACGGCGAACGTGAAAGGCGCGGTCCCGCCCATGACTTCGCCTGCCGGAGGCAGCAAGGCAGGAGGCGTCTCAGCGAGCACGAACGACCAGACCAGATTCGCCCCGAGCAATACAACAGCCGCACCGAGGCTGTAGAGAACGGGCCGGTGCAGCGCACGGCGTCGCTGACCGGCCTCGGCGTGAACCGCACGAGCCGGCTTGTCGAGGGCCTCTCCCATCGTCCTGTCTTGTCCGTCCATTCGAAGCGCTCCTGGGTTGGAGAATGCATTTCCCGACCAGAGAACGGAAACAGTACGCCGGCGCGGCGCGGCGCCGGTTGAGAATCAGTCGCATTGCCAACGGCGCTCGGGCACATCAGGAGCGCTGTCCAATCCCACGCAGGATCAGCCGGCTGACCCACGGCCTCAGGCGGGCTCTGACAGACCTGTCCAGCCGCGCAGCACAAAAACAAGCCCCGTCAGGACCAACCCGCAACTAGCCAACAACAAGGCGCTGTGCGGGAACTTCGCACGCAGGACGTACTCCGCGTAGTCCTCATTAGGCAGGTGGGCCATGTCCCGCCTTGCCACCTCGTAGGACCCGTCGGCCCCCACTGTGCAGATCAGGTAGTGATGCGGCTCGTCAGCTTCCTTGCGCTCCCCAGCGCCGCCCGTGATGTAGATGGGGATGCCCTCCAGTTTGTCCTCGCCGTAAGCATGCAGGTGCCCGGCGAAGACAGCCGTGACGTCGTGCTTCTTCAGGACGGCCATCAGCTTGTCCGCGCCTGCCAGCTTCAGCGCGTACTGCTTGCCAGGACGGGGGTCGCGCGGCGGGACGTGCATGTAGACGAAACACAGATCGTACTGGCCTCTGAGCCGATCGAGCGTCGCCTCCAACCACTCCAGGTCCTCCGGCAGACACCGCTCGGTCGAATCGTCGAAGGCCACAAACAGGACGTTGGCATAGGAGAACCAATAGCGGCGCGGTCCGAAGGACCTCTTGTAGAGCTTGAGCTGATCGGTACCGATGGCGGCGTGGTCGTCCAACTCGTGGTTGCCGGGGACCGGGCAGAACGGCACGGTCAGCCCCTCCTCATCCAACTCATGGAGAACCCAGTCGAAGTAGCGGGGTTTGACCCGCTTCACGATGTCCCCCGCGTGGAGGATGAGGCAGACGTCTTCGCCCTTGATCCTGCGCAGGGCCTCCTCGAATACGGTCTGGTTCCCGCGCGTGTCGCTGATGACGCCGAAGCGGAACGGCACGGTACCTTCCAGAACCTCGCCGGCCGGAGGGACAATGGAAGGAGGCACTTCGTGCACGAAAGAAGTCCAGAGCATGGTCGCGACGAGGAGCAGTATGGCCCCGCTGAAGCACCAGAGGGCAAGCTTCCAGCAAAAACCACGGCGCGCAACGGAACGCTCCGGAGCGCGGGCCGTTGTGCCTGCCAGCACCGGACCATCGTGGGCCATCTATCAGAGCCCCCCTTCGTCACCGTTCTAGCCTGAACTCAGACCGGACGCAATCCGCCGTCGGCTTCGTCCCGCCGCCTTGAAGCAGGAGCAGCACGCGGTGGCCGACGCGTTCCTGGGCCACCGCGTAGCGTGCCAGCTCCTCAGGGCTGAGGGCTACACGCAGTCTCTTAAGGTCACTCACGACGAAAGCCTGCGGGTCCGCCAGCCGTGCTCTGAGCTGCGCTGGCGTTCCCAGTTGAGGCATCTTGGCACGGCCCGTCCACAGGTTGTAGACGCCCGAGAAGTCGTTGCCATAGAGGTAGACGGCCCGGTCCCCGGCGGCATGGCTGTTGATGGTCTCGCCGAAGCGCCTGCCGGACTTGGCGACGTTCGCCGCCGGCATCAGGAACAGCTGCACAGGGAGCACGAAGAGGAGCATAGATGCCACGACGGCCCATGCGCGCAACGCGCGACGCTTCGGGGGCCGCCATACCCCCGCGACGGCTATGGCCACAGGCAGAGCCAGCATCACTACAGTCGCCGCCAGACGCCCCGGGGTCAGCAGAGATGCGACTTCGTCGGCCAGAGTGCCCTCCGTGTAGATGCCGCGCACAATCGCAGGCGCGGCCAGGGCCGCCGCCATCGTGCCCAGCGCGAGCAGGCCGACAGAGCCGAACACGGCCGCAAACAGCCACCTGTCCAGACGACCCGTCCCCAAGGAGGCGGGCATGCGGACGGCATACCACGCGCAGAGGATCCCAACGGCGGGCACGGTGGGAACCACGTAGTTGAGGCGTTTGCCGGACATGAGCGAGAAGAACACAAAAGGAACCACAAGCCAGACCACCGCCAGCAAGACCAGCCCCCCCTCCTCGCGCCGGCGCCGAAAGGCCGCCACCACAGCGGAGGGCAGCAGCGGGGTCCAGGGCAAGAAGCACAGAGGCCCTCGCACCAGGTAGTAATGGAACGGGTTGCGGTGGCTCCAGGACCCGACGGCTCGCCCCACGTTCTGCTCTAGCAGGATCCTCCGCGTGTACTCCGGCCCGCCCGCCACGATGGCCGGCAGCAACCAGGCCAACACGATAGCAGCGAAGACCGCGAAGCCTGCAGCGTGCACGAACCCGCCGCGCCGTACGCGCCTGCGGTCCAGAACGCCGTAAGACACAAGCACGAGAGACGGAACGAGGAACCCAACCGGCCCCTTCGTGAGGGTGCCCAATCCCATGGCGGCGTAGCACCCAAGCCAGCACAACACCATTCGCGTCGACGAGGCGCGAAACGCCGCGTAACCCAGGACGATCGCCGCGGTCACTAAGAGCGTCAGAAGCGGGTCCAGCACCCCGATCTGCGCGAACCAGAACAGAAGCATGCAGGTCAGGGACGCCCCGGCAGCGAGGAGCGCCACGCTCCGCCCCAGCTGCGCCCGGCACAACGCATAGAGGATCATCAGCGTGCCGCAGACGGCCATCGCCGTCAGAATCCGCCCCGCGTTGTAGCCAAGGCCCGCCCGCCACAGCGCGGCGGCAAGCCAGAAGAACAGGGGCGGCTTCTCGCTGTACAGCTCGCCGTTCAGGTGAGGAAGCACATACTCGCCGGTAACGGTCATCTCCCGCGCCACTTCCATGTAGCGCGGCTCGTCCGGGTTCCACAGGTCGCGCGTGAACAGCGCAGGGACGGTGACCAGGAGGACCAGCCCCACGATCACCCCGGCCGAGGGCCAGAAACGGCCCCGCTCAACCCTGGGCCTGGGCTCGGTGTCCACCCGGTTCCTCCAGTCGAACTCGTTCCTTGCGCAGCAGCATCAAGTTCCGGAGATAGACAACAATGCCGGTGGTCTGCCCCAGCGTCACCACCAGGTCATGCTTCCAGAAGGCCGCGTAGGAGAACAGCATGAGGCCGCCTGCCAGGCTCAGGTACCAGAAGGCCCGCGGGACGTAGCTCTGGCCTTTCCGCTCCGAGGCGATCCATTGCACCAGGAACCGGGCGGTGAAGGCCGCTTGCGCGAGGAAACCGAACAAGACCCAGAAGCGGCCGATGGCACTGTCCGGCCACCAGGACCCGCGTTCGGCTGCGGTCTGCGCGAACATGAGCAGGGAGTTCATTCGATGCGCTCCGCAATCCGATACTGCAGCCATCTGGACTGCATCCAACGCACGGCGAACAAATCGCGCAAGCCGCGGAACAGGCGGTTGCGGATGCCGTACTTCGTCCTGCCGCTCTTGCGCGGACGGTGGTTGACCGGCACCTCGGTCACCGTCCGGCCATCCAGCTTCAGAAGCGTCGGCAGGAAGCGATGCATACCGTCGTAGAGCTTCAGCCCTCTGATGGCCTCGGCCCGGAACGCCCTGAGGGAGCAGCCCACGTCCCGTATCTGCTCACCCGTCAGCCAGTTGCGCACGGAGTTGGCGATCCGGCTGGAGGCCCTCCGAACGAACGAGTCCCGCCGCTTGCGTCGCACACCGCAGACCACGTCGCAGCGCCCCAGGTGCTCCAGCAGGTTCGGTATGTCGGCGGGATCGTTCTGCATGTCGGCGTCCATCGTGACGACCGCCCTCCCGCGGGCGGCCTTAAGCCCTGCGTCGAAGGCGGCCGTCTGGCCGTAGTTCGCGTCGAATCGGAGGACCACCAGCTCGCCCATGGCCTGCTTCTTCTCCTTGAGCACTTCGCACGTGCGGTCCGTGCTCCCATCGTCCACGACGATCACCTCGTACGTCCCCTGCTCCATGGTCCTCATCGAGGCAACCAACTCGTCAAGACACGCACCGATGACTGCTTCTTCATTGTAAGCCGGGATGACCACGCTGACGTCCACTGTGCCGGGCCGTCGCTGCTTGTCGTTCATCCACAACGTCCGCATCAAACACAGGAGCCCCCGGACCGCTCAGTCTGTCCTCAGTCCTCGAAGTAGCGATACAGCACGGCGAAGGTCAACGCCAAGATGGCGTAAGTGATGGATCGAAGGCTCCTATAGATATGCTCCGGGGCCGGGGAAGCCAGGGCGTAGATGAGGGCGACGATGACGCACATCGCCACCGCCGTGCCAACCGTGATCTTGCCGAGAACTCGCGGGCGCATAATCTCAGTATCCCTTCTTTCCGCTCCCCGCTGCAAGGGGATCAGCTTGAGACCAGCCTCAACCAGCAGAGGTAGGAGACCCCGCTTGCGAGGAAGAACACCCAGATGAACTCGCCGTTACGCAGTGCCCGCCCGGGCGACCACTCCCTGAGGTCGAGGCCCGGGTTGAGGCTCGGCCACCGAGAAGGCACAACGGCAGGAGTCCTCCGCCGCCAGTCGAGCCACTCGGCTCCGAAGCGCCTCGCCAGCTTGGCGTCCTCGCGCCGGATGGCAGGCAAATAGAACAAGTAGAAGATCGCGGCCCAAATGGCGATGGCCGCCACGTACCCCGTGGCCAGGCAGAGCCCGATCGCCACGAGCGTGTTTCCCAGGTACTGGGGATGCCTGACAAACGCGTAAGGTCCGTGAGTTGCCAGGCGTCGACTCTTCAGGACGAGCCCGGCCGCCCAGAGGCGCACCAGAACGCCCACGATGATCAGGGCCAGGCCGATCGGGGTGCCCCACTCGGACGGACGAGCCAACACGACCAGGCAGACGCCGAACGCGCCACCGATCGCCTGCCGGAACCGGTAGCGTCTGCCGTGCAGATCGCGCAGGAACTGCCCTACACCTAGCTTCACGGTCCATCCCTTCTGCCGGGTCCGACACCGGACCTCTTCGCGCCGTCCCAGATCCCAACGAGCGCATTCTAGCCTTCATTGTAGTCAACTCAGGCAGCAAAAACACACTAATATTGAGTTTAGCGGCCGAAAGTTGCGGCAAGATGAACTGCAGATTACAGAGGTGTAATCCGCCGGGAAAGGATGCCGTGCCGTGTGGGGGAGCTGAATCCGGCGCATCTCGGCAAGGCCAAGCCTTTGCAGAGGCCGAACCGAAGACGGACTTAAGCAGCTGGCAGCGCAACAGTTACGACGGTCCCCTTGCCCATTTCGCTTCCTGCTGCTATGGTGCCCCCGTGCAACTCAGCGATCCTCCGGCAGATGCTCAGGCCCAGGCCGGTGCCCCCGGTGCCACGGCTGCGGGAGCCTTCGGCGCGGTAGAAGCGGTCAAATATCCTATCGATGTCGGCCGGATCAATCCCGATGCCTGTGTCGGAAACGCTAATCCGGCACAAGCCGTCCCCCCTGCCGGCCCTCACTGCCACGCGGCCCCCGGGGGGCGTGTATCGGATCGCGTTCTCGATCAGGTTACACAGCAGCCGATGCAGCAGCGTCCGGTCGCCGTGCACGGAGCAGTCGTCGCTGACGTCTATCTCAAGTTCGACGCCCCCTTGGTCGGCCAGCACGCCGAATACCTCGCCGATGTCCTCGACGAGCCCCTTGAACTGCACTTGTTCGGGGCGCTCGGGCCTATCGGCCGCGTCCAGACTGGCCAGGAACAGCAGGTTGTTGACAAGCGCCGCCAGCTCGTCCACGTCGTGCAGAGCGTCGCCCATGGCCGTGCGTGACTCTTCGCTCAGGCCCTCTTCCCCGAGCGCCAGCTCCAGCCTGCACCTGAGCAGGGACAGCGGCGTCCTGAGTTCATGGGCGACGTCGCCCGCGAACCTCTTGACCTGCTCGAAAGACTCCTCCAACCGGGCCAGCATGCGGTTGGCCGAAGACACGATGCGCCCTATCTCGTCGGCCGGTTCGGCCTCCGGCAGCCGAGCGGAGAGCCCTGCCGCCTGGATCCTCTCCAGAGAGGAGGCGATCTCGTCCACGGGGTCCAGGCTCCGCGAGGCCAGGAAGGAGCTGCCGACGACACTCAGCAGGACGCTGGCAACCAGAGCGTACATCAAATACTCGCCCAGATCGTCCAACCGTTCGAACGTCCGTTCGTAGGACATGCCCACGCGCACGACCACGCCCGGGTCGGCCGAGCCCTGCAACCACCCCGTCATCAGATAGACCACCTCTCCCGGATCGTCTCCGAACTGGGCCGTCGAGAGTCGCGGAGTCGTCCCCTGGTTCTCGTAATCCATGTGTGCGGGCAGCGCATGCGGCCACGTCGGCGCCAGTCGCACCAGGTACCTGTCCTGGGCCGTATCATATACCTCGTAGGAAAGGGGGAAGTACTTCCTGCCCTGGACCTCCATCTCGATGTCCTGCCTCAGCCGCTGCTGATTGCCGAGATTCTCAGCAACTATACGCTGCGCCTGTGCGAACTCATCCCCCAGGTAGTGGAAGAAGTCCCGCCTCAGCTTGTGGGCAATCAGCCAGTACATGGACCCGACGAGCACGGCAGCGGAAACGAAGAAGACGCCAGAGTACCAAAGCAAGAGCTTCCGGCGCAGCGTCATGGCGCGTCCTCCGCATCGGTCAGGCAGTAGCCGACGCCGCGGACCGTCTTGATGAGGTGCTTTCCGAACGGGTAGTCCACCTTGTTGCGCAGCCGGTTCACGAACACGTCCACCACGTTTGTGAGCGAATCGAAGTTCATGTCCCATACGTTCTGGATGATGCTGGTGCGCGTGACGACACTTCCCATGCGGCGCATCAGGTACTCCAGCAGGGCGTGCTCCTTGGGGGTCAGGTCGATCTGCCTGCCGGCGCGCCGCACTTCGTGCGCGGCGGGGTCAAGCTCCAGGTCCGCACAGCGGAGCACCTGCGGGACCATCTGCGGTGACCTGCGACTCAGGGCGCGGAGCCGCGCCAGCAGCTCCGCGAACTCGAAGGGCTTCACCAGGTAGTCGTCCGCCCCCAGGTCCAGTCCCGTCACCTTGTCGGCGAGCTGGTCCCTGGCCGTCAGACACAGGATCGGCGTCTGCACCCCCTTGCCCCGCAGTTCCCGAATGACGTCGAAGCCGCTGCGCCGGGGGAGCATGATGTCGAGCACGATCACGTCGTAGGCGCCCGTGCTGCCGAACCAAACGGCCTGCTCGCCGTCGGAGGCCAGGTCCACGGCGAACCCACGTTCCTGAAGCCCCTTCTTGACGAAGCTGGCCAGCCGCTCGTTGTCCTCAACCACCAGAACGCGCATCGTCCCATCCCCGTTTCCGCCGGGCGCCCAGATGGGCCGTACTGAGCACACCACAAGGCGCGGCAGAGGCCGCCGGCCGCCGTGAGTCGACGTGTTTCTGGGTGTCACTTGCCACCGGTCACGGCTCACCTATACTGTGGGCGTCATGGCCAAGAAGTGGATACTTGCGTCGCCGCAGCGCGAGGCGGCCGAGCGGCTGGCCGGCGCACTGCACATCTCGGAGGTCACCGCACGCCTGCTCGTCAACCGCGGCCTTGCCGAGCCCGCAGCCGCCCAGGCATTCCTCCAGCCGAGCCTGCACGCCCTGGAAGACCCCTGCCGGCATCCGGGCGTGTTGGATGCCGCCGCCCTGCTGCTTGAGGCGGCCCGAACGGGCAAGCGGATCGTGATCTTCGGCGATTACGACGCCGACGGCATCTGCGCCACGGCGCTGCTGATGCGGTGCCTCGCCCACGTCGGTGCCGAACCGGACCTCTACATACCGCATCGGGTCGAAGAGGGATACGGCCTGAGCTGCGAGGCGCTTCAGGAACTGGCCGACCGCGGCACGGACGTGATCGTGACGGTGGACTGCGGCATCTCGGCGGTATCGGAGGTCGCCTTCGCCCGCAAGCTCGGCATCGAGATGGTCATCACCGACCACCATCAGCCGGGCGAGATAAGGCCCGATGCCGCTCACGTGCTGAACCCGAAGCTGCCGGAGTGCCGCTTCGGCTATGAGAATCTGGCCGGCGTGGGGGTCGCCTTCAAGCTCATGTGGGCGATCGGCCAGCAGCTTTCCGACGGGCACCGCGTCACGGACGAGTTCAAAGACCTCATGATGGAAGCCCTGTCCCTGGTGGCCGTCGGCACCATCGCCGACGTGGTGCCCCTGGTGGATGAGAATCGCGTGCTGAGCCACTACGGCCTGAAGACGTTGACGGTCTCCTCACGGCCGGGCCTGAACGCATTGATCGCGGTCAGCCGGGTGCGGGGCGGGCGAGTCTCCGCGGAGGACGTGGCCTTCCGCCTGGCGCCCAGGCTGAACGCCGCCGGACGCATGGGCGACGCCCGCGCCGCAGTCGACATGCTTACCACGTGCGACGAGGGCCACGCAGCGGACCTGGCTGAGCACCTCGAACAGCAGAACCGGCTGCGCATCAACGCGCAGAACGCTGCGCTGCGACAGGCCGAAGCGCTGCTGGCCGAGAGCGGGCAGTTGCAGCAGCAGGGCTGCATCGTCCTGGCGAGTCCCGACTGGCACCAGGGGATCGTCGGCCTGGTGGCGTCGCGCCTGGCGGAGAGTTACTGGCGGCCGGCCTTCGTCTTCGCCGCCGAGGATGACTTGCTGCACGGCAGCGGACGGAGCATCCCCGGCTTCTCGCTCTTCGACGCCGTCAAGCAGTGCGCCCACCTGCTGGAAAGATATGGGGGACACGAGGGAGCGGCCGGCCTCTCGCTTCGCGCAGGGAACCTGGCGGCCTTCAAGGAACACATGGACGAGAGGGCGCGCGGAGTGCTGGGAACCGAGCCGGGAGTGCCCGAGCTGGCCCTCGACGCCGACGTCGAGCTCGGCTCCTTGAACCTCGCGCTGGTCAAGGAGATCGGCCTGCTGGAGCCGTTCGGCAAAGGCAACCCCGAACCGATCTTTTTGGCCTCCGACCTGCGTCTGGTCGGCAGCCCGCGCATCGTGGGAAGCAACGGCAACCATCTGACCTTCATGGTGCGCCAGGGGCGCACGACCGTTCGGGTCATCGCGATGCGGCGGGCCGACTGGATCGACGAGCTGCGCGCGCGCAAGGGCGAGCCCTTCTCCCTCGCCTTCGAGCCGGTCATCAACACTTACCGGGGCCGCACCTCCGTGGAGCTCCGCGCCGAGGATCTCCAATGGGACGTGGACCGCGCCGAGCAGTAACAAAGCGTGCGGGCGAGGGTCCGCTTGATCCGCCGACGGGATGCCAGTCCTTTCCGATCCAAACGGGGCCCGCCGGCGTCTAACGTGGTGAGGCAGGTGCACCGGCACCGGGGTCGCCGTGAGACCCACGCATGGAACCGCCGACACAGCCGGGCGATGGCAAACCTGAGGGCCGTTCGTTGATGTCACGCCTTTCGTCCCTTCTTGCGCTCAGCGACGAGGAGGCGATGCTGCGCGTGCAGAACCACGGCGACGCACGGGCATTCGCGCTGCTGATGCGCCGCTGGGGCGGGCCCATCCGGCGGCTCTGCACGAGAATGACGGGCGACGCCCATCGCGGCGAGGACCTGGCGCAGGAGGCCTTCGCGCGAGTCTTTGCGAAGTCGGATTCCTTCGAGCACAGGGCGCGCTTCTCGACCTTTCTCTGGCGCATCGCGCTGAACCTGTGCGTGGACGAACAGAGAAAGATTCTGCGGCGGCCCGAGACGGCCGTACAGATCGAGGGAGATGGGCAGGACGCCGTTACGGCAACGCCCGCGTCGCCCACGGCAGGGCCTGCAGCCCGGGCCGTGAAGCAGGAGCGCGCCGAAGCGGTGCGAGCCGCGCTGACCGAACTGCCGGAGCACTACCGCAGCGTGGTCGTTTTGCGGCATTACGAGGGCCTGAAGTTCCGGGAGATCGCGCAGGTGCTGGACATTCCGGAAGGCACGGTCAAGTCCCGCATGGCCGAGGCGCTAACGCGGCTGGCGCGCCTGCTGCGGCCCTTCGGGGAGGGAGGATAAGGTAGAAGTGAGAAATGAGAAGTGGTAAGTGGACGGCGAGCGACGAACAACGCGTGACAGATAACGAATAACAGAGAAGACGAGTAAGAGTAGGAGTAGGAGTAAGAGCAAGAGAAAGAAAGCAGAGAAATGGAGCATCCGAAACCAGGGCAGTGGATGGAGTATCTGTACGGGGAGCTAGACCGCCGAACGCACTCGGCGCTCGAGGAGCACCTGGAGAGCTGCGACGAATGCCGGCGGGCCGTCGCCGAGTGGCGCGGCGCGATGGGAGAGCTGGACGCA
Organism: uncultured candidatus Brocadiaceae bacterium; assembly: GCA_964442595.1. Classification (GTDB taxonomy): domain Bacteria; phylum Planctomycetota; class Brocadiia; order SM23-32; family SM23-32; genus DAOVRD01. Next base: position 14,684 of record CAYUDW010000008.1, read on the forward strand.
TGGCAGGTGGAGGCAAAGCGCCCGCTGGTCCTCTGGCTCCGCCCGGCCTTGCGCTGGGCGGTCGCCGCGCTCCTGCTCCTTGCCGTGGGGTTCGGCGTCGGGCGCGTGTCCTCGCGCGGGACGGCCGATACAGAGGAGCTGCGCGCCGAATGGCGGGCCGCCCTGGCGGACGCGGAATCGCGGCTCAAACAGGACATCCGCGCCGACGTCCAGGAAGACATGAACGAGATGGCGCTGGCGACTCTCTCGGCGGCGAAGGCCGACACAACCCGTCTGCTGAACCGGTACGCCGCCGCCTTCGACAGTACGCGGCGGGACGACCTGCTGACCTTCGCGGCGCTGACCGAGCAGGAGTTCGCCCGCACGCGCAGGCAGATGGCCTCCGTTCTTACATACACCTACCCCGAAGCAGCGGTTCCAGAACCGCCTTCAGACCAAGCTCAAGCCGATTAGGGAGGATGAAGATGAACGCATTCAGCAAAGCAGCAACCGTGCTGGTCGCGCTGGCCCTCCTCGGGGGCTACGCAAGGGCCATGGACACGAAAGGGCAGGAGCAGAGAGGGCCGGACGCGGCCGCAGTGGCGGCGGAACGAGTGGCCGCGGCGGCCGCAGTGGCGGCGGAACACGCGGCCCGGCTGGCCCAGGACGAAGATGAGATGAGGGAACTGAACCTGCGGCCGGCCAAGCGCATTGAGGCGCTGGGCGTACCGCGCAGGGCGGCCGAACAGGCGACCGTTCCGATGCCGGAACCGCCGCCCGTGCCACTGATCCTGGTGCCCGCGAAGGAGCTGGATCCCGAGCGCGCCGACGCCCTCGTCGAGGACATGGAGATCATGTCCCACATCCTGCAGGGCGCGCTCCGCGAGGCCCTGGGGGAGGAGCACGTCCCGCGCGCCACTTACGGGCCCTTCACGCCGCTGTTCGACGGGGAGAGGCGACAGTGCCTCTACCTTGATGGCTACGGCGCCCTGTTTCTGCTGAAGGTCAGGCCCGCCCTCGTCGGGAGCGTGCCCGGCGGGCCGGAAGCGCCGCGCGAACAGGAGTCGCGCTGGGAGCGGGCTAAGCAAGAGCTGCGCCGACCAGCGCAGACGTTCTCACCGGCGGCGCCATACATGATGAGGGGGCCAATGGAACCAGCAAGGCCAGAAGCTGAGGTGCAGGTCGCCCGCCCGGGAGCCCCGCCCCCGCTTAGGTACCCGAGCCGGCGCGC
>CAYUDW010000008.1:15993-26436 GCA_964442595.1 uncultured candidatus Brocadiaceae bacterium
TCGTCCCAGAGCTGCTCCAGGGCGTAGCGCACGATGACGGCTATCTCGCCACCGTGGAGCGACGTGCGCTCGCTGACCAGGGCGAAGGCGATCTTCGGGTCGTCGTGAGGCACGTAGCCGGCGAACCAGGCGTGGAAGACCTTCGTGATGCCCGTCTCAGCGGTCCCGCTCTTGCCCGCGGCCCGGTACGGGTCGAGCAGCGCCCGCCGTGCCGTGCCGCTCTCGACCACCAGCCGCAGTCCCTCGCGCACCGTTGCCAGCGTTGCCTCCTTCACAGGGACCTGGACCGAACTACCCGCATACGTCTCCACGACGTCGCCGTCAGCGTCCCTGGCGTGGTCGAAGAAATGGGGGGTGTACAGCCTGCCCCCGTTGGCCACGGCCGCCATCATGTTAGCCACCTGGATGGGCGTGCAGAGAATCTGGCCCTGGCCGATGGAGAGGTTCAGCGTGCCGAACATGCTGCGCGGCTCGGGGACGCGTCCCGAGCGTGCATAGGAGGGCAGGTCGACGCCGGTCGGCATGCCGAGGCCGAACGCCCTGCCCCAACGCGCCAGCGCCTCCCCGCCGGCCCGGAGGCCGGCGTTATAGAAGTAGACGTTGCAGGAATGCTCGATCGCCGGCACCAGCGAGAGCGTGCCGTGGCCCCATCTGGACGCGCAGTCCCAGGAGCGATTCCCGAACACCTGCGACCCGGGACAGGTGAACGTCGTCTCCGGGACGATTGCCCCCTCCTCCAGCGCCGCCGTGGCCGTCACCACCTTGTAGACCGAACCCGTCGGCAGCGCCGCCTGCAAGGGTCGGAACAGCAGCGGGTGATGGGGATTGGCCAGAAACTCCTTGAAGTCGTCTCCGTAAGTGCCCAGGTCGTAGCTCGGGTAGGTTGCGGCGGCGAGCACGGCGCCGTCCCTGACGTCAATAAAGACCAGGGCGCCGCTCTTGAAGTCGAGCTCTTCCTCGGCAGCGGCGCGGGCGAGGGCCGCGTTAGCCGCCCGCTGGAAGTCCTCCCGGATGGTCAGGTAGACGTCGCGTCCACGCTCGGGCGGGATCGGTTCCGATCTTCGCTGCACGCTCAGCACGCCGAAGTCCAGGTAGTTCAATACGTATCCGCGGCTGCCGCGCAGCGCACGCTCGCAGGACTTCTCGACGCCGCTCACGCCGAGGCGGTCGTCCATCGCGTAGCGCCCGCTGGTCTGCGAGAACGGCTGGCCCATCGTCCAGGCGAGCTCCTGCTCGACCAGGCTGTCCCACGTCTCGGGGCTAACGGGGGCCACGCGGCCGACGACGTGCGGGCATAGCGAGCCGTTTTCGTATTCGCGACGCGTGCGCTCCAGGACGACGACGCCGGGGATGTGCTTGCGCCCGACCACGGCGTCCGGCAACAGGCCGGGCTGGGTTCGGATGAGGGCGGCGACGTCCGTCGAGACGTCGTCGACCACGCAATGGTACTGGTAACGCTCGGCGACGCGGATGTCGGCCCGCCCCTCGCGCTCCATCTGCCGGGCCTGCACGCGGGCCTCCATGTCCTCGACCCACAAGCGTTTCTCGTCGGCCACGGCGATCAGCGTATCGGCCGGCACGTCGCAGAGCCGGGACACCGGCCCCTGCCAGTCGTCTTCGGCCAGCTTGGCGAAGTGCACCCCGACGCCGAAGGCCGCGACCTGCCTGGCCAGCGGCGTGCCCCAGCGCGTGTAGATGCCGCCGCGCACCGTCTCGACTAGGTGGCTGCCGGTGGCGCGGGTGTAGTCCTCCTTGACGAATAGGTGCCGCCAGCCGAGTTGCATCTGCGCCAGGCGCGCCACGAGTGTGAGCCCGGCCAGCAACACTGCGCACAGCAGAATGGTGAGCCTCTGGCCGAACAACTGCCGACTCCTTCGGTGGCCGCTGGAAGCACGCGCAATCCGAAGCTGCTGCCCCGCCGGCGTGCGCGGATGCAGTGCGAGCGGGGGTCACACGCGAAGGTTAAGGCCGGAAGGAAGGCAAAATCAAGGCGGCGGAGAACCGCCCCAGGCGGTTCCACGGCAGAGCGGGGACCTCAGGGCTGCGACCGGCCGAAACGGTGGGGCTCCTGGAAGGAGTGCAGGCTGTGCACGCCGCCCTCGACGCGGGCAGAGGGAGTGCGCTGCTCGAACCTGACGCGGCCGGCGGCCGACGCCTCATACAGTTCGGCAATGGAGTTGCACCCGACGTCCTGGAGCGCGTGCCGGAGGCCCTGCATCAGGTAGGGCACATAGTCGACGACCGACCCCTTGTCCACGACGGTCCCGCTGACGCCCTGGGCGACCTTGATGGCCTCGTCGCGTTCCATGTAGCGCCTGGCGCCGCGGGCGGCGATGGCTTCGGGCGAGCCCATGCCGCGGTAGCGCTTCACCTTCACCCCGCTTTCGTAGAAGTACTCGCCGGGCGCTTCCTCCGTGCCTGCCAGCAGGGAGCCGAGCATGACGGCCGAGCCGCCGATGGCCAGCGCCTTGGCGACGTGCCCGATTGACGTGATGCCGCCGTCGGCGATGACCGGCACCCCCTTCTGTCGGCAGAAGCGCGAGCAGTAATAGACTGCGCTGGCCTGCGAGCGGCCGACGGCCACCGTCTCCTGCGTTATGCAGATGGAGCCGGAGCCCATCCCCACCCGCAGTGCGTCCGCGCCTGCCTCGATCAGGCCCGCGCACTGCCCCGTGGTGACCACGTTGCCGGCGATGATCTGCAGCCCGGGGTAATTGCCCTTGGCCCAGCGGATCATGTCGACCTGGAACGTGGAGAACCCCTGCGCGCTGTCCAGCACGATCACGTCGGCGCCGGCTTCGACGACGGCCTCCATGCGGTCCCTGTCCTCCTCGTGGGTACCGACGGCGGCGCCGACCAGAAGCTGCTTGGCCTCGTCCTTGCTGGCCAGGGGGAAGTCCTGGTTCTTGCGCAGGTCCGTGCGGCTCATCAGGCAGACCAGGTTCCCGTCCTCGTCCACGAGGGGCAGCTTGCCCTTCTTGCTCTCGCGCAGGATGCGGTTGCCCTCGAGCAGCGTGATGCCGACGGGGCCCGTGACGAGGTCCGTGGTCATGACGTCACGGAGCTTCTTGGTGCGATCCGGCTCGAAGTCGATGTCCCGTCCCGTCACGATGCCGACCAGCTTGCCGCCGACCTTCCCGTTCTGCGTGATGGGGATGCCGCTGAACCCGTGCTCGCGCTTGATGGCGTCCACGTCCGATATCCGGTCCTCCGGGGAGAGCACGACCGGGTCCACGATAAAGCCGTTTTCGAAACGCTTGGCCTTCTTGACCTCGGCGACCTGCTCCTCGACCGTGTTGTTGTAGTGGATGATGCCTATGCCGCCGAGCAGCGCCATGTAGATGGCCATGCGCCCTTCGGTGACAGTGTCCATGGGAGAGCTCACGACCGGTATCTTGATGGCGATCTCGCGCGTGAGCTTGGTCTCCAGCAGGATCCCACTCAGGGGGCAATCAATGTAGCCGGGCAGCAGAATGAAGTCGTCGTACGTCAGCCCGCTCTCTTCAAACAGGACAGCCGCTTCCACGCCGTTTCCTCTGTCCATCCGCGCCCTCCTGCAGGTGCACCATCCCCTAAGAACGAGATGGAAGTTCAGCCGGCGAAACCCGGTTCCGGCTGCCGAGGACCAGCCCCGATTATCCTATTCTAGTGGGTCATGTCCGGCGTTGCAATACCTTTTCCATGGCAATTGCGTCCCGACGTCACTCCGGGTGCCCGATCGGCATGAGGTACAGCGGCGTCAGGTGCGAAGGGAGGCCGAACACGCGCGCCACTGCCTCATCCCTGAAGGCACCCACGGCCACGGTGCCGAGACCGAGCGCCTCCGCCTGGAGGTAGACATTCTGACTGATATGGCCTGCCTCCATGTGGACGTAACGCGGGGCACGCTCGCCGTACCGGGCGGAGCTCCGCCCGTAGTCAGCCGCCATCAGCAGATCCAGCGGGGCGGATTCCAGGAAATCCTGCCCCAGCGCGGCCTCGGCGATCTGTGCGCGCACGTCGCCGTCGAGGGCCTCCTCCAGTTCGTGCCCGGCCGGCACGTAGCGGTAGACGCCGGCCCCCAGTTCCCCCACCGTCTTCGGCCCGACCGCCACGAAGAGCTCCATCGGGTAGGCCGCGCCCGCGGACGGCGCCGTCCGCCTGCGACCGCCCGGCTCGGCAGTGCCCTGAGCGGCCCAGAGCAACTGGCCGAGCTGCTCCAGCGTAAGGGGCGCATCCGTGAAATGCCGCCGGCTTCGTCGGCGCTGCACCGCTTCCTCGACCGACATCTCGCCCTTCGTCTTCGGCTCCGGCAGTTTCACGTTGGACATCGAGGTTCTGCCTCCTTCCATATCCTCAGGTGCGATCGCGCTCACGCCGAATCGACGTGGGCGGACCCGCTCCGGAACGCGCCTCAGGCGGCTCGGGCGCCGGGCAGGCATCCGCCTCTCTGGCAAGGAAGAGCTCGCGCAGCCGCGCTCGCTCCTCCTCTCCGTAAGGTCCCACAACGACGAAGCCCTTCGGCTCGTCGGTCAGCACGTGTCTGGCCACCTGCGCCAACTGCTCGAGCGTCAGGGCTTCCTGTCGTCTGACGTACTCCCGTGGCGTTGTCACCCCGTCCGGCCCGAGCAGCAACTCCTGTCTGCCGAACCAATCCGCCAGGTGCGTGGCCCGGTCGCACAGCATGTCCATCCCACAGCGGACGCTCTCCTTGTACCTGGCCAGCTCCGCCTCCGTCAGACCCTCTTCGGCGGTCCGCGCCACCACGTCCAGCGCGGCCGCCACCGCCTGCACGAGGTTCTCAACGCTTACGCTCAGGAACACGCCCAGGCTGCCCGTGTCGGCGTGGCCCTGCAGGTGGCTGCTGATGTCGTAGACGAGGCCCAGCTCCTCCCTGACGCGCGTGAACAGGCGCGAGCTCAGGCCGCCCCCGAGCGCGTGGTTGATCGCCCGCGCTGCGTCCAGGGACGGATCGCCGAGTGCATAGCCCCGATGCCACAGCAGCGCGTCCGCCACCGGCAGCGATTCCGTGAAACGGTAGAAGGCCCTCGCCGGCTCGAACGGTGCCGGAGGGATCAACAGGTTCGGACCGGCTCCCGCCTCCATTTGCCCGAGGGATTCCGCCACCGACTCCATCACCTCGCCGAAGTCGAACCCACCAGCCAGGCACACCACCATGTTGGCCGGAGCGAAGAACCTCCGGTAGAAGCGAGTGACGACTTCGCCGTCGAAGCGCCCGAGCAGAGCGGGTGTGCCCCGGGTGCCCGCCTCATCCGCGCAGCCCTTGAAGAACAGGCAGTAGCCGAGCTCCGAGGCGCTGATGTTGCGACCGTCCTGATCCCGGTGATGGGATATCTCCTGGGCGACGACGAGCTTCTCCTTCTCGAGCGCGGCGGGCGCAAAGAGCGGACGGCGCAGCACGTCGCCCGCGATGTCCATCAGCTCGCGCCAGTGCTTGCGATGCACGCCGAAGCTGAAGTTCACGTACTCGGGATACGTGGCTCCGTCTATAACGCCGCCCAGATCCTCGACGCCGCGCATGATGGCGTTTGAGGTCGGGTACTTCTCCGAGCCCTGCATCACCATGTGCTCCAGGAGATGCGTCAGGCCCGTCTCCTCGCGCGACTCGAAGCGCGGCCCGGCGCGAACGTACACGGAGCACACGAAGGAGTGGAGGGCCGGGTTCTCCACGCCGAGGACGCGGAGCCCGTTCGGCAGCACTTTTCTTTTGCACTCGTTCAGCATGCGCCTGTCCTATCCGCGACGGGGGAGGCAGACAGCGAGCGAACAGGGCGTACTCAGACCGACAGCCCCATGACCGCGGCCAGGTCGCGCACCTGCTGCATGACTTGACGGAACTGCTCGGGCCGGAGCTGCTGGGCCGGGTCGCACAGGGCCCTGTCCGGATCGGGATGGACCTCAACCAGCAGGCCGTCCGCCCCGATCGCCACGGCCGCCCGGCAGACCGGCGGCACCAGCCGACGCCTGCCGCTCGCATGAGACGGGTCCACGATGACGGGCAAGTGGGAGAGCTCCTGCACCACGGGCACGATGGCCAGGTCCTGAGTGAAACGCAGCGACTGCTCGAAGGTCCGCACGCCCCGCTCGCAGAGAATGATGTTCATGTTGCCGACGCTGGCGACGTATTCAGCCGCCTTGAGCCACTCTTCGACCGTGGCAGCCAGGCCCCTCTTGAGCACGACGGGCAGGCCGCTGCGCCCGGCCTCGGTCAGCAGGTCGAAGTTCTGCATGTTGCGCGCGCCGATCTGGATGGCGTCGGCGTAGCGCGCGGCCGTCTCCACGTGGCCGGGGCTGCGGGCCTCGGTCACGACGGGCAGGCCCGTCTCGTCGCGGGCGGCAGCCAGCATCTTCAGGCCGTCCTCGCCCAGGCCCTGGAAGTCGTAAGGCGAAGTGCGAGGCTTGTACGCGCCCCCCCGCAACAGGCGCGCGCCGGCCTCCTTGACGGCCCGGGCCGCCGTCATAACCTGCTCCTCGCTCTCGACGGCGCACGGCCCGGCGATCACCGTGAAGTGACCGACGCCCACCGGCACGCCGCCCACCTCCACCACGCTGCGCCCGGCCCGCGCCTCGACGCTGACCAGCTTATAGGGCTTCAGCACGGGAACGACGCGGTCCACGAAGGACTGCCCGGCGAACATCTCCATCAGCCGCGGCCGCATCTCCGGGGAAGTGCCGATGGCGCCGACGATCGTTCGCTCCTCGCCGCGAGAGACGTGCGCCTTGAAGCCCGCCTCTTCGATCACCGCGCATACACGCTGAACCTGCTCTTCGGTGGCGCTTCGCTTGAGGATGACAATCATGGCTCTCGATCCCGATCCGGGCAGAGAAGGCGCATCAACGAGCTGCGTGAAGCTTCATGCCTGATGGTATAGAATGAGCCGAAGTCCGTCAAGCTCTGGCCCCTGGGCCGATCCCATGCCCGACGACACGCATCGCCAGACCACGCGCGCCGCCGTCATCACGCCCCTCGGCGAGGGCGGCATCGGCATCATCGCCGTCGTCGGTCCGGCGGCGGCCGAGATCCTGGACGGCGCATTCCATGGCACGAAGCGCCGCGCAAGCGAGATCCAGCCTGGCGGGATAGCTCACGGAACCATCCGGCGCAACGGCGACGTCCTCGACGAGGTCATCGTCGCACGGCCGGCCGGCGAAGGCGAGGGCCCGGAGCCCCGGTTCGAGGTGAACTGCCACGGCGGCGTCGTGGCGGTCCGGGCGGTGCTGGCGCGTCTCGAGGAGGCCGGCGCCGAAGTAGTCGCCTGGCGCGATCTGGCCGCCCCGTCAGGGGACGACGGACTGCCCCTGGAACCCGGTGCGATCAGGGCGCAGGCCCTCGCGCGCCTTCCCCGCGCGTCCACCCGCCTGGCGGCAGGCATGCTCCTGCACCAGGCAGAAGGCGCCCTGAGTCGGGAACTGGCCGCGATCAAGGAAGCGCTGGCCGCCGGGCGAGTCGAAGAGGCCGGGGGCCGGCTGGACCGGCTGCTCGAGACGGCGGCGCTCGGCCGCGCGTTGCTGCGGCCGCCGCGGGTGGCGCTGCTGGGTCCGCCCAACGCCGGCAAGTCCACGCTTCTGAACGCGCTGCTGGAGGAGGAGCGCGCCATCGTGCACCACGAGCCCGGCACCACGCGGGACGTGGTGGCCGAGATCGTCTCCCTGCGTGGCGTGCCGTTCGAGTTGCTGGACTGCGCCGGCGTCGGACGCGCCCGGGACGAGCTGGAGCACCAGGCGATCGAGCGCGCCCGGGAACTGGCGTCAAGCTGCGACGTTGCCCTTCTGCTCTGGGACGTGACGGCAGGCCCGGAGTCGCTCCTGGCCTGGCTGCCGGACGTGAACCGGAACGCCCGGGCCATATTGGTCGGGAACAAGATCGACCTGCTGCAAGGAGGGCCGCCGTCGCCCAAGCCGCCGCCGGAGATGGCCGCCGCCGAGGTCGTCTTCATTTCCGCGAAGCAGAAGACGAACCTGGAACTGCTCGAGGCGGCGTTGCTTCGTCCGTACGATGGTCTGATTGAACACTGCCGGACCGGGGGAGGTGTGCTCTTCGACGCCGCACAGGAAAGCCACGTCCGCCGCGCCCGGGACCTCCTCGCGGCGGATGGTCCGGAAGCCGGCCGGGGGGCGCTCCGGTCTGCCGTGGGACACGCCGGCCAGACCTGATCGTGCCCAGGTCAGAAGCTGAGGCCGGTCATCACCAGGTTCAGCAGGCCGCCCACGCCGAACGCCACCACCAGCATGATGGCCGCGCACTTGGCCATGTCCCGAGCGCCCAGCTCGCGGTAGAGCATGACGAACGTCGCCGCGCACGGGAAGTAGGCCGTCAGCACCACGCTGGCCACTACGAGCTGCTTCAAACTCAACCCCAGCGGCGCCAGCATGCCCACCGCCACGTCCTTCCTCAGGAATCCGACGACCAGCGCCCCCACCGCCTCCGGAGGCAGGCCCAGCACCCTCGACATCACGGGAGCGAACAGCCGGCTCAGCACCGCGATGACGCCGAAGGTATGGAGCAGGTTCACGATCAGCACGCCCAGCAGCACGTACGGGATGGCCTCCTTCAGGAACCCTTTCATGCGCATCCAGAGCTTCTTGAGCAGCGCGTTCCAGTACGGCAGGCGGTACGGCGGGATGTCCAGGAGGATCTCGGGCGTCGTCCCGCCGATGACCCGTTTCAGGACGCTGCCGAGCACCAGCCAGAGCAGGAAGAGCGTGCCGAACACGGGCAGAAAGCCCAGGGCGCCGTACTGGCCCAGCAGGCCGGCGATCATTGCGGTCTGCGCCATGCAAGGCACGCAGATGGCCAGGAGGGTGGCAGCGATGAACCGTTCCTTGCGCGTCTCCAGCACGCGCAGCGCCAGCGCGCCCGGCACGTTGCAGCCCAGGCCGAGCAGCATCGGCACGATGGAGAGCCCGTGAAGCCCGAGCCGATGCATCACGTTGTCGGCCAACACGCCGAGCCGAGGCAGGTAGCCGCTGTCCTCCAGAATGCCCAGCACGATGTAGAAGGAGAAAACGTAGGGCAGAACGGCGGCGAACGGTATGTAGAACCCGGTGGTGAGCACTCCGAAGGACTCGCCAAAGCTGACGTGGCCGTCGACGAGCTCGCCGACCAGAAGGTCATGGATGAAGCCTCCCGAGCCGAGTGCGGCCGACAGCCTCTGCATGGCCGGCTGCCACAGCCCTTCGAAGATCGGCTCCGCCACGTATGCGATCAGGCCTTCGCCGACCAACCGCACCACCTCGAAAGACACGGCCAGAACCAGGACGGCGAAGATCGGCCCGAAGACGGGATGAACGGTTGCGTGGCTGAGCTCCTCACCGATGGTCGGATGTCGGTGCTCCATCTGTTGGACTTCGTCGACGATCTTGCCTATGGCCGCCCACCTGTCTTCGTCGCCGAGGGGAGCGGGCGCGCGCCGAGCATCCGCCAGCGTGTCGCGCAGTTCTCTCATGCCTTCGCCGCTGATGGCACAGGTGGAAACGACCGGCACGCCGAGCCGCTCGGCCAGCCGCGCCACGTCGATCTTGATGCCGTGCTCCAGCGCCTCATCCCACATGTTCAGGGCGACGACCATGCGCACGTCGCGGTTCAGCAACTGGAGGGTCAGGTTCAGGTTGCGCTCCAGGTTGGTGGAGTCCACGACGTTGACGACGATGTCGTCGTCCTTGAGCATCTCGACGGCCACTTCCTCGGCGCGGCTGGTCGGCTCAAGCGTATACGTGCCGGGCACGTCGATCACTCTGCAGGCACGCTCACCAACCCTCATCCGGCCCTCCGTGAAGGTGACCGTGGTGCCGGGATAGTTGGAGGCGATGACGTGGGCACCCGTCAGGCGGGAAAAGACGGCGCTCTTGCCCACGTTGGGGTTGCCCATCAGCAGGACGCGGGGGTGTTCGGCTGTCGCCGTCCGATTGTCGGGATTGTCTCGGGCCACTGGCTCAGTCCGCCGCGCGCACCAGGATCCTTCTGGCTATCCCCCGACCCATCGCCACCTGCCGGCCGTTGACCAGCACGGTGATGGGCCCGGCCATGAACTGGGAGCTCAACATGCGCACCCCCTTGCCGGGGCGCAGGCCCATCGCGTCCAGCTTCCTCATCACTCCCCGTCCCCCTTGCAGGCCGACCACGACCGCGCTCTTTCCGGCTGGCAGCAGGTCCAGAGGCATCGCCATTCATCAGTCCTCGCGCTGTTCGGCGGCCCGGCATTCGCGGCAGATGCCGCGGATTCCCAACCGGTGTTCCGTGGCGGTGAAGCCGTGTTCGCGGCAGATGTTGCGTTGGAGCGCCTCTATGCCGGTGTCGCGGAACTCGATCACCTTCCCGCACCTGACGCACAGCATGTGATCGTGGTGAGCCTGGCCGAAGACCGCCTCGTAGCTCGCCATGCCTCGGCACTGAAGCACCTCTTTGATCAGGCCGGCCTGGCTCAGCAGGCCCAGCGTGCGGTA
>CAYUDW010000008.1:26536-39026 GCA_964442595.1 uncultured candidatus Brocadiaceae bacterium
AACGAGCAAATGGACACCGATGTGCTCAGGGTGCTGGAGTTCGGCAAGGTGAAGGAAATCCTCGCCGGCTACGCCGTCACCTCGCGCGGCAAGCGCAAGGTGCAGGCGCTCCAGCCGCTGCACGAGCGCTTCGAGGTCACGCGCGCATTGCAGCAAACGACCGAGATGGCGCGCGCCTTGGCCGAGGGGTTCACATTGCCGATCGGGCCGGTCGAAGACGTGACGGTGCCCGCAGAGCGCGCCGCCGCCGGAGGCGGGCCGCTGGAACCTTCGGTCCTCTGGCGCATTACCGAATGCATGGATGTCGCCAACCGGGTTGGCAACTCGCTTCGTCGACTGGCAAGCAGCGCCCCTTCCCTGGCAGCGATGGGCGAGTCCATTCCCCAGCAGCCCGAGCTCGTCCAGAGGATCCGCTCCTCGGTTGACGCCTCCGGCATGGTGCTGGACGGGGCCAGCCCGGAGCTGCGAGCGGTGCGCCGCCACATCCAGACGCTGCGCAAGAAGATCGAGAGCATCCTGCGCCGGCTGGTCGAGCATGCCGACGTTCGCCCTCACCTCCAGTACCAGAACCCGACCATATGCCGCGACCGCTACGTGCTGCCGGTCAATGCCTACCGCAAGCACGAGGTCCAGGGCCTGGTGCACGGCGCTTCGGACAGCGGGGCCACGCTTTACATCGAGCCGATGGAGATCATCGAGCCGGGCAACGACCTGAGCGCCGCCCTGGCCGAAGAAGAGGAGGAGGTGCGCAAGATACTGTGGCAGCTCACGCGGCACGTCGGCGCCGAGTGCGACAACATAAGGGCGGCCGTGGACCGCCTGGGCGACGTGGACCTGGTGCGGGCCAAGGGCCTGATGAGCAACGCCTTCCAAATGTGCAAACCGCAACTGGCCGGGGCGAAGTCCCTCGAACTCAAAGAGGCGCGACACCCCGTGCTGCTCTGGTTGACGCGCCCGCAGGACAGGACAACGCCGGGAGCCGACGATCTGGACTTCGATGGGGTGGTATCGCTCGACATCCGCCTCGGGCAGGACTTCAACGTGCTGGTCATCACCGGCCCGAACACCGGTGGCAAGACCGTGGCCCTGAAGACGCTAGGCTTGCTGTGCCTGATGGCAAGGGCGGGCATGCACGTGCCCGCCGCGCACGCGGCCATCCCCCTGTACGACTCACTCTACGCCGACATCGGCGACGAGCAGAGCCTGGAGCAGAGCCTGAGCACGTTCAGCTCCCACATGTCGCGCATCATCAGGATACTGCGCACCGCAACGCCCGACAGCCTGGTGCTGCTGGACGAGCTGGGCGCCGGCACCGATCCCGCGGAAGGCACCGCCCTGGGCGAGGCTATCCTGAAGAGGCTGGTGAAGACCGGCTGCTCCGCCATCGTGGTGACGCACCTGGGCAAGCTGAAGACCTTCGCCACGGCCCGGCCCGAAGTGGAGAACGCGTCGATGGACTTCGACATCCGGACGCTCCAGCCCACCTATCACCTGACCGTGGGCACCGTGGGGAGCTCCAACGCCCTGGAGATAGCCGAGCGCCTGGGGCTGTCCGCTGACGTGCTGGCCGACGCCCGCGCCCTGCTCGACGCGGAGTCGCAGGGAGAGTACAGCTCCGTGCTCGAGGAGGTGCGGCTGGCGCGCCAGGACGCCGAAGCGCGGCGCGAACGCATGAGCTACCTCGAGAAGGAAGCCCAGAGGCTGAGAAACGAGTACGAGCAAACGCTGGGCCGGCTGAAGGCCGAGGAGGAGAGGCGCGGGGCCGACATCGGCCTCCAGATGCAGGGAAAGCTGGAGCAGCTTCGCGACCAGACCGATAGGCTCTACGCGGACCTGCGCCACGGCCACAAGGCCGTGGCCAGGCGCCTGCGAGACGTGCGGGACGGCCTGGACGACTGCCTGAAGAGCGTCTCCGAGCTCCTGGAGGGGCACCGCCTGCCCAGGGCGCTCGAACCGGGCGACGACGTCTACGTGATCAAGATGCACAGGTGGGGCACCGTCGAGCGGGTCGGCCGCAGAGGCGAGCGCGTCAAGGTCAAGGTGGGCGATGCGCAGGTAGAAGTGCCGATCGAGGAGCTCCAGCCCTGGGGCGAAGATCAGTCCGACAAGTAAGGCGCCAGGGGAGCGGGCCGGGCCTCCCCCTACAGCCGCGCACCTCCCTGCTGTCAGTCACGGTCCGCCGTCGCCTTCTTCCCGCCCCGGAGCGTGACGTAGACGACGGGTATGACGAGCAGGGACAGGAACCCGGCGGCCAGGATGCCTCCCATCTGCACGACGGCCAGGGGCCGGAATATCTCTCCGCCGAATCCGAGCCCCAGCGACAGCGGGATAAGCGCCACCACCGTGGTCAGGTTCGCCATGATGATCATCCTGTAGCGAACGTCGCACGCCTCCAGGATGGCCTCCATCGCGGACCGGCCCGCTTGCTGGACGCGGGAAGCATAGTCCACCACGATGATGGCGTTGTTGACCACCATCCCGACCAGCATCACCATGGCCATCAGGGAGAAGATGTTGACTGTGACGTTGCCCATCAGCATGGCCAGCGAGACGCCGACCAGGCAGATCGGCAGGGCTGTGATGATGACGACGGCGAACCCGAAGGATTCGATGATGCCGGCTATGCACAGGAAGGTGAGGGCGCCGGCCGTGGCCATCGCTTTGAACATCTCCCTGAAGTTCTTACTGATCATCTCCGCCTCGCCGCCGTAGTCGATGGAGATGCCTTCGGGAAGGACGACCTGGTCGTCGATCAGACGCCGGACGTCCCCCAGGACCTTGCCGAGGGGCCGCTCGCCGGTCAGGTTGCTGCTAACGGTGATAAGGCGGGTCCTGTCCTTGCGCGAGATCAGGGCGGAGCCGGCCTCCTGGCGTATCTCGGCGACCTGGCCGATGCGGATCATCTGCCCGGTCGCGGGCGAACTGATGAACATGCGCTCGATGTCCGACGCCCACTGACGGTCCTCCTCGCGCAGCTTGACAACGATGTCGTAGTTCTCGTCCTGGTCGAGGAACTCCGACGCCACGCGTCCCTCCACGTATGTGCGCACCTCATCGGCCAGGGTGCGCACGTCCACCCCGTGGCGGTTGGCTTCCTGCTGTCGCGGGATCACGCGCACCTCCGGCTGTCCGGCGTGCCAGGACTTGGCCACGCCGGCCGTGCCCGCCACGCTCGCCACGATGCCCATGACCTGGTCGGCGATGCGCTGTGTCTCGTCCAGGTTCTCGCCGGTGATATCGATGCCGATGGGCGCGCCCCCAGGCCCGCCGGCCTCCTTGTCCACGGTTATTCTCACCGACGGAATCCCGGCCAGGCCCGGCCGCAGCCGGTTCAGCAGCTCGTCCAGGCTCCGTTCCCTGTCCTGGCGGTCTACGACGGTCACGGCGATCTCGGCCAGGTCGACGCCCGTGGTTCTGCCGCCGCTGCCCTGGGCCACCTGACCGACCCTGACGGTATAACTCTCCAGCAGGGGGTTCCCCCCGGTCCCCCACTGGCTCATGCCCTGGATCTGCTCCTCCACGCGGCGGACGGCACCGTCCGTCACCTCCAGCGGCGTGCCCACGGGCGCTTCCACCGCCACGCGGAACCGACCCTCGTCAGACGACGGCATGAACTCAAAGCCGACGATGGCGAAGACGCCGAGCGAAGCGACGAACGCGGCCAGCGTCACCAGCACCACCGTCCACCGGTGGCGCAGGCACCAGCGAAGCAGCCGCATATACTGCCGCCTGCCCAACTCGAACGCCGCCTGCCACAGCCCTGCAAGCCTGCCGAACGTCGAGTCGAAGTTGAGACTGAAGAAGTGATTGCGCCGCGGGGTGTTGTTGGCCGGCTTGAGCAGGTAGCCGCACATCATGGGCGTCAGGGAGTAGGAGACCAACAGGGACACGACGGTCGCAAAGGCGACGGTCAGGCCCAGCTCCTTGAAGAACCGGCCGATGATCTCGCCCATGAAGGCGATCGGCAGGAACACGACCAGGTTAGTGGCCGTGGAGCTCAGGATGGCTAAGGCGATGTCCCTGGTGCCCGCCACCGCCGCCTCGGGCGGGGCCAATCCCCGCTCCATGAAGCGGTTGACGTTCTCCAGGATCAGTATGGCGTTGTTGACCAGCACCCCGATCACAATGGCCAATCCCGTCAGGGAGATGATGTTGAGCGTGAAGCCGGACGCCCGCATCCCGATGAACGCCACGATGATGGCCGTCGGCATGACGATGGCGGCGATGAAGGTGGCCCGCGGCGACCTCAGGAACAGGTAGACCACCAGCGCCGTGAGCCCGATGCCGATCAGCATGTTCGTCCTGACGTTGGCCAGGGCCCCCTTGATGTAGACGGAGGTATCCCGGGCGACCTCGATCTTCGCGCCTTCGGGCAGGAACCGCTCCAGTTCGGGCAGCAGCCCCTGCACACCGTCGGCCACCTCCACCTCGTTCGCGTCGCTACGCGCCTGGACGGACATGACGATGGCGTCCTGGCCGGCAAAGCGGGACGCCGTGCGCCGCTCCTCATAGGTATCAACCGCCCGGCCCAGGTCACCCACAGTGACAATGCCGCCGCCCGCCGTCGGCACTCGGATGCTCTCGATCTCGTCCACGTGCTTGAGGCGACCCGGCGTGCGGATCACGTACTCCCGGCCCGGCTGCGTGATGTGGCCGGCCGGCACGTCCACGTTCGCCGCGCGAAGCGCCGCGACAACCGCCCCGACGGACAGGCGGTGCTTGCGGAGCTTGCGCGCCTCCAGGAGCACTTGGATCTCCCGCTCCTGGCCGCCTGTCAGGGCAATGTCGGCCACGCCGGGTATCTGCGACAGCAGCGGCTCGAGTTCCTCGTCGGCCACGCGGTAGAGCTCGTTGGCGTCCTGCGGACCGTAAAGGGCCAGGTCCATGATCGGGAAGGCGCCCACCTCGAACTTCTCCGGTATCGGGTCCTGGGCCCCCTCGGGCAGCAGATACGTGATCCGGTCTATCTTGTTGCGCACGTCGACGGCCTTGATGTCGACGTCCTCGTCCAGCCCGAACTCGATGAAGACCAGCGACAGGCCCTGCTGGGAGCTGGACGTTATGTGCTCGATGCCCGATACCGTGACGACGGCGTCCTCGATGCGCTTGGTGATCTCCGTCTCGATCTCGGCCGGGCTCGCCCCCTGGTAGACCGTAACCACGGTGATGAAGGGGAATTCGATCTGCGGGAAACGGCGCACCCCCAGCCCCACGTACGCCAGCACGCCCAGTATCACGGCGATGAGCACCAGGACGGTGGTGAGCACGCGGCGCCGGACCAGTATCTCGATCATCCCGCGCTCCCGTCGTTGACGATCTGCACCTTCAACCCGTCCCGTATGGCCTCACGCGGCCTGACTATGACCAGGTCATCCTCGCTCACCGGGTCATCGACCAACTGGACGAAGCCCTCCTGGCGGAGCCCTTCCCGCACGACCAGTCTGCGCGCGACCTGCACCTCGACGTCGCGGTATTCGGGCTGCTGCTGCGCCTCCTCCTGCTTGCGGAGCTTGCGCAACATGGCGGCGCCGACCCCCCCTACCCTCTGGAGACCCAGCTCCAGCCGGCCGACGAACCCGACCTCGGCAGGCGCCTTCTCGGCGCTGTCGGGGTTCTCCACCGGCACTTGCTGCGTGTCGGCCCGGATCAGGTAGACGACCTGCGAGTCCCCCTCAAGCACGACGCAGTAGTCAGGGATGGCCGCGGCCCGCCGGGCCTCCCCAAGCGGGAAGCGCACCTCCGCGTACATGCCCGGCCGCATGAGCCAGCCGGCGTTGGTCTGCCTGTTCTCGACCTTAAGAAACACGTCGAAGAAGCGATTGGGGTCCTGCGTGGACGGGCTGATCCGGCTGACGCGCCCCTTGAGCCATTCGTCCGTCGACTCGAGCTGGAACTCCCCCGCCGTCCCGACGGACAGGCCCGCCACCTCCTGTTCGGGCACCAGGGCGGCCACTTCCACGGTCGACAGGTCGACAATGCTGATGAGCTCCTTGCCCAGCCCCTTATACTCGCCGGGCTCGACCCAGCGCTCCTCGACAATGCCGTCTACGGGCGAGGCAACCTCGGCGAACGTGAGCCGGGATCTGGC
Source organism: uncultured candidatus Brocadiaceae bacterium (assembly GCA_964442595.1). Lineage (GTDB taxonomy): Bacteria > Planctomycetota > Brocadiia > SM23-32 > SM23-32 > DAOVRD01. Next base: position 32,625 of record CAYUDW010000008.1, read on the forward strand.
CGCGCGCAGGGCGGCGGCGGCATTGTCCCGCTGAGTGCGCGCCTGCTCGAGTCGATCCTCGGATATCACCCGCTGATCGAGCAGGGACGCATACCGCTTGTAGTTGCTCTGCGCCTCCTCGAACGCCGTCTCGGCGGCCTGAATGGCCGCCTCAAGGTCCGTCGTGCGGAACTCGACCAGCACCTGCCCCTTGTGGACGGGTTCGCCGACCCGGGCGTGCACCGCCTCCACCACTTCGTCCACCTTCGCGCGCAGCATCGCCCGCACGTCGGCCACCACCTCCCCGTCGCAGTGGAAGTAGTCCGTGAACTCCATCTCGACAGGACGCACAACCTCGACGGGTATCCCCTCCCGGGCCTGGATCTTCTCGATGCTGACGGCCCGCATCCGGGGCCTGCCCAGCGAGTAGAGGATCGGCACCCCGAGCACAACCCCCGCCACGAGCACCACCGCAGCGGTCGTCAGCAAGACCTTGATAAGGCGCATTGTGGATTCTCCCAGCTTGTCGGACCGCCGGTCAGAGGAGCCGGCGCCGGATCGTCTCATCTCTCTGCGCCGCCATCCTGACCGGCCTGAGGGGCGGGGCGCTCACCTTCGGGGGCGGCCGCCATGAACGCCTCGATCACGCCGGGTGCGGGCACCTTCTCAGGGACACGATCGGCGCCGGGCGGCGGTCCCAGTATGCCCATCGCGCGCTGAAGCGCCAGCCGGGCCGTGACGTGCGCATGGAGCGCCTCGAAGTAGAGGCCCCGCGCCCGCGTCAGCGCAGAGCGCGCGTCCAACACCTCCAGCTCGGTGTTGATGCCCTCCCTGGCTCCCAGCACGACCAGACGCAGCGCCTCGTTGGCGCGCTCGATGTTCAACCGTTGGGACTCCACCAGCTCCCGGGCGTCGTAAACGTCGTAGATGGCGCTGCGGAGCTCTTCCAGGATGCGCTGCTCGGCGTCACTGAGCTGGAGGGCGCTCTGGCGCAGTTGCGCCTTCTGGCGGATGATCTGGCCCTCCCGCCGCAGCCCGTCGAACAGCGCCCACGTCAGGCGCAGGCCGGCCATCCACTGCGTGTCCCACTCGATGTTCACCGGGTCGTGCGGGTCGGGCTTTGCCCACTTGTGCCAGCCCCAGGCTTCCAGGCTGGGCAGGTAGTCGCTGCGGTAGACGCGGAGGGCCTCCTCCTGGAGCCGCACGTCAAGCTCTCCCTGGTACAGCTCGGGCCGGTTCATGAACGCCGTCTCGACCGCCTCTTCAAAGGACGGGGCCATCTGCACGTACGTCAGTTCGTCCTTCAGAGTGACGACGCTTCTCTGAGAGACACCCATCGTCAGGAACAACGCCGTGCGCGCGCGGTTGAGCAGGTTACGCTGCCGGATCAGGTCCGCCCTGACATTGGAGACCTCGACCCGGGCCCGCAACGTGTCGAACGGCACGGCCACGCCGGCCTGCTCGCGGGCGAGCACGTCCTTCAGGTTTGCCTCCGCGAAGACGAGGGCCTGCTCCTGCACCTCGTAGAGCCGCTCGGCGAGCAGTACGTCGTAGTAGGCGCGCGCCACCGCCAGGATGACGTCCTGAACGGCCCGACGCACCGTCTCGTCGCTGAGGAACCGCGCCAGTTGCGCTCCCCTGATAGCCGCCGGGATGCTTCCGCCCTTGTAGAGGGGCTGGGTCACGCTGATCTGATAGGACCAATTGTTCTTGTCGCCGTACGCATAGGAGCCGGAGGGAGATCCGAGGGTGCTCACCTCGTCATACCGGGTGTAGTCCGCGTTCAAGTCGACGCTCGGGAGCGCTTCGCCATAGGCACGCAGCACCTCTCCGCGCGCCTTTTCCTTCTCCTCCAGCACCGCCGCGAGCGCCGGGCTGTAGGTAAGGGCTACCTTGATGGCGTCTTCAGCACTCAGGTTGCCCTGCATGCGCGGGAGCTTCTCTTCCTCGCCCGTTTCACACTGCCACCGCGTGTAGGCGCTCAAGCGGCTGCGGTTCAGCTCGGAGTAGATCTCGCTGCGCGGAGGGAAGCAGCCCAGCAGGCCGGGCAGCAGGATGACGGTGACGACCAGACCCCCATACCTTCGGGTGGCAGCTTTCATTCTCGATCTCCTCTCGCCAGGACTCCCTCCAGGAAGACCTTCTGCACCAGCTCGGGCGTCGCCGCCTCCTCCTCCTTGCCGCCCCCATGGACCCAGTAGGCAATGATGCTGTTCGTCATTCCTTCCATGCACAACACGAGCGCCGTCGGATCGGCCTCGGCAAAGATGCCCTCGACAATGCCCTCGGCAAAGATGGCGGCCAGCCGCGCCATGTAGTCGCGGTACCGGCGTCCGCACCTCTCCGACATGGCAACGGGCCCCTCCGTCCTCTCTTCGGCCACAAGGTGCGTGAAGATCAGGAAGAACTGCTTGTGCTGCCTGAAGAATCCCAGCTTGGCGGCAATCGCGGTGCGCACTTTGCCCACGATGTCTTCCTCCCGACTCAGCCGTTCCTCCACGTCAGCCATGTACTGCGCAGCCCGCATGTCGACGAGCTCCAGGAACAGGTCCGTCTTGTTCTCGAACTGGTTGTACAGATAGCCCACCGAGAACTCGGCCAGCTCGGCGATCTCGTGGACGGTGGCGGCGTGAAAGCCCTTCTGCGCGAACACCCTTTCGGCGGCTTCCAGTATGAGCCTCCGATGCTCCGCCTTTTCCCTGTCCTTGCGGCTCAGTTCGCTCATGGCGTTCTTTGTGAACGGTGACCCACTATGTGAATACATATTCATATACTGAATATTTGTTCATCTGTCAAGGGGGGAACTGCCCCCTTCCCTTGCCACTCCGCATCGCTTGACCGTCTGCGCGCCAACTGCTAACCTATCGTGAATCGACGCCGCGCGGCGAGGGTGCAGTTGGAGATGGCTGCGCTCCGCCTGCCTGTCCGGTGGCTGCCGGCGGCTTTCCTGCCTTTGCCTGCCTTTGTGGACGACGACCAGATGAAGACAGACGAGATTCGCAAGCGATTCCTGGAGTTCTTCAGGTCACTCGATCACCGGGTCTGCCCCCCTGCCTCCCTGGTGCCGACCGACGACCCGTCCGTCCTGTTCACGCCGGCCGGCATGAACCAGTTCAAGGACGAGTTCTACGGGCGGGGCGACAGGACGCTGAAGCGGGCGGCCACCTGCCAGAAATGCCTCAGGACGGGCGACATCGAGAAGGTGGGCAAGACAGCCTGCCATCAAACGTTCTTCGAGATGCTGGGCAATTTCTCCTTCGGCGACTACTTCAAGAAGGAAGCCATCGAGTGGGCGTGGCAGTTCCTGCTGGAAGAGATGGGCGTGCCGCCCGAGCAGTTGGTCGTCAGCATCTACGAGGGCGACGAGGAGGCCCGGCAGGTCTGGCAGGATGTTATCGGCGTACCCGAGCAGAAGGTGTTCCAATTCGGCGAGGACGAGAACTTCTGGCCGCCCAACGCGCGGACCGAGGGCCCTAACGGGCCTTGCGGCCCGTGCACCGAGATCTTCGTCGACAGGGGCGGCGGGTGCGGCAAACCCACGTGCGATCCGTCCTGCGAATGCGGGCGCTACGTGGAGGTCTGGAACCTGGTCTTCCAGCAATACGACCGTAAAGAAGACGCCTCGCTCGACCCCCTGCCGATGCAGAACATCGACACGGGGATGGGCCTGGAGCGCATCGCCGCCGTGACGCAGGGGGTCGAGAGCAACTTCGAGATCGACATATTCCGGCCCCTCATGGATGCCATAGCCGACGTGTGCGGCCGCAAGCCGGCAAGAGGGGATCAGGCCGCCAGATACATGCGCCGGATCGCGGACCACGTGCGGGCCGTGGTCTTCTGCATCGCCGACGGGGTCATTCCCAGCAACGAGGAGCGCGGCTATGTCGTGCGCCGATTGCTGCGCAGGGCGGTTCGCGATGCCTTCCAGCTCGGGGTGACCGAGCCCTTCATGACCCGGCTGATCGAGCCCGTTGTCGAGTCCTTCGGTGACCCCTACCCGGAACTGGCCGAGAGCTGCGCCCACATCGAGACGGTCATAGCAGAGGAGGAGCGATCCTTCCAGAAGACGGTGAAGCGCGGCTCGACCCTCCTCTCGCAGCAGATCGCCGCCCTCAAGAGGCAGCGGGGCACGGTGCTGCGGGGCAAGCAGGTCTTCGACCTCTACCAGACCTACGGGTTCCCGGTAGAGATGACCGAATCCATCCTGGCCGAAGAGGCAATGCAGGTGGACATGCAGGGCTTCCTGCGGGAGATGGAGGCCCACCAGCAACTCTCGAAGAAGGGCGCCTCGTTCGCGGACGCCGTCTTCGTCACGGGGCCTTTGTCCCGCCTCCAGGACGCACATGGGGCGACGGAGTTCACCGGCTACGCCACCCTCGAGAGCTCGGGGACCGTCATCGGCATCATCCACGGCGATGAACTCATCGACTCGGCCGACGAAGGCGACGAGGTTACCATCGTCCTGGATCGGACCCCCGCTTACGGCGAGGCGGGAGGGCAGACGGGCGACCGGGGCAGGATCACCCCCGAGGAGGGCGGGGAGGCGGAGTTCGAGTTCGGCACCACAAGTCGGGAACGGGGCTTCTTCCTGCACACGGGCCAGGTGAAGCGGGGTCGGTTCGAAGTCGGGCAGCCCGTGATGTGCTCCGTGGACAAGGATCAGCGCATGGCCGTGGCCCGCAACCACACGGCCACGCACCTGCTCCACTATGCCCTGCGCAGCGTCCTGGGCGAGCACGCGACGCAGAGCGGATCGCACGTCTCGGCGGAGCGGCTGCGCTTCGACTTCTCCAACCCGACCGAGCTCGGCCCGGACCGGTTGCTTCAGGTGGAGGACCTCGTCAATGTCCGAATCCTGGAGGACGAGCCGGTCACCAGCACGCGCATGCCCCTCAGCGAGGCCAGGGAGATGGGCGCAACCGCCCTGTTCAGCGAGACATACGGGGACATCGTCCGCGTGATCAGCATCGGCGATTACAGCCGCGAACTGTGCGGGGGCACTCATTGCGAGCGAACGGGCCAGATCGGCCTGCTGCGCATAACGCACGAGAGCAGCGTGGCGGGCGGCGTGCGCCGCATCGAGGGCGTCACCGGCCGTGGCGTTCTGGACAGATTGCGTCACCGGGAGGAGCAGATCGGCCAGCTCTGCGAGACGCTTAACACGCAAGATCAGGACGTGCTTCGCCGCGCCGGCGAGCTGCTCGAAGAGATCCGCTCCCTGCAGAAGGACCTGCAGCGGGAGAAACAGCGCGCCGCCAGGCAGATGGCTTCGGGCGGGCTGATCGAGCAAGCCGAGCAGATCGGCGACGTCCGCCTCGTGCTGGCCACCATGGAAGGCGGCCACGCCGAGCTGCGCAGCGCGGCCGACGTGCTTCGCCGGAATAACTCGAGCCTGGCCTGCCTGCTGGCATCGACCGACGGGGGAAAGGTCTCACTGGTGGCCGGCCTCTCGCAGGATCTGATCGAGCGCGGCATGAGCGCCCGGGAGATCGCCCAGGAGGCCGCCTCGATCGTGGGCGGCAGCGGCGGCGGCCGGGACGACCTGGCGCAGGCCGGGGGGCCGGACACGCAGCGCCTGGACGAGGCGTTCGAGAAGGCCAGGCAACTTGTGCGGGCAAAGGCTGAGGGGTGAGCGACCGGCCGCTTGCGAGCGCCGCAGGTCTCTTGACACCTGACGACCGGGGGGCGTAGAATCGCTCGTTCGTGGGGGTGGATAGCTCAGTTGGTAGAGCACAGGACTGAAAATCCTGGTGTCGCCGGTTCGATCCCGGCTCCACCCACCATCCCCCCCTGACGCCGGATTGGTGCCTCCCCGCTCTGTTTCGCCCCGCCGACGTCAGCCATCGTCTGACAGCAGGGCGTGTAGCTCGTCCGGCGACAAGGCGCCTTGCCTGAGCACCTCGACGGCCTCCCCGAGCACGCGGACGACCGTGCTCGGCGCGCCCAGCCGGCACGGGCCGCCGTCCAGGACCGCCGCGATCTGGCCATCGAAGGACTCGATCACCTCATCCGCCGTCGTCGCGGGCGGGCGCCCGCTAACATTGGCGCTGGGCGCCGCCACCGGGAAGCCGGTGAGCCGGAGCAGTTCCAGCGTCGCCTCGCAGTCGGGGCACCTGAGGCCGATGTCCCCTCCCCTGCCGTCCGGCACGACCAGCGTCAACGGCCCCGGCCAGAAGGCGGCGGCCAGCCTCTCCGCCACCCGCCCGAAGACCCCGTGTTGCCGCGCCGCCTCCAGGGCCGGCACCAGCACGGCGAACGGCTTGCCACCCGGTCGCCCTTTCACGCGCCGCAGCTCCTCGACGGCTTCTGCGTCGTCCGCCCGAGCCCCCAGGCCGTAGACGGTCTCGGTCGGGAAGGCCACGATCCGACCCTGGCGCAGCAGCGCGGCGGCGCGCTCGACGTCCTGCCGACGGCCTGCCTGAA
>CAYUDW010000009.1:0-13722 GCA_964442595.1 uncultured candidatus Brocadiaceae bacterium
GCGAACGGAGCCGACTCCGTCCCCGCGCCGGAGTCGCTCCCGTCCGGGGCCACGTAGAAGGCGGCGCCCTCGGAAGCCGGAGCGGCAAGCGCGCCGCTCGCAGCAATTGCCAGCCAGGCCAGAATCATGGCGGTGGGCCTCACGCGTTCAAACCCCCGATAGCGGGATCAGGCACGGCAGCAGTAGTCGAAGAAGCCGACGGCCTCCAGGTCGGCACGGAGCGCCCCGCATTCCGCCTCGTCAAGCCGGCGGAGCGGCAGCCGGGGCGGGCCGCAGTCCAGGCCGATCATCTGCATGATGGGCTTGACGGCAGCCAGGCCGCCGTGCCTTCCCAGCACGGCCACCATCTCCCTGGCCCGCGACTGGTCCTCCTGGGCGGCGGCCATGTCGCCCCTCTTGTAGGCCTCCATGATGCGCACGTAGAGGGGCGCCGCGAAGTTGTAGGTCGTGCCGATGGCCCCCCGCGCGCCAAGGGCCAGTGCCGACAGGAGCATCTCGTCCCGCCCGAACAGCATGTCGAGCCGCCCGTCCTCGAGGACCAGGCATCGGCCGTAATCCATCAGGTCCTCGTAGGTGAACTTGCAGCCGGCCAGCGTCGGGATGCGGTCCGTCGCGGCCTGCATGAAGTCGGTGACCGGGATGGCGACGTTCGTCATCGACGGCATGTGGTAGTAGTAGAAGGGCATCTCGGGCGCGGCCGACGCCACCTCCGCGCAGAACGCGACGAGCTCCTCGACGCGGTCCGGCCTGAAGAAGCTGGGCGCCATGGCGGCGATGCCGTATGCGCCCGTCTGCTGCGCGTGCGCGGCCAGCTCCTTGCTGTCTGCCAGGCAGTTGCGTCCCACGTGGACGATGACGACGAACTCGCCTTCGGCCAGCGCGCACCAGCGTTCCGCGACGCGGCGTCGCTCCTGAACGGTCAGCGACATGCTTTCACCGGTCGTGCCACAGACAAACGCCCCGCGCACACCGTTCGCCGTCAGCATGCAGAGCAGTTCTCCGACCCTCACCGATTCGACGCTGCCGTCTGCCCGCATCGGCGTGGGCGGCGCGGCCAGCAGGCCTTCCAGGTGCTGTGTATCCACGAACACCTCCCTCAAGCAACGATGGCGGGCCGCATTATATGGGGCGTGCGCCACGAACTCCACAGAACGTCAGGCCGGGCCTTCTCGCAAGGGCTGGCGCATGAGGCAGATGAACGCAGCTTGCCCGCTTGCCGGGCGTAGGCTAGAATCGCCCGTTCCGCCGCACAAAGGAGGCAACATGGCTGGCAAGGTGCTCATGCTGGGGCTCGACGCCCTCGTGCCGAATATGGTGGAGAAGTTCCGCGAGGAAGGCCTGCTACCCAACTTCGACCGCCTGTTCGAGCGGGGGTGCTTCACGCGACTGCTCTCGGCCATCCCCGCTCAGACGCCGGCGAACTGGCACACGATAGCGACCGGTGCGACGCCGGGGCGGCACAGCATCACCGTCTGGGGCGCGCACCGGCCGACCGACCCGGCCGCCGAGAGCCACAGGGACGAAGCGTTCAACTCCGGCCTGTGCATGGCCGAGTACATCTGGGAAGCCGCGGCCCGAAGCGGCAAGCGCAGCGTGGTCATGAACTACGCCGGCTACCCGCCCACCACGGACCGGGCCCTCCACATAGACCGGCTCTACCAGCCGGCGCGCTCCTACTACGACATCGCGCCGCCGACCGTCTACCACAACCTGGAGGCCGAGGCCGGCCAGCCAATCGCCTGGCAAGAAGCGGAAGAATGGGAGAACCTGCCCGAGTCGAGCCTGCCGCCCCTGGAGGCCGAAATCCGCGTCGAGCCGGCGTCCGCCGGGAGCGGGCCCGTCTACCACGCCCTGCTCACCGCGAAGGGCGAAACCTACAACACGCTGACTCTGTGCCAGTCGAAGGACGGGGCCGACCCGCTGGCCCGGCTCGCGCTCGGGCAGTGGAGCGAATGGCTTCGTGCGGACTTCCGCACCGGTGAGATGGGACAGGTCGAAGGCGCATTGCGCTTCAAGCTGGTCGAGTGCTCGCCGGACGCGAAGCGGTTCCGACTCTACCGGAGCGAGGCGTTTCCAACCGACGGCAGGTTCTGTTCCGACATCGAAGTAGGCGCGGAGCTTGTCGAGGAGCTCGGCCCGTACGTGCATGCCACGATGACGGCGCAACTGCACGTCGCCCGGGGCCTTCTGGACTGGCAGACCGTGGACGAAGCGCTCGCGGACGAAGCCGTCTGGTGGGCCGAGGCCGCCCGCATCGCCATGGATCGGACGGAGGCCGAGCTTCTCTACCTGCACTGGCACCTGCCGGACCTGGTCGGGCATACGCTGGTGCCGTGGGTCGATCCGGAGGGCACGGAGTACACGCCCGAGAAGGCGGAAGAGGGCTGGCGCCAGCTCCGCGACTACTACGGCGCGATCGACCGCTTCCTGGGCGAGTTCCACAAGAGGTTCCCCCCGGACGAGAACGTCATCGCGGTCGCGACGGATCACGGTATGCCGGCCAACAAGAAGGCCGTCGCCCTCGTGAACGCGTTCAAGGACAGGGGATGGCTGAGGCTGACGCCGGACGGGAAGGGCGTCAACTGGCAAGAGAGCGCCCTGTTCATCGACCAGAACCACCTGTGGATCAACCTGCAGGGCCGCGAGTCAACCGGCGTCGTCCCGCCCGCCGACTATGAGGCCCTGCGGGCCGAAGTCCAGAAGACCATGCGCGACATCAAGGACCCCGACACGGGCGCGCACGTCTTCTCGTTCGTGCTGACCAGGGAAGAGGCGCCTGTGGTGGGCCTGGCGGGGGAGCACGTGGGCGACCTCGTCTTCTGCTACGCGGGCGGCTATCGGTGGTCCGGGCCGCAAGTCCTGAGCATGGGCGAGGAGCGCGTCGTCTTCCCCTGCACCGGCGGCAACCACGGCCCCATGATCCCCACTTACGAAACGGAAGTGTCCTCAGTCTACGCCATGCTGCTGATGGCGGGCCCGGGCGTCCGCGCGGGCGTTCGCGAGGAACCGGCTCGGAAGGGCTCTCGGCGCACGGTGGACGTTGCCCCGACCCTGGCGCACCTGCTCGGCATCGGACCGCCCGCACAGAGCGAAGGACGTGTGCTGCACGAGTTCCTGGAGGGCTTCGACGCCGAAGAGCCGGAGCGCACGCTCACCCCGATGGCGCGTGACCTCGTCAGCCGGCCGCGACCCGCACCGAAGGTCCAGCTCAAGGGCGACGTGACCGATGAGGAGAACGCCTGACGGCGGGGCAGACACCGAAGCATTGTATGGAGGGACCAACACATGGCCCAACGGCCCCACATCATCATCTTCAATCCCGACCAGTGGCGCGGCGAGGCGCTCGCACACGTGGGCAACCCCTGCGCCGTCACGCCCAACCTGGACCGCGTGGCGGAGAGCGACGGCGTCTCCTTCCGCTGGGCCTTCACCCAGAATCCCGTCTGCACTCCGAGCCGATGCTCTTTCATGACGGGCTGGTATCCGCACGTGCGCGGGCACCGCACCATGTTCCACATGCTGCGGGATGACGAACCGGTGCTGCTGAAGATCCTCAAGGACGCCGGCTACCTGGTATGGTGGGGTGGGAAGAACGACCTGACCCCGGGCCAGAACGCGCAGGACCCCTACTGCGACGTCCGCTTCCGCCCCGAGCGCCGCCCCAGGCCGACCTGGCAGATGGACCGCGCCCACGAATGGCGGGGCCCCAAGGACGGCGACGGCTTCTACTCCTTCTACGTGGGCAAGCTGGACACCGGCGACGAGGACATCTACTACGACGGCGACTGGGCCGTGGTGCAGGGAGCGGTGGACTTCATCAAGAACGCGCCGAAGGACAGGCCGCTATGCCTTTTCCTCGCGCTGACGTATCCCCATCCGCCGTACGCGGTCGAGGAGCCGTGGTACTCCCTGATCGATCGGGGCAAGGTGCCAACGCGTGCGCCGACACCCGAGGGCTGGCGCGGCAAGCCCAGCCTGCTCAAGGGCATCTATGAGAAGCAGGGCCTTGCAGGCTGGAGCGAAGAGCGCTGGGCCGAACTGCGCGCCACCTACTACGGCATGTGCGCCAGGACCGATCACCAGTTCGGCCTGGTGATGGATGCGCTCAGGGAGGCGGGCATTTACGACGACACGGCCGTGTTCTTCTTCAGCGACCACGGGGATTTCACGGGGGATTACGGCTTGGTCGAGAAGACGCAGAACACGTTCGAGGACGTGCTGTCCCGCGTGCCCTTCGTCATCAAGCCCCCGGCGTGGGCGGACGTGCAGCCGCGGGTGTGCGATGCGCTGGTCGAGCTGGTGGACTTCCCGGCCACGGTGTTCGAACTGGCGGGCATCGAGCCGGACTACACGCACTTCGGCCGCTCCCTCATGCCCCTGCTGACCGGAGAGGCGGACGAGCATCGCGACGCCGTCTTCTGCGAAGGCGGCAGGCTGCACGGCGAGACGCACTGCATGGAACTGGAGAGCAAGCAGGATCCCGACGGCCTCTATTGGCCCCGCCTGGTCTGGCAGCAGCAGGAGGGACCCGAGCACTCGAAGGCCGTCATGTGCCGCACCCGCGACCACAAGTACGTGCGCCGTCTCTACGAGAGCGACGAGCTCTACGACCTGCGCGATGACCCAATGGAACTCAGGAACGTCATCGACGACCCGGCATACGGGGAGGTGCTCGCCCAACTGAAGGAGCGCCTGCTGACGTTCTTGCTGGAGACGGGCGACGTCGTCCCGCACGATACGGACCGGCGCTGGTGAGGCCGATACTCAGCGGTGCCGCGGCATGCCGATGCCCCCTGAGCCGCAGCAGTCGAAGCCCCCTCACCGGCGACGTATGAATGGCCGCACTTCAGAAACCGGGCACGGCGCCCGCCGTGATCGCGCGCACGATGGTGGAGACGCCGCCCACGAATGCCTCCACGATGATGAGGGCAATGAAGAAGTAGCGCCCATGCCTGAGCAGCCGTCCCCCGCTGAACTTCATGATGCACACTTTCGTCAGCCACCCGAGGAAGAACGGCAGCCAGAGCCGGTGCGCATGCCAACTGCTGCACGTCAAGAGCCCGATGGCGTGGATGGGCCACCAGTAGAGCCGCGCCCTCATGAGCATCATGAAACCCATACCGGCCGCGCCGATAAGGAGCGGCCCCGGGTACGCCTCGGCGGACTGGCTCGGCTGCTTAATCATCCTGTCGGCCTTGTCGAACTGCCACCTGGGCTCACGCTCCTGGGACCAGGGGTCCGCCATGTTGGCCGCCCCAAGGGTGTAGGCGGTCGTCAGGGCCGAGTAAGTGCCTAAGACGAGCGCTACCAGGAACGCAATCATCAGAACGGGAACCAGCAGCCGGCGCCTACGCTTCTCAAAGACCTCCGAGATCCGGAACGCGTTCATGGCCATCGGCGCGAGAAACGTGGTGCCGCCGGTCACGAGCAGCGTGTCCTGAATGTTGGAGATAACGGCCCCCGCGCCCGTGAAAAGGTGCCCGCCGCTGACGCCGTGCACCACGCTTCCCAACCGCCATATGGTACGGCCAACGTAGAGCCCCCCCTGCGCCACCATCCTGGCGTAGACCAGGTACCAGCACAAGATCAGGGCGAAGACGGCCGCCCCGGCCGCCAAGTTCATGCCGTGATAGACGTACCAGCCCAGGCAGCCGGCCACGGATAGGACCAGGCCCCAGAACGCCAGCCTGTAGCCGACGGGTTCCTCCGAATCGTCGAAGCGGACCAGGCCGAGCGCCTTCCGCAGCACCGTCAGCAGATGCCGGCGAGCCATGAACAGCGTGCCCACGGTGAAGGCGATGTAGGCGCCGGCCTGCTGCCAGCTCATCAGGCGGCCGTACGTGCCCCCGTACTGCGGCAGACCCACCCAGTTGGTGGCCATCAGTTCCATCCGCGCGAACCAGTAGAAGAACCAGACGCTCAGCGACACGTCGGCCGGCACCAGGTAGGCGAACCCAATTGCCGACGGCCACAGGTTGATGTTGTCGAAGCTCATCGGCTGGAACGGCGTCTCAGCAAATATATCCCTCAAGGGGAGCGCCAGCGGAATGACGCTCTCCTTGCCGAAGAACAGCGGCAGGGCGCGGAAGAGCCGGAAGGCGAAGGCGACCGCCAGGCCGATCAGGAAGCCCTTCTCTCGGAAGATACCGGGCAGCAGGCCGCTGCCTTCGCTCCCCTCGGTGAATTCGAGGGGAACGCGTGCCAGCGGAAACATCAGCCGCTCCGACTCGACCCAATGCCTCCTGAGGATGGCCATGAGAAAGAAGACGACCAGGTAGAGCAGGATGAAGAACACGGTCCAGTGGGCCAGCGGCGTCAACCAGTACCGCCAGGGCACCCGCCCCTCGGCGCCCTCGTAGTACTGCTTGGCGGCGACGGATCGGGGGCTCTTGCTCAGCACGAGCTTCTGGGGCGCGTAGGTCAGCGCGCCGTCCTCTTCCCACGCCAGGTCCGCGCGCCGCGCCAGGTAGGGCCCCGAGGCGAGCAGCGGGTACCAGAAGCGGGCAATGCCGTCCCCGGGGAACGTCGCCGCCACGATGAGCATGCACCAGACGAGCATCAGCTCGGCCTGCTTCAGCGCCCAGGCGCGCCGGACCAGCTTGATCAGCACGTTCAGGCCGACCGTCAGCACGACGATTACCAGAACGGGGCCCCCGGGAAACGAGCTGCTGCTGAAGCCGCCCCACCCCTTGCCGTGGCTGACGTATGGCTCAAAGCAGGCCATGCCCGCTACGAACAGGATACCGATGATGAAAGCCCGCCACGTCATCTCGGTGTCGGTGAACCCTGTGCATGGGAACGAGGAGAGCAGAGAGGATACGACACGGCAGCGCCCGCGTCAAAGAAGGGAGCGGGGCCTTCCGGGCCCTGGCGCCCTCGGCTACGGATGTGCCGCCCGCCGCCGCACGGCGCCCAGGCTGCGGGGCTCACGGGAGGGCGTGCCCGGCGGCTTTGGAGTGCGGCGGCCTGCCGCCGCTTTGCCGTTGCGGCAAGCGCGCCCAAGGACGAAGAACCGACCGAGGACGAGCACGAGAACGACGACGATCACGCTGCTGGTGCCGCGCCATGCCGATGCCGCCCTGAACCGCAGCCGTCAAAGCCCCCCACCCCTGAAGGCCCAATGAAGGGAACGAGCTTAGAAGCCGGGGCAGGCGCCGTGTGTGATCGTCCGCACGATGGCCGAAACGCCACTGACGAAGAACTCGACGACGATCAGGCCGATGAAAAAGAGCCGCGCATCCCTGAGCAGCCGGCCGCCGGACAGCTTCATGATGCCCACTTTTGTGAGCCATCCCAGCAGGAACGGCAGCCAAAGCCGGTGCGCATGCCAACTGCTGCACGCCAGAAGGCCGATCGAATGGATGGGCCACCAGTAGAGCCGGGCGCGCATGAGCATCACGAAGCCGGTGATGATGGCGCCGAACCCGAGCGCCTCCCAGTAGGGCTCGGCCGACTGCCCGGGCTGCGTGATGATGCGATGGGCCGTGTCGAAGGCTCCCTTCGGCACGTCCCTGACCGACCAGGTGTCATTGAAGTTCAGGGCCCCGTGACGGTAGGCCTGCGTCAGCGTGGTGTACGTGGTGCACGGTATGGCCACGAGGATGGCGGCGATCATGGCCAGCGGGAGCAGCCGCTTCCTTCTCTTGAAGACCTCTGAGATGCGGAACGCGTGGATCGCCATGGGAGAAAGCATGACGGTCGTTCCGGTCAGCAGCAGCCAGGATTGCATACTGGCGATGACGGCGCCGGCGCCGGCCAGTCTGCCGGTGGCGCTGTGAAGCACCGTGGGCAGGATCCACAGGTTTCGGCTCACGTACAGCCCGCCCTGCGCCACGATCCGGGCATAGACCAGGAACGAGCAGAACAGCAGTGCCAACACCGCCGCCGCCATCGGAAGGCTCACGCCGTAGTGCACGTACCACGCCAGGCAGCCGGCGATGGAGAGCACGAACCCCCAGAAGGCAACGGAGTAGGCCATGGGTTCTCCCCGGTCGTCCGTGCCGCCGCGCATGCCCAGCGCCTTGCGAAAAACGCCGAGCAGGTGCCGGCGCGCCACGACGAGCATGCCGACCGTGAACGCGAGATACGCACCCACCTGCTGCCATCTCATCAGGGGGCTCCACGTTCCCCACGCCCGGGGGACGGCCAGCCAGTAGGCCGCCTGAAGCTCCGCCCTGCTGAACAGGAAGAAGAACCAGACGCTCAGGGACACGTCCGCCGGCACCAGAAATGCGAACCCCAATGCCGACGGCCACAAGTCGAAGTTGGAGAAGTCCATGTGCGCCAACGGCGTGCCCTCCAACACGTCCCGAATGGGAATCTGGATGACCCACCCGCTGTCCTTCCCGAACAGCAACGGCAACGCGCGCACGAACCGGAACGCCCCGCTGACAAGCAGGCCGACAAGGAAGGCCCGGTCGGTGAAAAGGGCAGGCAGCAGGCCGCCCTTCGCGCTCCCCTCGGTGAATTCGAGGGGAACGCGCGCCAGCGGAAACATCAGCCGCTCCGCGTCCACCCACTGGCGCCTCAGAATGGCGCACAGGCATATCACCGCGATGGACATCAGCGTCAGGAAGATCGTCCACTGCGCGAGCGGACCCAGCCAGAGGTGCCACGGCACGCGCCCTCCCTCCGAGCCTTCGTAGTATTGCTTGGCAGCAAATGACGCCGGGTTCTTGCTGAGCACCAGCCCTTCCGGAGCGCGCGTCAGGGACCCGTCGTCCTCCCAGTAGAGATCGGTGCGCCTGGCCAGGTAGGGGCCGCCCGCCAGCAGGTTGTACCAGTACCGCCCGATGCCCTCGCAGGGGATGGCGCAGGAGACGATCAGCATGCACCAGACGAGCATGAGTTCGGCCTGCGTGAACGCCCAGCGGCGGCGCACTAGCTTGATCAGAACGTTCACGCCGACCGTCAACAGCACCAGGACCAGGACGGGACCGCCCGGGAAGCATGAGGCCGTCAACCAGCCGTAGCCCTTGATGAACGACGTGTATGGATCAAGCAGGGCCAGGCCGGCCACAGCCAGGAGACCAATGATGAAGGCCCGGCAGGTCAAAAAGCCCTCCCCGGGGGATTTTGGACGGGAAAAGGACGCGCCGGCCAAAGGTCCTACAGATTATAGAAGCGCCCTGGGGCCCTGTCAAAGCTGTCCCAGGGGAGGTCTGGTGTTCGGCCTTCACTCAACACACGCCGGGACTTGCGCTATAATAGAATCGGAGTTCTTTCTGGGAGACTGGAGTCGAGAATGGCCGCTATCGCCGTCGTTCGCTTCGGCGTGATGGATAAGACAGGACGCTTCTCGGTCGCCGAAGACGGCATCCAGGTCGGCTCGGACGTCATCATCCGCACCGGGCGAGGCGTCGAATGGGGCCACGTCGTGCTGGTGCGAGAACAGAAAGCCGACGAAGGGAAACTCGACGGCGAGGTCCTCCGCAATGCCACCCCCGGCAACTACGAGAAGCAGAGAGACATCGCTGACCGGCGGGAAGTGGAAGAACTGAAGTGCTGCCGGCGTCTGATCATAAAGCACAAGCTGCCCATGAAGCTGGTGGGCGTGGAGCACCTGTTCGGCGGTAACAAGGTCATCTTCTACTTCCTGGCCGACGGTCGCGTGGACTTCCGCCAGTTGGTCAAGGATCTGGCCAAGGAATACCGCACCCGCATTGAGATGCGCCAGATAGGCGTGCGTGACGAGGCCCGGCTGATGGGCCAGGTCGGCCCGTGCGGAAAGGAACTATGCTGCCGCACCTTCCTGAACGCGCTCAAGCCCGTCCCCATGAAACTGGCCAAGGACCAGAAGTCCACGCTCGACCCGGCGAAGATAAGCGGCACGTGCGGCCGGCTGAAGTGTTGCCTGAAGTTCGAGGAAGGGCTCTACAAGGAGCTTAAGAAGAAACTGCCCCGCCGGGGGACGAAAGTCGTCACCGCCAAAGGCGAGGGCATCGTCATCGACTACGAGATCCTGCACCAGGCCGTAGAGGTGGAGCTGGCGGACGGCGCGCGCCACAAATTCCAGGCCTCGGAGGTCGAGGTCCGGGGCGACCAGTGACCGGCCGAAAGGAAGAGCGCATCCCGCTCTGGCAGCCGGTACGGGCTTGACACATCGTGCAAGTATGTCTAGACTCGGGGGTCAGTGCTGCCCATCCAGAACAGCCAAGGAGAAGCCGAACCATGCGCCCGCGGACTCTCGGTAAGATTGTGATCGTAGTTCTCATAGTCGCGTGCGTGTTGACCGCCGTGATCTTCGCCCTGGCGAGTCCCGACCCGGAGAAGATCTACAAGAGCTTCCGGGCGGTCACGTACGCAATCCTGGCGCTTACGTTCGCAACTATCTACCGCTACTTCGAGGACTGACGGGCGGCGCGTCCGGTCCCGAGCCAGCCCCCGCGCGTTCCCCCCTCGCCAGGCTGCTGTGCCTATTCCCGCTCCTTGTCCGCCGTCCCGCCCGCCTGCTGGCCCGCTTCGCTCTCCTCCGGCGGCACTTCGGCTTCCCCCTGGTCGCCTTCGTCCTCTTCCTCCTGCTGGCCCTGGTTGAGGTCCGCGAAGAGCGGATGGACCGTAATGATGTTGTCTCGCCCTCGGGCGGCGGGACGGCCGGTAAGGCGTGGCGCGGGCTGGACCGGTCGGCTGCGCGGCTGGGAGGGCGTCCGACCGGGAGTGGGATGGATTATCTCGTCCTGAATGGCGTCCAGGGCGGACAGGACCGTGCTTTCGACGCTGGTGAAGGAATCCGCCACCAGCCGCCGAACCGATTCGCGCAGTTCCACGTCCAGCGCGTCGAAGTCATTGCGCAGTTGCCGAAGCTCCTTGGTGAGCGACTCGGTGTTGCGGGCCACCTTCCTGTTGTCGGCGCTCGCCTCACGGAGCTGCGCCTGAAGTGACTGCAACTCCTTGCGCATCACCTCCAGTTCGCGCTGCATGCCCCGGCTGTCCTTGGCCAGGCGCTCCAGCGGCGCCTCGGCGGCCTCCCGGCTCTCCTGGATCTGCTGCGCGGCGCTGCTTTCCACCTCGTTAAGCCGGCGGCCGAGCTGATCGAGGACGCCGTTGACGTGCGCCTCGATGCCCTTCATGCCCCCGCCCAGCGAGCGGACCCGCTCCCAGAATCTCTTGAGGGGCACCATGAAGAAAAGGCAGTAAAGCGACAAGATCAGCGAGCCGAAGATCAAGATGATCAGCACTATGGCCTGCCACTGCTGCATCCCACGCGATCCCTGGCGCCGAAGTGCATCCTGCTACCGGCGTCCCGTAAAGGCCCTGTGCGTGCGGCGAAATCGGAAAATGAAGACGGCCACCATCGCGACCAGAACGACAACCAGCCCCGCCTGCCCCCACCACTTCTCCCGGAAGAACACGGCGAGAACGAACAGCGCTGCAACTGCCCACAGGATCAAGACGTCCTCCAGGTACAGGGCAGTCTTGGAGGAGTCTCTGCCCTCGCTGTCCTCCGTGTCGAACGGCATGGGCCGGCCCCGTGCGAAAGCTCGGAAACGCGCCCGACCTCGCGGACGCCTATATTGTATCGGTCGGTGCAGCCGTGTCAACGCGGAGCTTCTGAACGCCTGCCCGAGGCGCGTGAGCGGGACGTGGCGGGGGTTGACTTGCCGGGGCCGGATTCCCACAATAGCGGCGCTTCTTGAGCCCCTCCGCCTCCCGTCGAGCGACGTCATGCCGGAGCCGGAAAAGCTGCGCCGCTTCCTCGTCCGCGCGGACTGCCGCGTGGGCAACGTCGTAACGCTCGAACCTGAACAGAGCCATCACCTGACGACGGTGCTGCGCATCCGGGCCGGCGACCTCGTGCGGCTCTTCACGGGACGGGGGCAGGAGGTCATCGGGCGCGTGGAAGTTGCCGACGCTGCCGCCGCGCAGGTCCGCATCATGGAGAGATGCGCGCAAAGCGGCAGACCGCAGCGGCGGCTGGCCCTGGGCTTTGCGCCGCCACCGGCCCAGCGCGCGGACTTCCTGATCGAGAAGGCCACCGAGCTCGGCGTCTCCTCGCTGCACCCCCTCATCTGCGAAAGACTTCAGGGCTTCCGCGGCGCAACGGCAGGCCGACGCACGGAGCGCTGGCAGCGCAAGGCCGAAGACGCGGCCCGGCAGTCGGGACGGACAACCGTGCCGGAGGTCCGCGCGCCGATTCCGCTGGAGGACTTCCTAGCCGAAGCGTGGGAGGGCCTGCTCCTCATCGGCCATACCGGCGAGGCGCGCCCCCTATGGCAGGTCCTGTCCGAGGCCGATCCGGAGCCGGCGTCGGCCTGCGCGGTGGTGGGGCCGTCCGGGGGGTTCACGCGACGGGAGGTGGAGATGGCGCAGCGGGCCGGCTTCTTGCCCGTCTCGATCGCCCCTCACGTGCTACGCGTCGAAACGGCGGCCGTCTGTCTGCTGGCCGCCGTCGTGGTCTGGCTCGACGGCTCGTGTGCCGCCGGCTGATCTCGAACCGGACTGCCTCATGGCGCCGGGCGGACGCGGACGCCCTGTGCGTAGGCCTCCGCGGCGGCCCTGGCAAATCCGTCGTCCCCGGCTCCCGGACCAAGGAGGCAGAGCCGCCGTTCCGCGCCTTCGCCGCCGTGGTTCAGGCTGATCTGCCCGAGCCCGCCGTTGTCCCAATAGGTGAAGCCGCTCGGCGGCGTCAGCGCGATGCAGGCGGTTCGATACCGGTCGCTGTAAACGGCGTACCAGCCCGGCCTGCCCTGGAAGCCGAAGTCCTCCGCATCTCCCTCGCCGTCCATCGCGGCCGACCGGCCCGTCTCGTTGGCAGCGGTGCCGGGACTGCTGTAGCGCGCCCGGGTCAGGGTGTTAAGGTGCGGCTCGATCCGTGAGCGCACCTCGAAGCGGTCCGCGTAGAAGTCCCAGCGCCGCGTCAGCCTATAGGTATCTTTGAGCACCTTCGTGCACTCGTAGACGGCCCTGACCGGCCCGCAGGCCACACGGGCGAAGTGCTCGACGTCGCCCTCCTCGCTGCTCCAGCCTGTTTCGGCGCTGGACAGAATGATTCTCTCGATAACTGGTTGCTCGCCGCCAGGCGTGCGCACCGCAATCGAGTGCAGCACGCCATCGCCTATGCCGGCGGTGTAGGCCGACGTGTGAATCCGGGAGCCGTCCTCTGAGGCCCGGAAGCGGGCAACGTGCGGCGCAACGGCCTCGCCTCCCGCGGCCGCCCCCAGAACCGTGAAGCGCACCTGGAGGCCGGCCGGTGGGGCGGCGGGCAGGCAGAATACCAACGTCCCCTCGCCCGCTCCCGCGCGCGCCGGCTCGAACTGCGCGGGCACGACCGTGCCGTCCTCAAACAGGATGCGCAGGTTCTTCGGATCCGGCGCCGGGCCGCCGCCCTGGGTCAGATCCAGCGCCAGCTCCACGGCCATGCCGGCCGCGTCTCCAGCCGGGACCTCCAGAACGAAGCGGCGCTTGAACGCGAACCTCTCCAGGTCGGCCGGGCCGGTGAAGGCAGCCGTCGCGAGCGCGCGGCCCGTCACCGAGACGTCACCGGAACCGGTCAGGCGCGCCACGACTCGTCGCGGGCCGTCCGCCACGGCCACGGGGAACTGCGCGCCGAGGGACCGTTCGGCTCCGGCCTCCAGGCCGATCCCGTCGAACCTGCCGATCTCCAGCCCTTCAGGACCGTCGATGTTGAGCGTCAGCCCGAGGCCTTCAGCCGCTGCCAGTCCCTCGTTGCGCAGCAGGACCGTCGCCGCCATCGTCTTGCCCGCGCGCAACTCCGTCTCCGGC
>CAYUDW010000009.1:13822-37155 GCA_964442595.1 uncultured candidatus Brocadiaceae bacterium
GCGCAGCAGGACCGTCGCCGCCATCGTCTTGCCCGCGCGCAACTCCGTCTCCGGCTCGACCGGGCGTCCGGCAACGGACAGCGAGACGTCGGCAATGGTCACGTCGGGCACCTGCGCTTCATCCCCCGCCAGGAGCAGGTAAGTGTGCTCCGCCTCAGGCGCCGCTTCGACCCGCAGGAGGTCGCTGTCCCCGCCGGCCACGCGCCTCACCGGCCGCCCCAGATCGTCCAGGGCCAGCAACACGCGGGGCATGTCCGCCCAGGCCGGCTGCCAGGCGGGCACGTCGAGCACCAGGGCGGCGCCCGCGCCGAGCCTGATCGTCCCCCTGAGGTCGGCGGCTCTCCGCAACGTCACCCCGCCGGTGCATTTCAGGACCCCGTCCTCGTAACGGCCCTCGCCGGAATCCACGAAGAGGTAGTCCCTTCTGCGGATTACGGCCTGGCGGGTCGTCGCGCCCCTGCGGTCGGGCATCGCGACGGGCGCGCGCCACTGCTCGATCTCGGGTCCGGCGACGTAGAAGTCGTTCTCGCCCAGCTCCAGGATGCCCCCGGCCCTCGTGCGCACAGCATGTGGCGCCTTCCCGAAGTTCACCGTGCAGGTCGTCCCGTCGGCGAACTCGGTGCGCTGCACCATCCGGTCAGGGGTCAGGAACTCGTGCGAGACCATCTCCTGCATGCCGATGACCTCGTGCAGCTTACAGACGTTGCGGTAGATGGCCAGCATCTGCTCGCGTTCTTCGGGCACGTGCCAGCGCAGGCCGTGCGAGCGCACCCACATCATGGGCGGCGTGCCGTAGAGCACGTTCATCGCCGTCTTGCGCTCGGTGATCTCGGGCGCCACCTGGTGCAGGTAGTCGCTGCAGGCGCCCCAGTACCAGTAATCGACCACGCAATCGTGGTAGACGAGCTCGAACAGGGGCACGCGGTGGGCGGGGTTGATGCCGTACTTCAGGTAGTCCTCGCTCAGCTCGCCGCGGTCCTTCACGTCCCGCAGGTAGCCGGCCGGCCAGCTATACCTGCCCCCGCCCATCATCCCTTCGTGGTAATGGAGTTGGGGGACGCTCCAGAACCGGCCGTGCTCCCCGCCCGCGACCAGGCCCAGCTCCTCGCTGACGTAGCGCTGAAGCCCCTGCCGGTTGGCCATGTCGCTGCTGCGCGAGGTGGGATGGTCCGGCGAGTAACACTCGAGGAGCCATTCGGCCGACGTAACGTCCAGGAAGCGCGTGTTGTAGGGATACTTCTCCAGGATGCCCGGAATGATGGCCCTGGCGCATTCGAGCTGCTTCGCCGTGCAGTGTTTCATGAAGGTGTGGGTCGGGTTCATGTCCGCGTCGCGGCTGACCCACGCCGTCATCAGCTCGCCGTCGGCCTTCACCACGGCGTGCTCGGCCACGGGCGCCCTGTGGGGGGCGATCTCGGGAGCGTCGTCGATGTCCACGTAGTTGTCGTACTCGCCCACGAGCCATCCGAGGCGCACCATCTCGGCCATGTCGTCGGGCGCCCATCGACCGTTGACCAGGCCGTGGTCCATCCCGGCGGCAATGGCCTCCTTGACGAAACGCAACCCGTCGGCGCCCCACCAGTCGACGGCGCCCATGAGCTTGAGCACGTCGGGGTTGTCCGCTGCCTTGTCGGCCAGCGTCCGGAAGTAGCCCGCCTCTTGCGCCAGCTTGCGGTAGATCTTGCAGGCCGCCACGTGCCCGCCCCGCTCGAAGAAGGCCAGCCGGACCTTCCGGTCCCCTCCCCAGGTTCCCTTGCTGGGCTCCCACAGAAGGCCCGGGAAGCCGAGCTTCGCTTCGTCGTCCCGGCACGACCCCATTCGGATTACGGCGTCCGCCGGCGTCATGGCAATGACCATCATTCCCTGCTTGCCATCCGTCACCGCCACCCACGGCATGTCCAGGCTGCCGTAGCAACTGAACCAGCCGGCGCGGTATCGCTCGTCGCCGACCGGCACGTAGTGGCCGTCGCTGTAATCGGCCAGCGCCAGGAAGTACCTTTCCGAATCGGGAGGGAAAAGGCGCTCCGGGTGTTCCAGCCGACTCATGGGCACACCGCCGCCCTTCTCGCATGAGAGCGTGATGTCGAGGGCCGGCTCGTCGCCGACCAGGGCAAGCTCCACTTCGAGCGGCAGCGGCTCCGCCTGCCCGCGCACGGCGTTCAGCCGGTAGCGGACGACGTTCGCACCGGCGTCCCCCGTCACTTCGCTCGCGCCGCCGGCGAACAGGCCGCCGGTGCGGTCGTTCTGTTTCGTCAGCGGCGGCGCGTGGCCTCCCTCGTCCGTCAGGACGGCCACGGCGAAGGTGGTGGGCTGCGAGTGCACCCACGTTCGCGGGTAGTATCCCTGCGCGACGCGGCGGACGGGCTGGCCGGGTTCGGGGTCTGCGTCGTTCAGGCCGACCGCGAAGTAGAACCGCACGCCGGCCTCCGGGTCCTTCAGCACGGGGAAATGCTCGACGGGCATGGCCAGCTCCACGCCATAGCCCGGCAGGGAGCCGCCCTCGATGAGCCGGACGGCGAGCCGGGCGCCTTCATAGGGCCGCCCGCGCGCGTCGACGGCTGCCAGCGCACCGGGATAGAGGTGCAGGCCGACCTGCACACCGTCCACCCAGAACTCGACCGAGTCCGCCTCCCACCACTGCTGCGGCTCCTCGCGCCCGAAGGCCACCGCCTGGTCGCGCACGCGCACGTAGAGGTAGAGGTTCGCCCGATCCCAGCGCACGTAGGCGCCGCCGGACAGGTTGCTCTCGCCGTCCTCGCCGACCCACGGCAGCCAGATGACGCCGTCCCGGGTCCAGTCCCCGCCGTCGCCGTCGATCTCGGGAGGCGCCCCGACTCGGCGCACCTCGATCTGCCGCTCGGCGTCGCCGCCGCGAAGCGGCGCCTCCTGCTGCCAGAGCACGCCCGTGGCCTTGTGCAGAACGGCCATCCTGGCGGTCTCCTGCTCGACCGTCACCTTCAAAGAGCCGTTCTCCAAGACCCACGCCGGTCCCTCTCGTCGTGCAGCCGCGGACAGGGGACTTGCAGGGATCAGACAGCACAGCGCCGCCAAGACAGGGACCCATCTCATGGTCGGACCTCCGAGGAGAACGGCCCGCGCAGAACAGGGACAGTTAGGCACATCGCCTGCACCGTCACACACCGGTATACGCCCGCGCGCGCGAAGGTTCAAGCAGAGGAGCGGGCGCCGGGGTTTGACGGAGGCGTTGCGCACGGAGTAGGCTCTGTCCGGGAACCCCGTCGTCGGCCCGAGGGCGAGCGAGGCCAAGCGGCGCTAGAAGCCCGAAGCAGGCGATGCAAAGGCTAGCATCGCCGATGCAGGACGACAACGCGCCGCGCCGGCCACAGCCGCACGAAGCCAGATCGGGGTTCTCAGAAAGAGCCCGGAGTGGGCCTTTCGCCTGATAGACCACGGAGGCAAGGACATGCGGCTTCAGTTCTTCGGCGCCGTCCGCAACACGACGGGTTCCATGCACGTGCTGGAGGTCGGCGGCAAGCGCATCCTGCTGGAGTGCGGCCTGTTCCAGGGCAGACGCAAGCAGGCCTTCGAGCGCAACCGCAACTTCCAGATAGACGTCCGGTCGCTGGACACCTGCATTCTGTCCCACGCGCACATCGACCACAGCGGCAACCTGCCGCTGCTGGTCAAGCAGGGCTTCGACGGTCCCATCGTGGCCACCCCCGCCACGAGGGACCTGTGCGAGATCATGCTGGCCGACTCCGCTTACCTGCAGGCCCAGGACGTGGCCTACGTGAACAGGAAGCGCATCCGGCAGGGCAAGAACCCGTTCGAGCCCCTGTATGGACCCGACGACGTTCCGCCGACGCTGCGCGCCTTCCGCCCGCTGCCTTACCACGAACCCATGCAGGTGACGCCGGACGTCACCCTCACCTTCCACGACGCCGGACACATACTCGGCTCTGCGTTCGTCCAACTCGACATCAGCGAGAACGGCCGCCTGCGTCGCCTCTTCTTCACCGGCGACATGGGACGCCGCGACATGCCGATCCTGGACGATCCGGACGTCGTCCGCGACGTGGACGTGCTGATAACCGAGAGCACGTACGGCAACCGCACGCATCCTGCCAAGCAGGACGTCAAGGCGACGCTGGCCGCCCTCTGCCGCCAGGTGCTGCGGGACCAGGCACGCCTCGTCATCCCCGCCTTCAGCGTCGGGCGCACGCAGCAGATCGTCTACTTCCTCAACGAACTGTTCGAGGAAGGCGCGATCGACGGCCTGCCGACCTACGTGGACAGCCCGCTCTCGACCAAGGCCACGCAGGTGCACAGGAATCATCCCGAGTGCTACGACGAAGAGACGATGGGGCGGCTGCGACAGGGAGACGACCCGTTCGCCTTCCCCGAGCTGACCTACGTGACGGACGTGGCGGACTCCAAGAAGCTCAACGCGATGCGCGGGCCGGTCCTCATCATATCGGCGTCCGGAATGTGCGAAGGGGGCCGCATCCTCCACCACCTCAAGCACACCGTGGAAGAGGAGCGCAACGTGATCCTGATCGTCGGCTACCAGGCGGAGCACACCCTGGGCCGGCGCATCGTCGAAGGCGCGAGCCCGATCAAGATCTACGGCGACCGGTACGAGTTGCGCGCGCAGGTCCACATCATCAACGCCCTGAGCGCCCACGCCGACCACGACGAGTTGATCGCCTACATGAAGCAGATGGGGCCCGAGGTGGACCACGCCTTCGTGGTGCACGGCGAGTTGGAAGCCTCCGAGCAGCTCGCAACGGACCTGGACGCGCTGGGCGCAAACGATGTCCTGGTGCCGGAAGAGGGCCAGGCCTACGAGCTCTGAGGCCTGTTCCCCTTGCTTCGTTCACCGACGGAGAGCGCAGAGATGGCAGTGCTCAGACTGGGTTTCTTCGGAAGGTCGCTCAGCAAACAGACGAACATGACCGTCATGCTGCCCGAAGACGCGGCGCAGGACGGCCCGTATCCCGTGCTGTACCTTCTGCACGGCCTCTCGGACGACGACTCCATCTGGGGGCGCCGCACGTCTATCGAGCGCTACGTGGCCGGCATGCCGCTGATCGTGGTCATGCCGGACGGCGGGCGCGGCTTCTACACGGACGCCGTGCGCGGCTACGCCTACGAGAGCCACGTCATGCAGGACGTGATCGGGCTGGTCGACCGGTTCTTCCCGACCATTCCCTCACGAGAGGGGCGGGTGATCGGCGGCCTGTCCATGGGCGGCTACGGGGCGATGAAGCTGGCCCTGAAGCACCCGGACTGCTTCTGCAGCGTCGCGTCGCATTCGAGCGCATTCGACATCGGCAAGATACTGGACAACCCGGAGCGTCACGACGAGTTCTCCCGCATATTCGGCGACGATCCGGCCGGGGGCAGCAATGACGTCTTCCGACTGGCCGAACAGATTGACCGCGACCTGCTGCCCGCTATCCGCTTCGACTGCGGCGTGGACGACGGCCTGATCGAGCACAACCGCACCTTCCACGCTCACCTGGAGGAACTGGGGCTCCCGCACGAGTACGAGGAGTTCCCGGGCCAGCATGAGTGGGGCTACTGGGACGAGCACATCCGGCAGGCGCTGGAGTTCCACGCCGCCGCGCTGGGCATCTAGTGATCAGTGCGCAGGGAGCGGGAAAGCCGCGCCTCGTCAGCCCTCCAACGCGCTGACCCGCGCCCGCAGCGCGTCCATTTCGCGGTGCATCTCCTGCACTTCCTTGCGCAGCGCCGCCTGCCCATCGGCCAACTGCCGAAGTGAAAGGGCCACCTCCGCCCAGCCGCCCATTTCAGCAGCCTTCGCCTCCAGGGCGATCACCTGCGCCGTCAGCTTCGCGGCCTCTCGCTTTGCGGCGAGGGCCTCTTCCGCTTTCCCCTGGGCTTCCAGCTCTCGGGCCTGATCTTGCAGTTGCCTGGCCCTCTCGCGCAGTTGCTCCGCTGCCTGGCGCAGCTCCCGCTTCTGTGCGGCTCCCTTCTGACCGAGGGCCACGATGGACTCGCGCAGTTCGCCCTGCAGCTCCCTCGCCCGTTGCTCGACGGCTTGGGCGACCTCCGGCATCTGCTCGCTCTGAGCCACCTTCGCCATCGCGGCCAGGACGGCGATGCGCTTCCTCAGCTCCGCGGTGCGGCGGGCAGGATCTGCCGGCTCATCCGCCGCTTCCTGCGCGGTCACCAGCTCCTCAGGCCGTTCCGCGAGCCCCCCTGCCGCAGCCTGGAACAGCTGGCCCTCTGTCTCCACGAGAGGACGTCCCTGCGCGTCGTCGGCCCGAACATTCCCGGTCACGCCAAGGACGGCCACCATCAGAGCGATCACCCATATTCTTCTCGATTGCAGCATCTTTCGCCTCCACAGCGTGAGAACCTTACTCGCCCGCACTCCGGACGCGCCCATTATACCGAACGGCCGGGCCGTTCGCGCCTTGACAATTGCGCGTCAGCCGTTAAGATGCCTGTTCTTGACCGTGCGCCGGTCGCGCGCCCGAACCAAACCAGTACAATTATTCCGGGCCGTCTGTGCCATCCAGAGAGGCGAAAGGAGCAGACAGTGGACACGCCGACTCGCATCATATTGCAGGAGGATGAGGTCCCGCGGCAGTGGTATAACATCCAGGCCGACATGCCGAACCTGCCGCAGCCTCCGCTCCATCCGGGGACGGGCAAGCCCATCGGCCCCGAGGACCTGGCACCCGTCTTCCCGATGAACCTCATCGAGCAGGAAGTAAGCCAGGAACGGTGGATAGACATCCCCGAGCCGGTGCTCGACAAACTGACGCTCTGGCGGCCCAGCCCCCTGCACCGCGCGAAGGCACTGGAGCAGGCCCTCGGGACGCCCGCCCGGATCTACTACAAGAACGAGGGCGTCTCCCCGCCGGGCAGCCACAAGCCCAACACGGCCGTCGCTCAGGCGTATTACAACAAGGCATTCGGGATAAAGCGCATCACCACGGAGACCGGCGCCGGCCAGTGGGGCAGCGCCCTGGCGATGGCATGCTGCCTGTTCGGGCTCGAATGCAAGGTCTACATGGTGCGCATCAGCTTCGATCAGAAGCCCTTCCGCAAGCTCATGATGGGCGTCTGGGGCGCCGAGTGCGTCGCCAGCCCCAGCCAGCAGACCCAGGCCGGGCGCAATGTGCTGGAGGAAATGCCCGACACGCCCGGGAGCCTCGGCATCGCCATCAGCGAGGCCATCGAGGACGCCGTCACCTCAGAGAACACGCGCTACTCGCTCGGCAGCGTCCTGAACCATGTGCTCATGCACCAGAGCGTCATCGGCCTGGAAGCTCAGAAGCAGTTCGAGAAGATCGGCGACTATCCGGACATCGTGATCGGCTGCGCGGGCGGCGGGTCGAACTTCGCCGGAACGGCCTTCCCCTTCGTGCGCGACAAGATCCACGGGAAAGAGATTCAGATCATCGCGACCGAGCCGACGGCCTGCCCCACAATGACGCGCGCCCCGTTCGTCTATGACTTCGGCGACACGGCCATGACGACGCCCCTTCTGGCGATGCACTCGCTGGGGCACAGCTTCGTGCCGCCGCCGATCCACGCCGGGGGCCTGAGGTACCACGGCATGGCGCCGCTGATCTGTCAGCTTCTGCTGGACGGCCTGATCGAGGCGCGGGCGCTCCACCAGCTCGAATGCTACGAGGCGGCCGTGCAGTTCGCCCGGACCGAAGGCTTCATCCCCGCGCCGGAGACCTCCCACGCCATCGCCACCGTCATCCAGGAGGCCAACAAGGCAAAGGAGGAGGGCAAGGAGAAGGTCATCCTCTTCAACTGGTCCGGCCACGGACTGATGGACCTGACCGGTTACGACGCCTACTTCAGCGGCAAGCTCATTGACTACGCGCTCCCCGAGGACCAGCTCCGGAAATCGTTGGCCGCGATTGAGGGCCTGCCCAAGCCCGCCGTAAAATAGAACGTGGGCCGCTCAACCGGAACGTTCCTTCGCACCCCGAGGCAGGGGTACGCGTGGCACTAACCGACAACGACGAACGTGTCCTCCGATGCCGAAGGCTCGGGCATTCGGTCACCTTCCATTACTGCCGCACGCAGGAGGGCGATTCGGTCTGTCCCCGCATCCTGGACTGCTGGTGGGAGGTCTTCGAGGTGCACGCCTTCCTGCAGGAGAACCTGCCCGCCGAGAGGCTGCGTGCGCTGGCCCAGCACGCGCCGCGTCCCAAGGTCCTCTCCATTCTGGACATAGTCGAGCAGGTGCGGAAGTCACAGGCTGAGGCGGCCGGCGGCCGGAATGCCGCGGACGAGCCGGCAGAACCGTCCGATACGTGAGCACGTCGGCCTTCACGCCCTTCACCGCCAAGGCCAGCCCGGCCGGACGGGGCCGCCACTCCCAGCCGTGTGGACAGGGCGCACCCGCGCCGTTATCATCTTGTCCCTCGCAGCGCCGCGCCCTTGAGATCCGAGCCCATCACGCGTCGGGAGGAGCAGGCAGTGAGCGACATACGCGACTTCGTCATGGCCGAGCCGCTGTTCGACAATCACGAGCACCAGCACGGCTTCGCCGACATGGATCAGCGCAAGGGCGGGCTGACGTACCGGGAGTTCGTCGGCTACGCGGGCGCCGATCTGGCCACGGCCGCCGTCCTGCCCGGTAAGGGCAAGAGCACGGACGCCTCGACGGACAAGGGCTTCTTCGACGTCTGGTCGTTCGTCCGCACGACGGGATACGGCCAGGGCACGGAGCTTGCCTGCCGGGCGCTGCTGGACCTTCCCTACACGCGGAAGAACGCGGCCGCCATCACGAAGGGCCTCCGCGACTTCACGGTCGAAAGGAGCGGAAGGCAGATCTACCTTGACCTGTTCAAAGCCGCCAACGTCCGCTGGGCGGCGAACGATTGCTGCTGGGAGTGCCCCACGAAGCTGGACGTTTTCACGGGCAAGGACCATCCCGAGTTCTTCGGGCAGGTGCTGCGCTACGACGGGATACTGGTGCTCTCGAGCCGGTCACAGGTCGAGGGCTGGGAGAAGGCTCTTGATCGGGCGATCCAGCGCCTCTCCGATTTGGACGCCGCCCTGGACGCGTATACCGAAAAGGCAGCGAAGGCCGGCAAGCTCATCGGCATGAAGTCCGCCATGCCCTACTCGCGCCGGCTGTCGTTCGAGAACTCGTCCTACGCCGAAGCGGAGCGCGCCTTCGAGTGCGTGATGCAGGGAAGGCAGACCGACCTGAAGCCGCTGCACGACTACCTCTTCCACCGCTTCGTCCAGCGGGCCCGCGAGTTCGACCTGCCGGTGCAACTGCACACGGGATACCTGGCCGGCAACTGGGGCGACCCGTCCCAGGGCGATCCGGCGCCCCTGGTGCCGATCTTCCAGCGTTACCGGAACGTGCGGTTCGACGTCTTCCACGCGGGCTGGCCGTACTCGGAGGTCCTGGGCGCCATCGGGAAGGCGTTCCCGAACGTGTGGCTCGACATGTGCTGGGCCTGGGCGATGAACGCCACGCAGATGGAGCGCATGCTCGGCGAATGGCTCTCGGCCGTGCCGCACAACAAGATCTTCGGCTTCGGCGGCGACACCGGCACGCCGTTCTGCACGCTGGGCTACGCCATGCAGGCGCGCCGGGGCATCGCCAACGTCCTTGAGGCACACGTACAGAGCGGCCTGTACGACCTGGCGACGGCCAAACAGGTGGCGCGCCGCATCATGCACGAGAACGCCCGGGGATTCTACGGCATGACGGACCGGAATTGACCCGTCGGAGGACGACCATGCACTGCCGCCCCTTTGGCCGCACCGGCGCAACCGTAAGCTGCGTCAGCTACGGGACGAACATGCTGGGCAGGCCGGCGTCGGCCGACCGGCCCGGCGACGAGGAGTGCACTACCGAAGCCTACTACGTCCGCATGGTGCTGGCCGCGCTGGACGAAGGCGTCAACCTGTTCGACACGGCCAACGTCTACCAGGACGGGCGCAGCGAAGAGCTGCTGGGCAAGGCGCTGAAGGACCGGCGAGCGGACGTTATCATCGGCACGAAGTGCGGTTCGCAGAGCCGCAACTTCGCCGCCGACGCCATCGTGAAGGAGGCCGAGGAGAGCCTGCGCCGCCTCCAGACGGACCGCATCGACCTGCTGCAACTGCACAACCCGTCCCTGGAAGACCTGAAGGAGAAGGACTGGCAGGACGGCTTCGACGCGCTCGAGCGCGCAGGCAAGGTGCGGTGGCGAGGCGTGTCTGTGCGCGCACCTGCGGACGGGATCTGGCTGATCGAGCGCGACCTCGTGGACGCCGTTCAGGTCAACTTCAACGTCTTCCGGGCCGATGCCCGGGATGACCTGCTGCCCCTTGCAGCCGAGGCGGGAGTGGCGGTGCTGACCAAAATACCCCTGGCGCGCGGGCTGTTGTCCGGCAAGTACGGCAGCGCCAGCCGCTTCCCCGAAGGCGACTGGCACCGCCACGGCTTCGTCGGCGAGCCCGAGGAGATGCTCGGCAAGATCGACCGTCTGAAGGACCTCGCGCAGGCACGCGGGGGTTCCCTTGCCGAGCTGGCCCTGCGGTGGGTAGTGCGGCATGAGGGGGTCTCCGCCGCCATCCCCGGGGCAAAGCGGGTCGAGCACGTGCGCGACAACGCCCGCGCCGGCGCCGCCGGCCCCCTGTCGGAGGAGCTCTACCGGACCGTCGAGGAGATCGTGCGCGGGTCGGCGGAGGCCTGAGCGTTCCGTCTCAGTCCATTCTGTCGACATGCCGGAACAAGCCGCTTCCCCCCAGTCGACCCCGTTCGTGTGCCTGCTGAACGGCACACCGCGCAGAGCCCGTCACTGGATTCCGCATCGGAGACTCGCAATACTGGGCGATTCCCATGTCGGCAAACCCGAAACAGTACGCGGCGAAACGCGATCTGACCAGCGGCTCTTTGTCCTGGAACCTGTTCCGTCTGGCCGCGCCTCTGGTGGCCGGCTCGCTGCTCCAGGCTCTGTACAGCCTGGTGGACGTCTTCTGGCTCGGCAGATGGAGCGGCAACGCACAGGCCGCGCCGGGCGTGTGCATGCCGTTCATCTTCGTCGTGATTGCCTTCGCCATGGGGTTCGGCACGGGGGGGACGGCCATCGTGGCGCAGCACACGGGCGCCGGCAACCATCGGCGCGCAGACCAGGCCGCCGCCCAGACGATGCTGCTGCTCTGCGCGATGGCAACGGTCCTGGCCGCCGCCCTCATCGTGCCGGCACCCCACCTGCTGAGATGGGTGCGGGTGCCAGACGCAATGCTGCCGAAGGCGGAGATCTACCTGCGCATCTTCATGCTCGGGCTGCCGTTCGTGGCCTTCAACATCGGCTACGGCTCCGTGCTACGGGCATTGGGCGACACGGTGACCGTCGTGGTGATTACGGCGCTCGGCAACGTCCTGAACGCGGTGCTGGACCCGATACTGATATTCGGCTTGGGGGGCGCCCCAAGACTGGGGGTAGGGGGCGCTGCGCTGGCCAGCCTCATCGCGCAGTTCGCGGCCGGCGTGGCCTGCTACGCCTGCCTGCGTCGAGGGCGTGCGGGCCTGCGCATCCGATTGCCTGACCTCCGGCCAGACTGGCCGCTTCTGTGGAAGACCTTCTCCGTCGGCTTTCCTGTGGCGCTCGGCAACAGCAGCAACGCGCTTGGCTTTACGGTCTTCCAGGTGATGATCAATAGCCTGGGGATCACGGTCATCCGCGCCTTCACGATAGGGTTTCGCGTCATTCACGTGTTCAACGTACTGCCCAGGGCGATGTCCATGGCCGCCGCGCCGGTGGTCGGGCAGGCCCTTGGCGCGGGTGACGTGCCACTGGCCCGGCGGGCGGTTTGGAAGAGCGCCGCCTTCGTGGCCGTGGTCGCCTTCCTGCCCGTGGTATTCCTGGTCTGGAAGGGCCAGCTCGTGGCGCGCGCCTTCGCCCCAGGTGACGACGTGATTGCGGAGACGGGCCGGTTCTTCATGATCGTGCCGGCCTCCTCATACTTCTTCGGCGTGCTGATGGTGCTGATGGCCGCCTTCTACGGTTCAGGCCACACGAGGGCGGCGTTGCTGCTATGGATTGTGCGGCTCTGGTTTCTGCGCTTGCCAGCCTCGTACCTGCTCGGCTTCGTGCTGGGCTGGGGCAGCCTGGGCGTCTACGCGGGGATGGTCTTCGGCAACATCGTCAGCTCGGCCATCGCCCTCTGGCTGTTCCTGAGAGGCGGATGGGAATCGGCCGTCGTGGCGCACGGGGACGATCAACGCGGTGCGCCAGAGGAAGGGAACGGTCAGCAGTAGAGGGCCGTCCTGTTCGCGTGGGTCGTGATGAGGATCGGCTCCTGCGACTCCCCGAGCCAGCGGTCGATGACTTCCTGTGGAGCCACGACCTTCTCCAGGTGGGCGGCTGCCACCTCCTGATCGGACAGCTCCGTCACCATGGTTATGCGGCGCACGGACCGGATGAGGCGCGCGAACTTGTAGGCCTTGTGGGAGTAGAGGACGTAGCGCCCTTCGACGCCGGCGATTACCTCGTCCAGGGGAGCGGTGAGCCGGTCGTAGAACTCCTCCTTTGCCTTGGCCGTGCCCGCCATCCCCGCCCCGCAACTGGCCAGGAACAGGATCTCGCCGCCCTCCTTCACCGCGTTACGGCTGAGTTCGAGCCCGCGATGAGCGTTGTAGAGCGTCTCGTCCTGAGGATCCCCGCCGGGGGAGACGACGAGGTAGCGCGCCGGCTCCACCCGCACCGTCCCGACGCGGTCGGTCCGGGCGATCGCCTGCCGCGTGACGGCCTCCATCGCGCCGGCACCCGACCACACCAGCCCGTCCGCCGTGATGACCGAGGCCAGGACGAAGACGGGCCGGCCCGAGATCACCTGCGTGGCGGCCTCCAGCATGTCCTGGGCCACCGGATTGACGTGGCGCTCCGGATCGGAATGCCAGGGGTGTCGGCCGAAACTCGACTGCGCATCCAGCGCGAAAGAATGGTTCCATTCCGTGGTTGCGAACGAGCATATTCCCGGCAGGAAGTTCTTCAGCGGATTCGAGTAGCCGGCGAAGTAATGGTTCTTCACATCGGACGTGACCAGGAACACGTCGGCATCCAGCGCCCGCCGGTCCGCCTCGACGGGGGTCCCGCGCGAGGTCTCGCCGATGACCACGTGGGCGGATTCGTCCTCGCCGTCGTGGACGTGCACTTCGTGCGGGACGCCCAGCTCGGAGGCGATGTCGCCGAACTGCGCGACCAGTCGCTCGTTCCCCTCGGTGCGCGCACTGTGGCACCCGGTGCTCAGTACGCAGCGTACCAGCCTGGCCGACGCCAGGCGCTCGAGCACGGCGCGCATGAAGTCCGCATGCGGCTCTGCGCGAGTGTGGTCGTCCAGCAGGTAGGTCACCGTGCGGCCGGCGGCGAGGTCCTCGAGGCGGCCGCAGTCGAGAGGGTCGTCCAGACTCGCCCGAAATGCTTCCAGCGGCGGCCCCAGCGTCTGCCGAACCGCCGGTTCGACCACTCTACACCGCTCTTGGGGCACTTCGAGCGCCAGCTCGCCTTCGCCGTATGGGATCTGTATCTTCATCACGTGTCGTCCTAAAAGGACAGCGGCAGGCGCCGCTGTGCGATCTCTCCAGGCTATCTCATCCGCGCCGTTCCGTCAACCAGGTGGGATCTGCCCGGCCCGAGCCAAATGAAACCGGCCCGATTCGCCGCCGGCGAATGAAGCCGGGACTCGCCCTGGGCCGGTCTGTGCTCGCGTTGTCAGCTCTGGGCGCCTGCCCCTTCCACGAAGAACAGAAGTCCGCCGGGCCTCGCCATGTCGGCCTGGCGCATTGCCGCGAGAGCTTCGGCGACCAGGTCGGCAATGGTCTCCTCGTCGGCCACCGACTCCAGGGCGCCGACGGTTTGGGTCTGGACGAACTCGCCCGGCTTCCTTACGTCAATTGCGTAGGCGTCCGGATTCTGGATGTAGTCGACCCCGATCCTGCCCAGCAGCCTCACGGCCTCCCTCATGCGGCGTCCGTTGGCGCGGCGCATTTGCCG
This sequence comes from uncultured candidatus Brocadiaceae bacterium, assembly GCA_964442595.1. Lineage (GTDB taxonomy): Bacteria > Planctomycetota > Brocadiia > SM23-32 > SM23-32 > DAOVRD01. The sequence goes on from CAYUDW010000009.1 coordinate 27,784, forward strand.
CTCGTTCTCTTCCCTGGTCAGCCGCATCGTAGCAACGGCCAGGGATGAGTTGATCGCAGTCTTGGTCGCAAAATAGGAAGTGAAGCGAATGACGAATTCGCCCGCATCGCGATCGTGTCGCAGAAGCCATATCCCCTCGGCCACCTGCTGTCGGACTTCCTCGAACCGGTGCTCCAGCAGGCTCAGGTACTGGTAGATATGCGGATGGTCGAGGAACTCACCTTCGGCCACGATCTGGTCCACCATCTGCCGGGCCGTGTTGGCCAAACGCACCATGCCCTGGCGGTAGAGCTCCTCCCAGCCGTCGGCTTCGGCAAGGCACAGGGCGGCGCTCTCCGAAGAAAGCTCGGCGGGCTGATCGGCCAACATGAGGCGGAACTGCTCGGCGGCGTCCTGGGCACCCGGTTCTGTTCGCCCGTGCCACTCCTCCGCAAGCCAACCGAGGGCCTCGGCCTCGGTGCCCATGAAGCTGCGCTTCTGGTACTGCTCCAGCAGCGCTTTCATGCGCCTCTTCTCGGGCCCTTTGGGCGGCTCAACGGCCCCATCGGCCAGCCACGCGACCACGTCGGTGACGCGGTCCTCAGCGTAGCTCAACTCGGGGTTCGCCGCGCGCTCGTCGGCCAGGTCCCGCAGCACAGCCCGGGCATCATCGTCCAGCTCGAAACCTTCCTCCAGCGCGCCGTCGTCTCCCATGTGCTCCAGGACGGCCTCGACGACCGCCCTCCTTCTGGACATGATCCCCCAGCCGGCGGCCTTGCGCAGTGCCATCGCCCGCGCCATGCGCGGGTCCCTGTCCTCGTCCTGCAGGACCTCCTGGTTCAGGTAGAGGAAGGAATCGACGGGGCGCGTCTTGAGCAGTTCAATCACCTCCCGCTGGCGGGCGGCGTCCAGCTCTGCGCCGTCCTGCGCCCCGAGGTTGATCTCCGCAACGGCATCCCTCAACAGCGCCTGCACGTGCATGGACCGGACGACGTAGGCCACGCCGAGTACGGAAAGGAGCAAGAAGACGACGTAGAAGGGGGCTGTGAACCACTTGGGCAGCAGCGGCCCGGTGGCCGCCTCCCTCATCGTCGGGGCTTCTTGCTCTTGCTCTACCGAGCTCAGTTCGCTCATTGTGGAGTCCAGCGGCGCTAGAACGGGACCATCTTGATGGCCTTGGCAATCAGCATTATGGCGACCGAGCCCATGCCCACCAGACCCATGCCCGCGCCGTAACCGGCCGCCAGCACGGGAGTGAATTCCCGCCATCTCTCGGGTCCGAAGGTCTTCTGCATGTAGAAGCGGCCCAACAGCGCCGCCCCGAACATGGGTGACCAACTGGCCGGGTCGCCCACCAGCCCGGTGATCGTCCCGTAGAGGAACAGAGTGGGAGCACCCAACAGCCGCAAGACCGTGAATGCGACCAGGCCGTAGCCGGTCCCGAACCCGATGAACTTCCACCGGATGGCCTTCAGGAAGAACGCGTTGCCCGAGGTCGTAGCCGTCATCCACACCGCCTGCACGGTGGCATCACGCGGCCAGAACCGCATGGCGTGCGGGTAGTCCTCCGGGATGTCGCTGATCTTGTAGAGGAAGGACCAGAAAAACAGCCCCGCCACCACGGCAAGGGGCGCCATGACCAACTGCGCCTTGAAGATGCTGGTGAACTTCGTGCCCGTCAGCTCGATCTCGCGGAAGTGACGTGCGCTCCAGCCCGAGTCGGACATCGGGACCGGCGCGTACCAGATGTCCACGCCCTTGTAGCCGGACAGCACAAAAGCCGCCTGCCTGGCATACGGTATCCCCACGGTGTGGCCGGTCAGGCCGTGCAGGCGGGCGCTCACGTAAGACATGATGGGCGTGTAACCGAACCCGAAAGCAATGAGGACCCAGACCGGGAACTTCGGCACCAGCCAGTGACACAACAGAATGATCCAGAACGTGCCGGCAACGTAGAACAGAAGGGCAATGGGGATGGGTACGTCGCCGCGGCCCTTCGGCGGCGCCAGCGAGCCGCCGCCGGTCGCCGTCCGGGTCCGATGGGCGATGATGGCCTGGCGGATGGCTGTGTAGAATCCCAGAAGCGCGATGGCAATGGCGGTGCCGATGGTGAAGCTCAGCCAGAAGTCGAACTGGTTGGCCAGACCCGTCTCGATGTAGTCCATCCCGGGCTCCCACATCTGCAAGACGCCATTCGCGTAGAGGATGGGGTTCAGCACGAGCCTGCCGAGAACGCCGCCCACGAACTGGCCCACCACCATCCAGAACGGCAGGACGAACCCCCAGAAAACGGCCCCTATGTTGGTGCCGATGGCCAGCGGCACGGCGCGGAACCAGCCGATGTCCTGTAGCTTGGTCGTGAAGTCATAGAAGGGCACAGGGAGCAGGTACAGCGGTTTCCTAAGGAACACGCTCGAGAGCGTCGGCACGGCCACGTAGATCAAACCGAAGACTATGCCGATGCTGCTGCCTACCGAGAAGCAGCGCCAGCGCCAGGTCTCCTCGTCGCTCTCGGCCAGGGCCGTCACGCCCCGGGCCTGGATCGGCGCCAGGGGGAAGGGCAGCCGCTCAACGTCGCTGGTCAGGCGGAAGAGCGCATAGCCGAGGCTGAAGAAGCTGAGCCTGCCCCAGATGGTGAACAGCGCCAGCAGGCCCAACTGCGGCCACCAGTCGCGATGGAGCAGGTTCCGCTCGATGTAGGCCCTGCTGCCGGGGGGAGGGGCCTTCCAGAACGGAATCTGGTTGGCTATCTCGAACTGGACCGCGGCGTCGCTGCGGACGAAGTACGTCATCCCGACAAACGAATTCATCCACCAGACCGGGATGGCCGTGCCCAAAACGGTCCAGGTGACGCTGAAGATGACGAACATCTCCTGGCGCGTCAGCTTGGTGCGGCAGCGCTTGGCAATCTCCAGGAAGACGATCAGCGTGACCCACACGGCGGGGGTGCCGAGCTGCTGCCCAAGCATCAGAAACATGAACATCGAGCCCGGCATCACGACGAAAGCAACGAAGAGCCCGGCCAGAAACGCCTTGATCCCCCAACCATCGGCGAACTCGGTCGGCTCTTCCTGCTCTTCTCGCAGCTTCAGGTAATCCTCTTGGCGTGGCATCTCTTACCCGCGTTTCAAGCCTGTACCGTTGCCTGCCATCACGCCACGGAAGTTGCCTGTTTCTCCAGAAGTTCCTCGCCTTCCTTGGTGAGCCGCTTCTTCGCCTCGGGCGTCACCAGACGCCAGATCAGCAACTGCTTGCGCAAGTCCTTCAGGAAGCCCAGATTCATGCGATGCCAGGTCTGGAATTCGCCGCTCTTGCGCGTGATCGTGAAGAACAGGTAGCTGATCTGCCTCTCGTCCGGGTCCGGGATCGCGGCGATCTTGACCGCCTGACTGACGCCCATGTCGAGGGGAGCGACCCAGACGTCCGCCGCCAGGCAGATATGCTGGACGCCTTCGACCTGTTCGACGTAGAAGCGGATGTTGTCGGACGTGAAGTTCCCGACCGCGTCCTCGTCGTTGCTCTCGAAGTACTCGCGCAGGTAGGACACGACGCCGAGGGCTTCATTCGAGCTGACGGTGAAGGGGAACCGGATCTCCCACACGTCGCTGGTCGGCTTCTGGATGACCATCCGGCGCGTCTCGTCGGGCACGCTCAGCTTGCCGGCCATGTGCGCCGGGTAAGCCGTGGAAGCAAGCACGACGATGATGACCAGAAGCGCCGACCATACGGCGCTGATGCTGGAGTAGTTGAGCGAGATGCCGGCCATGAGCGCCGGCACGTGCATCAGAACCCGGCTCAGGACCTGGCCGAACAAGTAGCCGAGCATCGCGCCCATGACCGCGAAGACACAGCTTTCCGCGAAGAAGAGGGCGGCAATGTGCATCGGCGCCAGGCCCACCGAGGCATAGGTCTTGATCTCGCTGATCCTTTCGTAAACGGCGCCCAGCATCGTGTTGAACACGATCAGGGCGGCTATCAGGATGGGCACCAGCAGGCCCTTGACGCCGCCCATGCTCAGCCGGCTTCGCGTGGCCACGCGGTGCACGCTGACCGGTCCGCCCGGCGTCTCCCGGTAGCCAGCGTAGAGGGCCAGGTTCACGCGGCTGAGCAACCGCGTCAACACCTGCCGGAAGGACCGCAGGGACGACGCCGAGGTCTCAACACGTCCCGGCCCGGCGGCGATCGCCCGCGTGGTCGCCCCCAACTTCAGGTTCAGCTCGTGCGGGATGACGAGCACGCGGTCCGGCTCCATGTGAATGTACTGCTCCTCTTCCTCCTTCTTGGCCGACTTGCGATGGACGAAAGACTCCACGTCCATCTCGCCGGTGGCGCTCAGGGCCAGGCCTCCACCGCCGGCCTGCGCGCCTCCCTGCCTGTACTGCTGCGCCACGAAGTCGACGGGCGTGATCTCCTCGCCGTCCATGTCCTCGTAGCGGAACAGCTCGTCGCTGTTAAGGGCACCCACCACCCGCAAGTGCCTGCCGAGAACCGAGATGCGGGCCTGGCCGACCTCGCTCTGCTCGATCCTCAGGCTCTCCATCATGCGCGTGGGGAGGAGGCAGACGAACGGCCAGTCCGGCATCGAAGGGTCGAACCACTCGTGGGACAGGTACTTCTCGTCGCTGATGTCGGAGAAGTGCGTCTCCTCGGGGCTCAGTCCGAGTATGGCATTGGCAACCGCCTCGCCTTCCCCGTCAGCCCGGGCGATGTCGATCTGGAGCTCCTCGGTCTGCTTGCGGTTGACGAACCAACTCCGCGGCGCCACCCGCATGCCCTGAACGCGGAAGAAGTTGATCATGTCATAGGCCACGAACTCCGACAACGGCCCCCACCCGAGGCCACGGAGCAACACGCCCTCGTACGGCGCCTTGCGCGGCGAGCTGTACTCGAGCATGCGCACCGGCATTGTCTCGAAACTGGTGAAGGACAGGATGGTGAAGGTCAGCAGGATGAGGGTGACGGCCGTCAGCCCCGTGCGCACTTTCCGTTTGCGCATGTTGGAGATGCCGAGCACGAACGCCGCCAGCGTGGCGCTGGCACGCGCCACGTCCGCTCGATGGATCATGTCTACCTTCTGGCGGATGTGCTCCATGACGATGTTGAACTTGGCCAGCAGGTACCAAATGGTGCCCACGGCGGCCACCAGCATGAAGAAGCCATCCAGGATGATGATGGGCGTTCGCGACAGCCGAAAAGCCGGATGAACCAGGCGCAGGACCAGGTACGAAATGGCGAACAGGACGGCGACGGCCACCAACTTCTTGCGTATCTCGACGTAGTTGATCAAGAGGCGCTCGGCGAACAGAACGAAAGGCAACAGCAGCGCGAAGTAGAAGATCACGCCCTTGACGACGTCGGTCGTGGTGTCCCTGATGTCGGGATAGACGCGGTTCTCCAGCCCCCAGCCTATGCGGACGTGGTCGTAGAACTCGTCATACTTGCGTGCCTGGAGGGCGAGCTCGGCTTCCTGCAGGTGCGTCCCGGCCTGATCGTAGAGCTCCCAGACCCGCCGCTTGTAGATGCCGCTCTCCCTGAGTCGCTCCATCCGGATTCCGTCCAGCATGTGCATGTCCTGGGCGACCTGGTAGCCGGTGCGACGGATGAAGTTCTCGCCCTTGTCCGCCTTGTAGCCGATGCCGGTGCGCTCTTTCCTCCTATCCTTCTCTGCCGGCTCCTCCTCTTCGGAGAAGTTCAGCAGCAGCCCTTCGTAGCCGACGGCACTGGCGGCAAGAAAGAACTTCACGTACTTGTCGCGCTCGGTGAAGAAGACGGCGCACGGTTCGTCGCTCACAAAGGAGACCAGGTACTGGAACTCGCTGTTGGAATCGCCCCGCGCGGCCGTGCTCTGCACCAGCGTCATGAGCGAGAGGGGATCGACCAGGTCGAAGACCGTGGTGCTGACGGCACGGAAGAAGCTCAGGCGGACGTCGGTCTCGCGCTCCGCCCAGTCCGCCTTGCGCGCGCGGTCGCTGGCGGCAACCACGCGGTTGGACTGGGCTATCTTCGTGACCACGCCGCTGGTGGGGGACAGCAAGCATCCGTGGACCAGGAACTTCTGATCCTTCTCGAGCCCGAACACCTCAAAGAGCCCCTGCACGTTGCTCAGCTTCAGGTCGTAGGTCGAGACGCCCATCATGCTCTTGCCCTTGCTGGGGTTGTTGGGCGCCAGCATGTCGGCCGCCGCCACGGCACTCGGTATGGGCACTTTGGGCATGTAGGCCAGCAAGTTCAGCTCGATGGCGAAGCCGAATATGCTGGCGGCCTTCCGGTTGTCCCAGAGCTCGCTCCTCTGGATCGGCAGGACGGGAACGTCCGCCGTCTGCTTTACCAGATAGGTGCAGGCAACGGCCTGGCGCCTCACATTCTCCAGGTAGGGCTCCAGCCGGGTGAAAGAATCCAGAGGCGTGTTGACGCTGTTTCGGGGGTCGCCCGTGGTGGCCAGCGTGATGGCGGGGTAGCCGCACAGGGAGATCACCTCGCTGTCAAAGGCCACCTGGTCGGGCACCAGCGAGCGCCAGTCGCGCCCCTGCTGGGGCACAATGCCGCTCTGGTAGGCGAGCGCCTCGGCCGGGCCGCCTCGGCCCGTGATGCGGTCGACCCAGCCGACCAGCATACCCGAGTACTCGCTGTAAGCGCGCTGGAGCTCGACCTCCGTATTGGTCCAGGAAAGGGTGAGCTGGTTGTAGAAGTGGCCCTTGTAGAACGAACCGAGGCTGTTGTGCCGGCCCGACAGGTCCAGGCCGATGAAGAAGTACGGCTCGCCCGTGCCCTGGCCGGCGGCGTCGTCGGCCCCGGCGCGCCGGGGATAGATGGTCCTGAACGCATAGTCGCGTGCGCCCGACAACGCCTGGAAATGGCCCGGCGCCGCTATGAACTTCACCTTGCGCCGCGGCGGATGCTTGACGAGGAACTCGGCGATCTCCAGCAGCGTGGCAACGCCACAGGCGCTCTCCGCGCCGGGGCTAAGGGCAGGCACGACCGAGACGCTGTCGTAGTAGGCGAACACGACCAGCGCCTGATCCCCGAGTTGGGGATCCGTGCCGGGAATCTCCGCGCTGACGCGCACGGCGTGCATCTCCTCCCAGCGCATCAGCGCATTGACGTTCACCTCGACGGGCGGACGGTCTGCAAGGCCCACGCCCGACAGGGCCTCCAGGCCCGTCTGGACCGTGAAGTCCCCTTCCTGCCGGCCCGTCACGGCGGCGGCCAGGGCCGGCACGTCTTCACGCCGCAGGTAGTATCTGGGCACCGGAACCGGCATCGCGCTGTATTTCTGCTCTGCGTCCGAGCGGAACGGGTGTTCAGTCTCCAGGAAGATGATCGCCCTGGCACCAAGCGACGCGGCGTTGAGCCAGCGGGCCGCGGAGTTGAAGTCCATCAGGACGATGCTGTCCTCGACCTTCTTGCCGTCCAAATCGCCCAGATAGCCCTCGCCCGCCCAGACCAGCGGGCCGGTCAGGCCGTCCTCGTTCGTCATCGGCGTGCGGACGTAGTTCGGCAAAACGCAGTAAAGGGGGATTCGGCGCTCGCCGATCGTCAACGTGGCCCCGTGGTCGGGACGCGGCCCCCGCTGGCCTGCCGGTATCTTCTTGCCCCAACGCTCGTCGTCGGGCACGATCGGCACCACGACCTGGAAAGGCGACTCGGTGACGTTAGCCAGCCCCAACTTCCTGAAGTGGTTTGCGATGTACGTGCCGGACTCAACGCAGCCCGGATATCCCGTATAGCGGCTCGGATAGCTGGACAGGACCCGTATGTGCTCGGAAGGATCCACCGCCCGGAGGTCCTGGTCGAGTGCGCCTGCGGCGGCGCCCGCATCGGCTGCCAGAACAGGCGCAGCCGCCCACAGCAAGAGCAATAACCACATGTGCCGCTTCATTGCCCGACCCCGTGCCGTTCCGGCTCTTTCACATCGCAGACGACCCTGTGGTAGCCTGAGATTATAGGGCGTCGCTCTGCGGTGTCAACGGAAAACCCGCGCCCGCCAGTGCATCGACCCGACGGGGAAACGAAAAAGGCCCACCCCGGGCTGACAGCCGCGCGCGGGCCTGGTAGAATGCCCCAAGAACACTCCGGAGGCCCAGACCAGATGGAAGAGGCGATCAAGAAAGCTGACACGCTCATCGAGGCGCTCCCCTACATCCAGCAGTTCACGGGGCGTCCGGTGGTGATCAAGTTCGGCGGCAACGCCATGGAGAACGCGGCCGTCCTGGACGACGTGCTGCAAGACGTAGTCTTCCTGTCCACGGTCGGCATCCGCCCCGTCATCGTACATGGCGGAGGTCCCCAGATATCGGCCGCGATGGAGCAGGCCCGCCTCTCCCCGCGCTTTGTGAGCGGTCATCGGGTCACCGACGCGGCCACGCTGCAGGTTGCCGTCCGCGTGCTGACCGGCGAAGTCAACGAGGAACTCCGCCGGCGAATCGAGGCGCACGGCCGCCGGGCGCAATCGACGTTTTCGGACGGTCAGAGCGCCCTGAAGGCCGTCAAGAAGATCCTGACCATCCCGGGCCAGGCGGGAGAGCCGGAACAGCTCGACATCGGGTTCGTGGGGGACGTCGTGAGCGTGGATGCCGACCACATGCTTGCCATGGCGGCGGAGGGCTGCGTGCTGGTGGTCCCGCCCATCGGCGAGGACGAGGATGGACAGCTCTACAACGTCAACGCGGACACGGCTGCGGGGGCCGTTGCAGCGGCCCTCAAAGCCGAGAAGATCGTCTTCCTCAGTAACGTGCACGGCATTATGGCCCGGCCCGGCGATTCGGACTCCTTCCTGTCCACCGTCCAGGAAGCGGACATCCAGCGCATGATCCAGGAGGGCATCATAGGCGGCGGAATGCTGCCGAAGGTGGCCGCCTGCATCGCCGCCCTGGAGGCCGGGGTGCGGAAGGCTCACATCATCGACGGCCGCCTTCCTCACTCGCTGTTGCTGGAGATCTTCACCGACAGGGGGATCGGAACGCAGATACTGAAGGACTGATGGCCTTCTGCCTGACCTGGCGGCGAAGCCCACCCGTACGCCGCCCCTGGCAGGGCTATGACGGCCAGGGGTTCCGGCGCTCAAGCCGCCAGAAGCGCGATCATCCTCGTCGTCCTCGTCGTCGTCGTTCTCAGGCGCCGCCCCCGCCGCGGCAAAGCGGCAGGCTGGCGGCTACTGCCCCTCTTCGAGGAACTTCTCCGCCTCTCGGGCCAGGGCGGCCCCGAGCTCGCGGCAGCGCTCCGCCTCCGGCTCGCCGGGGGCACTCTTGATCGAGACCGTCTCGCCCACCTGAGGTCCGACGCGCTGGAAGAGCTTCTCGAACGGCTCCAGGGCGGCGCCTCCGCCGCCATGCGTCATGAACAGGGCGACCGGCATGTCCTTGATGTCCTCGTTGCCTCCCCTTTGGGCGATGA
>CAYUDW010000009.1:37255-39017 GCA_964442595.1 uncultured candidatus Brocadiaceae bacterium
AACAGGGCGACCGGCATGTCCTTGATGTCCTCGTTGCCTCCCCTTTGGGCGATGAGCCAATCGTCCATGAAGGACTTCATGCCGCCGGCCGGGTAGCTGAAGTAGTCGGGCGTCCCGAACGCCACGCCGGCACAGTCGGCCAGCACGGCGGGATCCACGCGGCCCTCGTTGGTGTTCAGCGAGACGATCTCGAACTGCCCAGCGGCCCGGATTCCTTCGGCGACGTGCTGCGCCGCCGCCTCCGTATTGCCCGACTGCGAATGATAGATGACGGCTATCTTCTTCCCGCGCATCCTCATCTCCTCCTGGCAGAAGGTGCACTCACCAGTCCGGCAGCTCTTCGCCGGAACCCGATCGGAACTGCTCCCACAGCCGCCTGAACCGCTTTCCGTAGATTCCTTCGAACAGGTACGTGCGGCCCGGGAAGTGCTCGTCAGCAAAGTCCCGGGCTTTTCTGATCTCGATGACCACGTCGATGGCGGGGTAATCGCTCGCGACGATCAGGGAGCTGATTCGGTCGGCCCTGCGCTGGAGCTCCCCGCAGCGTTCCTCCTCTTCCAGGCACTTGTCGCACATGAAACCGCCTCCCGCTCCGCGAGCATTGACCGCCATTCTACCGCAATGGAGGCCAAGGCCCAAGGCAGCACCGGAAAAGGGATTGCACTTGCCCTGGGCGGCAGATATAATACATTTGTTGAGTTAACCGCGATCTGCCGTAGCATCGTGTTCCGGTCCGTGGCCACGCACAGGCGGGACCGGCGACCAGCAACCCAGTGACCTCGGCGAGGGAAGAGCAATGGCCAAGGGACTGACCGAGAGGCAGAGGGAGATATTCGAGTTCATCTGCCAGACCATGCGCGATGAGAATCGTCCCCCCACCGTCCGCGAGATTGCCCGGCAGTTCAAGTTCCGGAGCCCCAAGGCGGCCACCGACCACCTGGACGCTCTGGAACGCAAGGGCTACATCCGGCGCCGCAATCGCAAGGCGCGCAACATTGAGATACGCGAGGAACTGTCGCCCCAGGGCATTCCCATCGTGGGCCGGATCGCGGCCGGCGCGCCCGTCCTGGCCATCGAAAACCTCGAGGGATCGCTTTCCACCACGGGGCTCTTCGACGTGGACGAGCACACCTTTGCGCTCGAGGTGGAGGGCGAGAGCATGGTCGGCGCCGGAATACTGCCGGGCGATTACGTCATCATCAAGGGCAACGGCAGCGTTCCCAACGGAGCTGTTGCAGCCGTACGCATCGGCGACGAGGCCACCGTCAAGAGGGTGTTCATCGGCCAGGGGCAGGTGCGCCTGAAGGCGGAGAATCCCGATTTCGAAGACATCGTTCTGGACAGGAACTCCCCCGAGTTCGCTCTCTACGGACCGGTCGTGGGCGTGATGCGGAAGCTGTGACGGCGCCGCCTGCCCCCTGCTCCCAGTGTGCCGAGCGGAAGCCGGTGCGTTCTACGCGTGCCACTCATAGTCCAGGACCGCGTAGAGCTCACGATCGTGCCAGGCGTCCTTTCCCCAGGAGTACTCCTTCAGCAGCCCTTCACGCCGCATCCCCAGCTTCTCCATGACGCGAGCGCTGGCGCGGTTGGCCGGGTCGCACGTGCCGAAGATGCGGTGCAGGCCCAGCTCCCCGAACCCGAACGTCACCACGCCGCGGGCGGCTTCCGTCGCGTAGCCCTGCCCCCAATGACGCCGGGCGAGGGCGTACCCGATCCATCCCTGCCGCCGTTCGGGGGCGGACACGTGGATTCCGCAGCTGCC
>CAYUDW010000010.1:0-2163 GCA_964442595.1 uncultured candidatus Brocadiaceae bacterium
CCTTCCCCGAAGCCGTTTGTCATTTGTCACTTGCCATTTGTCACTTATCATTGCCGTCCAGCCGTTTCCTTTAAGGCCGTCCGCCCTGCTGGTATAATCGCTCTCTTGTCTACACCCCCGGAAGGACTTGCCCGAGCCGGAGCACCAGCGAATGCCCAGCGACCAGTACGATCACGCGCGCGTCGAAGCCCACTGGCGCGACTACTGGGACAGGGTCGGCCTGTCGCACTGCGACCTGGCCGACGAGCGAACCAAGTTCTACTGCCTCGTGATGTTTCCCTACCCGTCGGGCGCGCTGCACGTCGGCCACGGGCGGAACTACATGCTCGGCGACGTGGTGGCCCGCTACAAGATGATGCAGGGCTACAACGTGCTGCACCCGATGGGATGGGACGCGTTCGGGCTGCCGGCCGAGAACGCCGCCATCAAGCGGGGGCTCCACCCGCGCGACTCGGTCGCCCGCAACATCCCGGTCATGAAGGACCAGATGCAGGCCCTGGGCATCGGGTACGATTGGGAACGGGAGATCAACACCAGCGATCCGGGCTACTACAAATGGACGCAGTGGGTGTTCCTCCAGCTCTTCGAGCGCGGGCTGGCCTACCGCCGGGACGCGCCGGTGAACTGGTGCCCAAGCTGCCAGACCGGGCTGGCGAACGAGGAGGTGGTGAACGGCCTCTGCGAGCGCTGCGACACCCCGGTGACCCAGAAGGACCTGCCGCAGTGGTTCTTCAAGATCACGGAGTACGCGCAGCCGTTGCTGGACGACCTGAAGCTGCTGGACGCCTGGCCGGAGCGGGTGCGGCTGATGCAGGCGAACTGGATCGGCCGCAGCGAAGGGGCGCTGGTGAACTTCCGCGTGGCCCACACCGGCGAGCCGATGCCGTGCTTCACGACGCGGCCGGACACGCTGTGGGGCGTGACGTTCATGAGCCTGGCGCCCGAGCATCCGTCCGTGCCCGACCTGGTGGCGGGCACCGAGTACGAGGACGACGTGCTGGACTTCGTCGCCCGCGCGGTCGAGCAGGGGCAGGTGGCGCGCTCGTCGGAGACGGTGCAGAAGGAGGGCGTCTTCACCGGGCGTAACGTGATCAACCCGGTCAACGGCGAGGAGGTGCCGCTCTGGGTCGCGAACTACGCGCTGATGGAGTACGGGACGGGCGCGGTGATGGCCGTGCCGGCGCACGACCAGCGGGACTTCGAGTTCGCGAAGGAGTATGGCCTGCCGATCAAGGTGGTCATCCAGCCGCCGGACGAGGAGATGCGTTCCGACGACATGACCGAGGCGTATGAGGGCCCGGGCGTGATGGTGCACAGCGGCCCGTTCGACGGGACGCAGGTGCCCGAGGGCATCCATCGGGTCATCGAGTACCTGGACGAAAACGGCATGGGCGAGGCGGAGGTCAACTACCGCCTGCGCGACTGGTTGATCAGCCGCCAGCGCTACTGGGGCGCGCCGATACCCGTGGTCCACTGCGACCGTTGTGGCATGGTGGCCGTGCCGGAGGACGACCTGCCCGTCGTGCTGCCGGACGAGGTGGACTTCACTCCGCGCGGCAGGAGCCCGCTGGCCTTCGTCGACGAGTTCGTCCAGACCACTTGCCCCGAGTGCGGCGGAGAGGCCGAGCGCGAAACGGACACGATCGCGCAGTGGCTCTGCTCGTGCTGGTACTTCCTGCGCTTCGTCTCGCCCCATTACGAGGAGGCGCCTTTCGACCGCGCCGACGTGGACAGGTGGCTGCCCGTAGACCTGTACATCGGCGGGGTCGAGCACGCCGTGCTGCACCTTCTGTACTCGCGCTTCATCGTGAAGGTGCTGAAAGACGCCGGGCACATCGACTTCGTCGAGCCGTTCTTGGCGCTGTTCACGCAGGGCATGATCTGCAAGCAGAGCTACATCTGCACCGAGTGCGGCAGGATCGTCAGCGACGATCCGAACGTGCGCGAGCCGTGCCGGTGCGACGTTGGCGTCGATCTGGCCGAACGGCTGGAGAGGGAGATCAAGGTCGTCGCCCAGCTCGACAAGATGAGCAAGTCGAAGGGCAACGTCGTCACGCTGGACGAGGCCATAGAGGAGTACGGGGCCGACACGCTGCGGCTCTATACGCTGGCCATCGGGCCGCCGGAGAGGGACGCCGAGTGGCAGGACAGCGGGATCGTCGG
>CAYUDW010000010.1:2263-3443 GCA_964442595.1 uncultured candidatus Brocadiaceae bacterium
TTGGATCACCGGGCCGTCAGGCAGTTCGTCGCGAAGTTCGAGGAGAACTTCGGCACCCGGGAGGGCCTGCGCTGCTCCCGCGCGCCGGGCCGCGTCAACCTGATCGGCGAGCATACGGACTACAACGGCGGCTTCGTGATGCCGATGGCCATCGACCGCGAGGTGCGCCTATTCTTCCGGCGGACCGAGGACGGGCCGGTCCGGGTCTGGTCGGAGAGCTACGCCGAGTGGGACGAGTTCGACCTGGACGGCATCGAGCGGAACGAGTCCGCCACCGGCGGCTGGGCCAACTACGTGAGGGGCGTGGCGGCGATGCTGATCGATGAGGGCTACGAGCTGGCTCCCATCGAGGGCATCATCTGCGGCGACGTTCCGATCGGGGCCGGGCTGAGTTCGTCGGCCGCGCTGGAGGTGGCGACGGCCGGCGCTCTCTGCGCCGCTGCAGGCATCGAACCGGACCCGAAGGAGCTTGCGCTCCTCTGCCAGCGGGCGGAGAACCGGTTCGTCGGCGTCAACTGCGGCATCATGGACCAGTTCGTCAGCATCCACGCGCGCCGCGAGCACGCGCTCCTGCTGGACTGCCGGTCGCTGGAGCACGAGCTGCTGCCGCTGGACACGTCTGCGTTCCGGATCGTGGTCTGCAATACGATGGTCCATCACGAGCTCGGCAGCTCGGCCTACAACGAGCGGCGCGCCCGGTGCGAGGAGGCGGCGCGCATTCTGAACGAGCGCGTCGGGGGCATCGAACAGCTCCGCGACGTGACGCCCGAAATCCTGGCCGAGCACGGCGACGCGCTGGATGGGGAGACGCTGAAGCGCGCCCGGCACGTGGTCAGCGAAAACGAGCGGACCGTGCAGGCTGCCGAGGCGCTCAAGGCGCGGGAATACGCGCGGTTCGGGCGGCTGATGGACGAGTCTCACGAAAGCCTGCGCGATGACTATGAGGTGAGCTGCGATGAGCTGGACCTGATGGTGGCTCTCGCGCGCAGCCAGCCCGGCATCCTGGGGGCACGGATGGTCGGCGGCGGATTCGGGGGCTGCACCGTGAACCTGGTCGAGCGCGACCATGCAAACCGGCTTTCCGAGGCCGTCAGCGCGGCTTACAGGGCGGAGACGGGGATGACCCCGGAGACCTACCAGTTCGTCGCCGTTGCCGGCGCGGGCGTCGAGAAGTGCTGAC
>CAYUDW010000010.1:3543-8664 GCA_964442595.1 uncultured candidatus Brocadiaceae bacterium
ACCTCGCGCCGGACCATGTCCGAGTTGGCGATGACGCGGCGGAGGGCGGGGTGGCGATACATTCTGCCTTCGATGCTCAGCCGCAGCCGCTCGCGGATGCTCGCCCAGCGGAGGATGTCGTTGACGGCCCGGCCGAGCGGGTTGCGGTAGCTCTTGCGCCGCTGCCTGACGAACTCGCGCTGGACGCCGCCGCCGAGCCGCACCACCTGGGCGCCCAGGCAGCGCTGGTCGCTGAAGGTGACGTCAGTGACTTCGGCGGTCAGTGCCTTCTGTGCGGCCCTGGCCAGCGCCAGGTCCTGGAACGCTCGTGGGACTGGCGGGACGCTCAGTCGCATGACCTCAACCCCTGCGATCCCTCCGTCCGTCTGCTGAGCCAGCGCCCTGACTTGATGGCCCTTGCGGACCAGGTGCCGGGCGAAGTTGATCAGGAAGGCCTCCGCGCCGCCACGCGGGCCGAACCGCTTGCAGCAGATGGTCACCCTCATGTGCACGCCCTGCAATGCGTTATGGTCGCCCGGCCATCGGTGCGTCCCGGCACACTATGCGCGAAATGGTTTGCCCGTCGCAAGGGAACGGTAGCCGCGTGCCGCCTCCGAATCCGCGGGGCATTGCGTCCCGCCGCTGGAGTTGAAAGGACGCCACGGGGCGGTTATATTCTCTTTCCGGCGCGCGCATGAGCGCAGCCGAGGCCTGGTTAGCGACGCCCCGAGGTATTTGATGAGAAGAGCGCACTGGCTACTGGCGGTTGCCGTTCTCGTGTTCGCGACGGGTTGCCTGACGCGCAGGCAGCAGGCCGTGCTGAACCAGCGTCCCCGCAACCTGGTTTTCGATCCCGGGGAATCGGTGGCCGAGTTGCCCGCGGGACAGCTTTCGGCTTTCGCTGAGTACGAGCGCACGCGGGGGCAGAACGTGTGCGTCCTTCAGTTGGCGCCCAACGGCATGCTGAGCGAGCGCTACCACGCGGGCCATGACCTGACGCTGTTCGTCGTCGCCGGAAAGGCGATCGTGGTCGTGGAGAAGATGCGGCACTTCGTTGGGCCCGGCTCGGCCGTCGTCATCCCCCGTTTCACGGCTTACACCGTGATGCCGCACGAGAGCGACGAGGAATTCAGGGCGCTGCTGATCTACTCGCCGCCGTTCGAGGGCGAGGATGCCTTCCTGGAAGACTGAGCCTCACGGGGCCAGGCTCACCCTCAGCGTCTCGCCTGCAGGCACCCCGATCCCCTCGGGGAACTGCACGTCGAGCCATTCCCCTTGCCTCTGGACAGAGCAGGCGGCATCCTGGTCGGCGACCTGAGCGACGGCCCTGGGCGCCTCCCCGTCCACGATGTCCCCGGCCAGCCGGAGCGTCCGTAGCGCCTGCGCGCCGCCCAGCACTTCCAGCAGGACCTCGGCCGTGCCCTCCCCGAGCTTCTGCGAGAAAGTGCCCCAACCCGAACCGCTGGACCAGAAGGCGCGGAAGTCTTCACGCCACAGCTTCGGGTCGAACCGCAAGAGTCCTACCGGGGCCCTGCAGTGGTAGCCGCTGAGCGCCAGGACCAGGCCCCAGCTTGACATGGCCCTCGCGTAATGGCTGCCGCATTCGAACTCGTCCCACGGGTTACGCCTCAGGCCATCGTGCCGGTCGCGCGCCCCCTTCACGATAGCGAGACCTTCCCGGACGAATCCCTCCATGATGAGGTGGCTGGCGACCTGGTACTCGATGCCGGTCCACACCTCATCGCAATACATCGTGGGGATAAGGGGCCGGTTCCCCTGGGGCCACGAGCACATCAGGAGGCCCGCCTCGTCATTAATGGCGTAGATGCGCTGGGGGTTGGCGTGGTCGGCCAGGCTCGGCCGCCAGTTGAAGCGGAACACGGACTCAAGCGCGCTGCGCACGTGGGCGGGATCGAACAGGTGTCCCAGCTCGCAGATCGCCGCGATCCACTGCCCGAGCATCTGGTCTGAGAGGCATCCGTCGCCGAACTGCTGAGTTTGGACCTTCTCGGGATCGTACTTCTGGACGTAGTACTCGCCGTTGAAGAGCGTCTGGTCCATGGCGGCCGAGCCCTTCTCGAAGAGGCGGCGGTACTCGTTCGCCTGTTCGTCCTCGCCCAGGTAGCGGGCCATCTCTTCCGCTGCCCGCAGGGCGCCCATGTAGAAGCCCATGATGAGCGGGTTGGGGCCGTGGAGCTCCCGGTCGTATGTGTTGTGCTGGATGCCTTCGGCGACGCCGTCGCGGTCGGCGTCCCACTGCTCCCACGCGTAGGCGAGCGCCTTCTTGACGCGGGGCCAGAGCTGGCGCAGCCAGTCGTCGTCTCCGCAAAGCAGCCAGTCGCGGTAGGTCTTCATGATGCCGCCGAGCTGCCCGTCGGCGGCCGCATGGAAGCCCCAGCCGGACGTGCCGAGCGGCAGCCCGATGCGGAAGCACATCCGGCCGTCCTCCTCGCGCAGGTTGTAGCGGTAGTCGGCCGTCCGCATGGAGCGTTCTAACGCAGGGAACAGGAAGGGGAGGGCCTGCTGGTAGTTCCAGACGTGCGTGCACGAGCCTTCGCAGCAGCCCCAGGTCGAGCCGCAGCCCTCAAAGCCGTAGAACGTGCCGTCCTCCAGCCGCAGGCAGGTCGGGCTCTTGAGGGTGGACGTCTGCGAGCTGGCCGCGTCCAGGACACACGCGGGAAGCGTGGAGCCGAACAGCGCGTCGTGGTACTGCATGCTCTCCGCGCGCAGTCCCTCCAGGTTTTCGTTCACGTACCGTGCTACGGCCCATGCGTCGTCGAAGTGCCCCGCGTAGTAGTTCCGCCACTGCGGCTTCTCCTCGCCGCGGTGCCAGTACTTGAGGAAGTTGGGGAAGTGCCACGCGATCAGGAACGGGAGCTCAATGGCTTCGCCGGCCGGCAGCGAGAACCTCGCCCCGAGCGCGCAGACGGCCGTCTGCCCTTCGGCCGTCGGTTCGGCAAGGTCTACGTCATCGAAGCGGCCGGCACGCGCCACGAAGTCCCAGAATCGGTGGCCTATCCCGAATCCCTCCCCGCCGATGTCGCCCGTGTACGTCACGTCCGCGCACGGCGTCGCAAGCACCATCGAGCCGTAGCGATGCGTGTCCGGGCCGTATCGGGTGGAGTCCAGGACCATGCCCTTCAGGCCGTCCTCCGCGCGGAACACGCTGCGGTTGCCGCCCAGGTCCCGCCGCTCAAGCCCCCCGGAGCCCTCGTAGCCGACAACGTTCTCCATCGTCCACACGAGCAGGCCGTCCACGGGTTCGTCGCCCACGTTCTCCAGGCTGTAGATCAGTATCGCCACGGGAAGACTGGATTCGAAGTCGTTAAGCGGGATAAAGGGATTGAACGCCTCGAGTCTCACCCTCAGCGGCAGGGCGTCGTCATCGAACTCGAGCCAGGCGAACGGGTACTCCCCGCGGAAAATGTTCGAGGCCATGTGCGGGAATCCCTCGCCGCAGAAGTGGCCGCTCCCGTGCGGGAATCCCTGACCGCGGAAGTGGCCGCTCCCGTGCGTGCTCGAATAAGGCGGCAGCGGGGGCGATTCCACCACCTTGACGACCGGCTTGCCCGAAGAAGCCTCGGCCCGGAGCGTCGCGAAACTGAAGCCCGGCCGGAAGCGCTGATTCGGCCGGTTGAATACCTCCCAGTCGCGCAGTTGGCCACGTCCGCCCAGCGATATGCAACCCGTGCCTATGCCCCCGAGCGGGAAGGCGATCTCCTTGAGGGACTGACCCGAGAACGTGCGCTGCGGGCCCCGGGCCGTCAGTTCCTCCTGGGTGTAGGGTATGTAGACGCCTTGCTGCTGCATGGTAGTCGTCCTCGGGCAAGGGAAGTCGAATGGATGGCGAACCACCGAATCGCGCCGCGTGGCGGAGCGCGATTATACGCGCACGGTCGCGTGAGTCAACTCGGGAACCGGCGGGAGGTCCCCAACTGCCCGTGCAGTCGCCCCGCGCCCGGCTCCGGGTATAATGAGCCAGAACCAACCTGGGTTCTGACGCTTCAGGACGGGTGCAATGAATCCAACGAAGATGCTGGCTGCCGTCGTGGACGTCTACACCCTCGTGGTGTTCGTCCGCGTCGTCTTCTCCTGGCTCCCTGTGCGGCACAGGGAGAACGAGCTCTACCGCTTCATCTTCGCCATCACCGAACCCGTCCTACGCCCGGTGCGGCGGCTCGTTCCCCTGGTCGGCGGTCTGGACCTCTCACCTCTTGCCGTAATCGTCCTCCTGTCCGTGGTCCGTCGCCTGCTGATCGGCACTTGATACCGGGGACCTCTACAGGAAGGGCGAGTCCGAGCGCTCGCCGATGTGCAGCTCGCGATGGATGGCCGGACCGACTTCGAAGGGCATCGGGGGCAGGCCGTCGACGTGCAGCGTCATCTCCAGCGCATTCCGGGGGACGCTGAACAGGAACCAGCCGTCTATCTCCTGGCGCATCTCCTCGTCCGGCAGGGGGCTTCTCCGCAGGGCAAGGTTGAAGGAACTGGCCTCAACAGCCCGTTTCTGGCCGCGAGCCATCAGGAAGCAGTCCGACACTCGCAGGTTGCCTTGCTCGTCGAGCAGCGAGTCCGGGAAATGCTGGAACCTCAGGACGAGAAGGACGTGCTGGACGTGGTCAGGGGAGGTGAACGTGTACTGCTCGGGGGGCATCCCCTCCGCCGGCGGCGGGGTTTCGTACGTGACGGTCTCGGCCCTCTTCGCGGAGACAATGTACTGCGGCGCCTCCTGTGCGGGACCGGCCTTCTTGCGTGCGTAGAGGAGCCATCCCGCAAGGCCGCACCCCGCCACAAGCACCAGCAGGACGCATCCCCTGGCCCTGCCTCGACGGCCCGGCTCAGTCGATCGGTTGCCCTCGGCTGCGCCCATTGATGACCTCTGCGACGGCATGTACCTGCGGGACCTGCTCAGGCGCGCAGCGTGGCCTCGACGCGCTCCAGGACCGCTTCCGTCTCTGCCAGATCGGCGCCGGCCTCGCGCATGCCGGCCAGCGCGCGTTCGCCCTTCGTCCGGTCGATGGCTCTGACGGCGTCCGTGCAAACCGTTACGGCGATCCCCCGGTTCAGCAGACCCATCACGGTGCGCAGGACGCAGTATTCGGTGGCAACGCCGTAGACGAAGACGCGATGGGGCTCGCGCCG
>CAYUDW010000010.1:8764-38864 GCA_964442595.1 uncultured candidatus Brocadiaceae bacterium
TCTCCAGGTTGGGCACGATGGACCGGGCATCCGGCACCGGCAACTTGCCCTCCGGGTCCATGAAGTCGTATTGGGTGTCCACGTCCCAGAAAAGGAATCGCCTATTCATGGTTCTTCTTCTCCCACTCCTGGGCGACGGCGGCGGACGTGCGGTGCAGCGCCTCGCTCACTTCCACGGGGTACGGCTCGGGGTCGCGGAGCCGGCGATGCTTCTCCGGCAGTCGGGCAAGCTCCGCGGCGGCGTACTGCCGGATGGCCTTCAGCCCCGGCATTTCGGCAACGGTCCGCCCCTCGCACATGACGGTGCCAAGCAGCGGCTCGGCGCCCTCCGGGCATTCCTCATCGGCTGTGGCGATCACGTCGTGCGCCAGCTCGCGGCTGTCGGCATCGCTGTGGCGGTGGACCTGCTTGCGGCCGGCATAGGTCTCCTTGTCTTCGCTGAGCTTCAGTCGCGGCTCCCATTTGCCGCCTTTTTCGACCGCTACCAGCTTGTAGACGCCGCCCAGGTAGGGCGCATCCGAGCTGGTGACCAGCCTGGTGCCGACGCCGAACCCATCCGTCTCGGCACCATCGCGCAGCAGTTCTTCGATACGGTACTCATCCAGGTCGCCACTGGCCAGTATCTGCACGTCCTGGAGGCCGGCCTGGTCGAGCAAGTCCCGCACCTTGCGGCTGAGTTCGGCGATGTCCCCGCTGTCTATCCGCACGCCCCTCATGCCGGGGGCAAGCCGGATCGCCTTGCGGGCGCCCTCGATGACGTCGTAGGTGTCTATCAGCAGGATGGCCTGATCGCCGAAGCATTCGTAGTAGCCTGTGAACGCCTCCTCTTCGCTGTCGAAGGCCATGATGAAGCTGTGGGCCTCGGTGCCCGAGACGGGTATTCCCGTCTGGAATCCGGCTTCGACGTTGGAGGTGGCCACGCATCCGCCGATGAAGGCGGCCCGCGCGGCGAGCGTTCCGGCGTCCGGACCGTGGGCCCGGCGGGTGCCGAAGTCGACGACGGCCCGCTCTTTGCCGTCCGCTCGGGCCGCCTGGACGATCCGCGCCGCCTTTGTGGCCACCAGGGTCTGGTAGTTGAGCATGCTCAGCAGGAAGGTCTCGACTATCTGCGCCTCTATGATGGGGGCTTCCACGCGGAGGAGGGGCTCCTCCGGGAAGACGGGCGCTCCCTCTGCCACGGCTTCCAGCCGTCCCGTGAAGGCCAGCCCGCCCAGGAAGTCGAAGAACTCGTCGCCGATGCGGCCGAAGACCGGCAGTTGGCGCAGATAGTCGATCTGCCGACCGGAAAAGCGCAGGTCCTGCAAATAGGAGATGACCTGCGCCAGGCCAGCGCAAACCATGTAGGAGCGGCTCGCCGGGAGATTGCGCACGAACAGCTCGAAGGCGGCACGGTTCGTCATCCCCAACTCGAAGTAGGCCGCCGCCATGGTCAGCTCGTACAGGTCCGTGCAGAGCGCGCGTCCCTGCTCCGTCAGATCCATGGTTCCCTCGGATCGACGCCTGAAAAAGCCGGGTGCCCGGCGGTTCATCAGTATACCCCATGCCTTCGACCTTTCAATCCGAAGCGGACGGCGCGTGCAGCCGGCGGCAGGTGTTGATTCCGGGGTCGGCGCCGCGTTACATTGGCCTTCATGTCGTTGACGGTCCTGTGAAGGCAGCCAAGGGGCAATCACCATGCTCATTGCCGAAGCGGCAGGAGAAGGCTGGAGGCTCTGGGGCCTGCTGAGCCCGGTGGACGCCGGCATCATCCTGCTGCTGCTGGCCAACGCGGCCATCGGCTACTGGACAGGGTTCATCTGGCAAGCCATCCGCATCATCAGCCTGATTGTCAGCGTGTGGGTGAGCTCGCTCTATTACCCCATCGTCAATGAATTCCTTAGCGCACAAATGGGCAAAGACGTTTGGTGGGGGACGGGGGCTCTGGTTGTCTTTCTCCTGGCCCTGCTGGCCTGCTATCTGGTGGCGTTCCTCTTCCGGAAGCTCATCAACATGCTCAGGCCGGAGGTGCCGGACCGGGTCCTTGGCGCGGTTCTCGGGCTGATGAAAGGGATTGTGCTGCTGGCGATCGCGGCCTTCCTGGTGCTCGGGTACGCCCGTCAGGGCGGCCTTGTCCGCAGACACGTTTCCAGGTCGGTCGGGGCGCGCTGGATGGCCAGGTCGGTCACCGTCGTCGGGCAGTTCCTTCCGGGAACGATGGGGCAGCAACTCAAGGAAGCCCCCAGCCTCGACTAGCCTTCGGTTTGTGGCACCGCCCGCCCCGGTTGGCGCGGGCGGCAGGGCCAAACGTACAAAACTGAGAAAGCCCCTCATACGGCCGGGGAGCGCGCTTTCCCGGCCATTCCCGCGTTGACGCGCCGCGCTGCCAGGGCTGTGCCGTTCTCCCCCGTGCAGCGTTACCGCAAGCCAAGTCCTTTGGTCGCAATAGTTTGTGGCGTCGCTCGTCGCCTGCCTGTTGTCGGCGCATGAACCGGACAGCCGCCTTCCCTGCGCGCCGAGGCTCGGGGGAATCCGTTCTCCTCTTCGGCTTTGGCATCCCTGTTGCGAATGAACCACCCGTGTCGTTTTGCGTCATCATTCGTCGGTGATCAGTTGAGCCTGGGGACGATTGGATGGAGGATACAGCCGCTGCGTGTGAATTAGCTGAAAGTTATCGTGTCTGCGCCGAGGTTTTGGCCACGGTCGGTCACAGGATCGATCCGGAAGCGCTTTCGGCGCAGGTGGTCCGGGATGCAGGAGAGAGCGACGCCGTCAGGGAGGCGGTTGCCGACCTGTGCGCGGGTCGTCGCAATCGTGCCGACATACCGCCCGACCTGGCCGAGCGGATGCAGCAGCTACGCGACGAGTTGCTGGCGGAAGTATCGGCTGCGGCGGCGGGGCTGGCAGAGCGGGATGCTGCTCCGGAGCGACCGGAGGAGCTGGTCGAGTTGCTGAAAGCGTTGCCGGATGCGCAGAAGGAAGCCGTCGCCGACTTCGTCCTCCTGAACGGCCATAGGCAGCTGTTCGAGCCGCGGTTCGTCAAGATCGGCTCGTTCCGCCGCCTCATTGGCCAATTGGAGGAGGAGCGGCCCCTGGCACTCGTCAGAGTGGTCCCATATCTTCGCGAGGAGCTTGAGAAGCGCGGATTCTCGATGACGGATGATGAGGTCCGCATGCTGTTCGAGCCCGGGACTGAGGCCACGCTTGTGCCTCGCTGCCTGGTGTGGATCCTTCGCCGATTGGGCCGTGAGTTCTACGGCGGCTTGATCCCCATCGAGCAGATGGTGGGCGATTGCGACCCTGACGATTGGCTGGAGGAGGTCCGCTGCAAGCTCCGGTTCCGCAGTCACACGGCCATGCACAAGGCGATTGCTGAGGCCACGAGCCTGAAGTACGACTGCATCCACAAAGCGTTGAGCGGCAGTCAGAAGGCCAAGCACATCCAGGCGGAGATCAAGTATTGCCTGGACAAGTGGCTCAAGGCCATGGACGAAGGCAGGGAGCCGGACATCGGCAGCGAGTACCGCGGCGTGCCCGTAGAGTCAGTGCAGGATTTCCTGCCGCGTCTGGAGCAGAGGTTCGACAGCAAGGAGTCCCTGTACCGGGCGATCTCGGAGAGGACGGGCGTGAAGGCCGGTTCGGTGCGGCGCTACTTCCACAGCGGCGGGCAACTGAAGTACGCCCCCCTGGCCGTCTTCCGCGTTGCCGAGGAGCTCGCCGCGCAACCGGCTGCTCAGCGGTTGGAGCATACGTACCTGGCGGATGAGCAGACACGCCTGGTTGCTCAGGAGCTTGCCCAGCGGGCCAACCGCGTGCTGCGCCAGTGGCGTAAGGCCGGCGAGACGCCGGAATTGGAGGTGGCCTACAAGCAACTGCGACATGCTCTGATCGCCACCATCAAGGAACGGCGGCACACGTGCGCGGCGGTCTGAGCGGGTGGCGAAGGCAGAAGTCAGAAGTCAAGAAGGAACGACGAACACTGGCTGGCTGCCGTTGGCAGAGGCAGGGGCGGGACAAGCCGTACGAGCAGGAACGAGCGTGCGGTCAGCCAACCGGCCGAGCGGGCGGCCACTGCTCCAGGTGCGTCAGGTTCCTTCCTGCCAGCCGCTCATGTACTTCTGCTGGGCCTCGGTCAGCGTGTCGATTTCGATGCCCATCGTCTGAAGCTTGAGCCGGGCGATCCACCTGTCGATGTGCTCGGGCACGGAGTAGACCTTCGGCTCCAGTGCGGCGCCGTTCTTCACGGCGAATTCGGCCGTCAGTGCCTGCAAAGAGAAACTCATGTCCATCACGCACGCCGGGTGCCCCTCGGCGGCGGCCAGGTTTATCAGACGGCCCTCTCCGAGCAGGTAAAGGCGCTTGCCGTTTTCCAACTGGAACTCGTCCACGTGTGGCCGCACGTCCCGCACTATGTCCTCGGCCAGTCCGGACAGATCATTGATGCTGATCTCCACGTTGAAGTGGCCGGAGTTGGCCAGCATCGCGCCGTCCCTCATCTTCAGAAAGTGCTCCTTGCGCAGCACATC
Organism: uncultured candidatus Brocadiaceae bacterium; assembly: GCA_964442595.1. Taxonomy (GTDB): domain Bacteria; phylum Planctomycetota; class Brocadiia; order SM23-32; family SM23-32; genus DAOVRD01. The sequence continues at coordinate 13,267 of CAYUDW010000010.1, forward strand.
CGTGTTCCCGGTTACCGTGACGAACAGCTCGCCCTGCTCGGCTGCGCAATCCATGGGCATCACGCTGAACCCGTCCATCGCCGCTTCCAGCGCCCGGAGGGGATCGGCTTCGGTCACGATGACGTGCGCTCCCATGCCCTTCATGCGCATGGCCAGCCCGCGCCCGCACATGCCGTACCCTGCCACCACGACCTTCATCCCCGCCAGCAGCACCTCGGTTGCCCTCAAGATGCCGTCCACGGTGCTCTGACCGGTGCCGTAGCGGTTGTCGAACAGGTGCTTGGTCATAGCGTCGTTGACGGCGAACACGGGGAACAGCAGCACGCCGTCTTTTTCCATGGCCCTCAGCCGGTTGACGCCGGTGGTGGTCTCCTCCATGCTGGCCACGAGGTTGGGGGCCAGGTCCGTGCGTTTCGTCAGTATCGCGGTGACCAGGTCTGCCCCGTCGTCCATCGTCAGGTTGGGTTCCAGCGCCAGGGCCTGCTTGATGTGGTCGTAGTAGGTCTTGTTGTCCTCGCCCCGGCGGGCGAAGACCGCCGTCCCATACTCCTGCACCAGGGCGGCGGCCACGTCGTCCTGGGTGCTGAGGGGGTTGGACGCGCAGAGGGCTAGCTGTGCGCCGCCCGCCATCAGCGTTCTGGCCAGGTTGGCGGTCTCGGCGGTGACGTGCAGGCAGGCGGACACCCGCATCCCCTCCAGCGGCTTCTCCTGCTCGAAGCGCCTGCGCACTTCCGCCAGGACGGGCATGGCGCCGTCCGCCCAGACCACTCTCTGCCGTCCGCGCTCAGCGAGCGACGGGTCGTTGATGTCGCAGTCCATGTTATCCTCCGCAAGCAGGGCGCCGCTCCGAGTGGGGCGCCGTTCCGTTGATTCGGACAGAGGCGGACGGACGCAAAGGGACCTCAGACTCCGGCCTTCTCCCGCAGCAGGTCGGCTTTGTCCGTCCTCTCCCAGGTGAACTCGGGCTCGGTCCTGCCGAAGTGCCCGAACGCCGCCGTCTTATGGTAGATGGGCCGGAGCAGGTCCAGCGTCCCGATGATGCGGCTCGGCTTCAGGTCGAAGCACTCGCGAACGAGCTCGGCCATTCGGGATTCGGGGATGCGGCCCGTGCCCTCCGTAGTGACGTAGACGGAGACGGGATCGGCGACCCCGATGGCGTAGGCGAGGTGCACTTCGCAGATGTCGGCCAGGCCGGCGGCCACGATGTTCTTCGCAATGTAGCGAGCGGCATACGAGGCGCTGCGGTCGACCTTGCTGGGATCCTTGCCGCTGAAGCACCCGCCCCCGTGGCGGGCACGGCCGCCGTAGGTGTCCACGATGATTTTGCGTCCGGTCAGCCCGGAGTCCCCGTGCGGCCCGCCAACGACGAACCGCCCGGTCGGGTTGGTGTGATAGGTAATCTCGTCCCCCGCGAACTTCTCAGGCAGGCAGGGCCTAACGATCTCCTCGATGAAGGCTTCCCTGAGCTGTTCCTGTGTGACGTCCGGATCGTGCTGAAGGCTCAGCACCACCGTGTCCACGGCCACGGGTCTGAGGCCTTCGTAGCGCACGGTGACCTGCGTCTTGCCGTCCGGTCTGAGGAAGGGCAGCACTTTCTGCTCTCTGACGTCCCTGGCACGCTCCATGATCTTGTGGGCCAGCATCACGGGCAGGGGCATCAGTTCGGGGGTCTCCGTGCAGGCGAAGCCCACCATCAGGCCCTGGTCGCCGGCTCCCTGCTCCTTGCCGGCTTCTAGGTCCTCGTCCACGCCCAGGGCGATATCGGGAGACTGTTCGCCAATGGCGAGCAGGACGGCACAGCCCTCGGCGTCGAAGCCGAAGGCCGGGTCCGTGTAGCCGATGCGGCGGATGGTTTCGCGCGCCACCCCGGCATAGTTGACGGTCGCCCTGGTGGTGATCTCGCCGGTGATGAAGACCATGCCCGTCGTCACAAGCGTTTCGCAGGCGGCCCTGCTTCTGGGATCCTGCTCGATCAGCGAATCCACGATGGCATCGCTGATCTGGTCGGCGACCTTGTCCGGATGGCCGGCCGAGACCGACTCTGCCGTGAAAAGGTGCTGGTAGCCGCTCATTGGTGGCTTCTCTGCAAGAGCAGTGTAGTGGAAAGGCAAGGCGGAACGGACCGACTATAGCAGAAAGGACCGGGGTGCGCAAAGTGCCGGGCCGGGGGCGCCGGCTCCGTACAAAATAGTGCGGGTGGGCTGGGGTGAACCCACCCGCAAGAGGGGCTGCTGCCGGGGAGGGGGGCGCTCGCCCGACAGCTCACGACGCTTTCATTTGTTGGTGGGAGCGTCGTGATTTTAGGGACAGGCAGCTACATAAAAGACAGCAAAAAATATGCCGTTCTCAGAAAACGCCGCTCTGTCCCTCCCCTGTAAGGCCCTCTTCGTTTCTCAACTGAATCCAAACCAACCGGTGTCAGACAGTACACCTGTCTTCGTCCCCGGCGTATTCCCATTGGACACTCCTGATTCTACCACTTCCACCCCCATGTATGCAAGGGATTCCGTAAGTTTTTTTTCGTCCGGCCCGCGCAGGCGTCGCGGCCCGGTCAGCGCAGGTTGTACTTGCCTATCTTCCGGTAGAGGGTGCGTTCGCCGATGCCCAGGAGCTCGGCGGCCCGCTCGCGGTTGCCGTCGACCAGCTCAAGGGTGCGGGCGATGTGGAGTCTCTCGATCTCTTCTAGCGGCTGTCCGGCCATGGAGGCCAGAGTGGGCTCCTGCAGCAACTCTCCCGCCTGCTCCAGGACGTAGTCGGGCATGTCGTCCTCGCCCAAGATTTCGTCCGTCGTGGCGACGAGCATGTGCTCGATGCAGTTGCGCAGCTCTCGCACGTTGCCGGGCCATCGATACCGGAACAGGATCTTGCGTGCCTCCGGACCTATGCCGTGCACCGTCTTGCCGTACTGCTCGCCGAGCTCCCGCACGAATCGCTCGACCAGCAGCGGCACGTCTCCCTGCCTTTCCCGCAAAGGGGGCAGACCAATGGTGACCACGTTCAGCCGGTAGAAGAGGTCCTGGCGAAACGTGCCGTCCTTTATCTTCTGTCTTAGGTCCTGGTTGCTGGCCGCGATCAGGCGCACGTCCACGTAGATCGGTTCGTTGCTGCCGACGCGCACGATCTCGCCCTGCTCCAGCACGCGCAGCAGCTTGGTCTGGCTGGCGACGGGCATGTCGCCGATTTCGTCGAGGAACAGCGTCCCGTGGTCGGCGTACTCGAACAGGCCGATCCGTGAGTTGACCGCCCCCGTGAAAGCTCCCCTCTCGTGGCCGAACAGCTCGCTCTCCAGTATCGTCTCGACCAGGCCCGCGCAGTTGAGGGGGACGAACCGGTTGTGGCGGCGTTCGCTGTTGTAATGGATGGCCCGGGCGACCAGTTCCTTGCCGGTGCCGGTCTCGCCCTGCACCAGGACCGTGGCGTTCGTTCGGGCGGTCTGCTCGATCTTCTGGTAGACCTTCTGCATGGGCCGGCTGTTGCCGACGATATTCTCGAAGCCGTAACGCGACACGATCTCGCTCTGCAGGGCGGCGCGGTCGCGCTCCAGCGAGACCCGTTCGGCGGCCCGTTCGATGACGGCCGTCAACTGCACGGGGTTCACCGGCCCCTGGAGGTAGTAAAGTGCCCCCTCCTTCATCGCCGTGGCAGCTTCGGCCCCGCTTCCCTCTGAGCTGACCACGATGACCTGGCACTCGGGGTTGCCGAGACGTGCGGCGCGCAGGACTTCCAGCCCGCCCCCGTCGCCGAGCTGCATGGACGTGAGAACCACGTCGTAGCGACCTGAGCGCGCTTCCCCGATCGCGGACGCCGGCTCGGCGACCACCGTGCAGACGTGCCCCGTCCCTTCCAGCGTGCTCTCTGCCACCTGGCTGGTCTCGGGATCGGCAGCCGCTATGAGGGCATTGACGTGGTCATCCATTGCGTGGTCCCTCCGAGGGCAGCATCCGGGGGGAGCCGCGCCTCGCCGGCCCGACGGCTGGCGGACGGGCGCACTGGCCTAGCTCGGTGCGCTGTCTTTGAGTGCGGCCTTGCGGCTCAGTCTGACCCTGTTGTCTTCCACGCTCAGGACCTTGACCTTGATCCTGTCGCCGACCTTGCAGACGTCCGAGACGTCCTTGACGTAAGATTCGTCAAGCTGGCTGATGTGGCATAGTCCGTCCGTCCCCGGGAACAGCTCGACGATGGCGCCGAAGTCCTTCGTGTCGGTGACCACCCCGTCGTAGATCGCGCCGACCTGGACTTCCTTGCCGAGCTGTTCTATGTAGCCGGCGGCCTCGTCGGCCCTGCCGCCCTTCTCGCTGGACACGGTGACGGTGCCGTCTTCCTCGACCTCTATGGAGCAGTCGTAATCGGCTTCCAGCCCCCTGATCGTCTTGCCGCCGGGCCCGATCAGCTTGCCGATGTTGGCGGGGTCTATCTTGACCCTGATCAGCACGGGGGCGTAGGGGGAGATCTGCTCACGCGGCTTGGGCAAGGTGCGCAGCATGGTTCTGAGGATCTCCAGGCGGGCCTCGCGAGCCTGCTGCAACGCCTTGCGCAGCACGTCCGTCTTGATCCCTCTCACCTTCACATCCATCTGGATGGCGGTCACTCCGTGCTGGGTGCCGGCCACCTTCAGGTCCATGTCGCCGTGATGGTCTTCGGCCCCGGCGATGTCGGTCAGGATATGGTACTCGCCCTCTTCCATGACCAAGCCCATTGCGATGCCGGCAACCGGGTACTTAATGGGCACTCCGGCGTCCATCAGGGAGAGCGTGCCTCCGCAGACGCTGGCCATCGAAGACGAGCCGTTGGACTCCAGGATGTCCGAGACGGTGCGGACGGTATAGAAGAACTGGTCCGGCGGGGGCACCACGGCCCGAAGGGCACGCTCGGCCAGCTCGCCGTGCCCGATGTCGCGGCGGCCCGGCCCGCGTATCGGCCTGACCTCCCCGACGCTGAAAGGAGGGAACTCGTAGTGGAACATGAACTTCTTCGGCGGCTCCTCGACCAGCGGGTCCAGGATGCGCTGTTCGTCATGCACCGTTCCGAGCGTGGTCACGACCAGAGCCTGAGTCTCGCCCCGCGTGAAGATGGACGAACCGTGTGTCCGGGGCAGGCAGCCCACCTCGCAACTGATCTCGCGTACCTCGTCAAGCCTGCGTCCGTCGGTCCGGCGGCCGGTTTGCACGACGGCCTGGCGCATGGCCCGGTTGGCCATCTCATCGAAGGCGGCGGCCACCTCGACTGCCGTCAGGGCATCCGCGTTCTGCTCGTCGCAGAACTCTTCTATGGCCTCGCCGCGCAGGGCATCCAGGGCCGCGGCGCGTTCTTTGCTCGGGCCGGTGTCCGCCTGCCGGTACCTCTCGGCGTAGGCGGGCAGGATGCGGTCGATCGTCATCTGGCGCCGCACGAGCGGCTCCCAGGAGCGTTCCGACTTGCCGCATCGCTCGACCAGCTGGTTGATGACGCGGACGGTCTCGACGTTGGTGTCGTGTCCACACTGGATGCCGGTCAGGAGGTCCTCCTCCGGGATGGAATGCGCCCATCCCTCGACCATGACGACCGAGTCCCCTGTGCTGGCGACGACGATGCTTAGCTCGCTGTTGTCCCTCTGTTCGTAGACGGGGTTGATGACGAACTCGTCATCGACCAGGCCGACGCGGCAGGCGGCGATCGGGCCGAGGAACGGGATGTCGCTGATGCTGAGGGCAGCCGACGCGGCGTTCAGGGCCAACACGTCGGGGTCGTTCTCCTCGTCCGCGCTCAGGACCCAGCATACGATCTGGACGTCCTGGTGGTAATCCTGCGGGAACAACGGCCGGATCGGCCTGTCGACCAGCCGGCAGGTCAGGACCTCCTTCGTGGTCGGACGTCCCTCCCGCTTGATGATGCCCCCGGGGAACTGGCCGGCGGCATACTGCTTCTCCCGGTACTCGATGGTCAAGGGGAAGAAGGGGACGTTCCGGGCGTCCCGCACGGCCACAGCCGAGGCGAACACCGTTGCGTCTCCGTAGCGGACCATGACGGCCCCGTCTGCCTGCCGGGCGAACCCGCCCGTCTCGATGCTCATTACTCGTTCGGCGATTTTTGTCTCAACTTTCGTTCTCACAGCGTTATCCTTTACACCAATTCGCCAGAGTAGCGTTCTCGCTCACAGCGTGCAGCATGGGATAGTCGTTCGTGCCCTCCAAGAACCGGTCCGACGGATGTCCCTTCGGCCGGACGAAACGTGACCCCAGAAGGCTCCCTGCCTCTTCCCTCTCGGCTGCCGGATGGGCGGCGGGACGCGTAACCTTGAAAGCCCCTTTCGCGCGACCAGGCACGGCCGGGAGAAATGACTGACTAACTTCGGTGGCGCAATCCGCTCGGCCGCAAGGAGGGATGACTAACCGTTGGATTATCACTTCCGCAACTTCAACGCCTCGACGATCCTGCGATACCTGGCCTGGTCTTCGCGCATCAGGTACTTCAGCATACAGGAGCGCTTCCCCACCATCTTCAGGAGCCCCCGTCTGGTCGAGTGGTCCTTCTTGTGATGGCGCAGGTGCTCGGTCAACTCGTTGATGCGTTCGGTCAGCAGGGCCACCTGGACCTCAGGCGAGCCGGTATCGGTGTCGTGAGCCCTGTACTCTTCAACCAACTCTGTCTTGCGATTCTTGTCCACGTTCGCTACGTTCCTATCCTCACTCGTCAGTGCAGAGAAAGACCGCCCCACCACATCTTCAACGCGCATTATAGCCTTGTCCGGCTTGGCACGCAAGTGCCATGCCGCCGTGTGGCTGTACGGGGTGGCGCAGCAAGGCCCACCAGGGGCCTGTGGTGACCGTCCTGCAGATGATCGCGCAGTGACGCCGTCGCGGGGGGCCGCCGCTCATCCTTGACGCACCGGCCCTCGGGGAGTAGCCTCTGCTCCGTCGACTTGCCCAGGTATGAGGAGGCCCCCCCTTGAAGCGCGAACGGATCACCCCCAGGGAACGCTGGCTGGCCGTGCTGAATCGCGACCTGCCCGACCGTGTGCCGATGGACTACTGGGCCACTTCGGAGGCTACCGCCCGGCTCATGGAGCACCTGGAATGCGACTCGTTCGCGCAGGTGGCCGAGCGGCTTCACATAGACATGCCCGTGGCGGTCGGGCCGAGCTACGTCGGGCCGCCCATACCGAACGGGCAGGACGTCTTCGGATGCCGTTACCGGCTCGTAGATTATGGCACCGGCGCCTACAGTGAATGCGTGCATCATCCCCTGGCCGCCTATGGATCCGTGGAGGAGATCGAGAGCAACTACTCGTGGCCCTCGCCGGACTGGTACGACTACTCGGGCATCCCGGCGCAGATCGAGGGGAAGGAGCACTCTCCGGTGCGCGGCGGGGGCTCCGAGCCGTTCCTGACCTACAAGGAGCTGCGCGGCCAGGAACGGGCGTTCACTGACCTGGTGCTCGAGCCCGACATGGTGCACTACTGCCTGGACCGGCTGTTCGACCTCTGCTACCAGAGCACGGCCCGCATCTACGAGACGATCCCGGGGAAGGTGATGATCACCTACGTGGCCGAAGACCTGGGCGCGCAGGATGGGCTGCTCATGTCCCCGGCACACATCCGGCAGTTCCTGCTGCCGCGGATGAAACGGATGATGGACCTGGCACACCAGGCCGGCGCCTATGTCTTCCATCACAGCGACGGCGCCATCGTGGACATCCTTCCCGACGTTGTGCGGGCCGGCATAGACGTGCTGAACCCCGTCCAGTGGCGCTGCAAGGGCATGGACCGCCGGATGCTCAAGGGGCGGTTCGGAGACGCCGTTGTCTTCCACGGCGCCATGGACAATCAGCAGACGCTGCCCTTCGGCTCCGTCGAGGACGTGCGGGCGGAGGTGGCGGACAACATCCGCATCCTGGGTGAGGGGGGAGGCTACATCCTGGCGCCCTGTCACAACATCCAGGCGGTGAGCCCTCCGGAGAACGTCGTGGCGATGTACGAGACGGCCTACGAGCTGGGCCGGTACTGAAGACGATGGGCGAGCTGCGGATTGGGCTCCGGGCAGCAAGCCGTCCCCGCCTTCGGCGGAGGCCGAAAGCCGACCACGGGAAAGGAACCCCGGCCGGTGCCTTTGCGGCCTCGGTACAAAAGGCGACGGGAGGGCCGGGGCAAATCTGAGGCGGTGGAGGGGGATACGGTGCGCCGCCTGTCAGAGTTTCACTCTCACGGCCTTCCCGTCGCTCGAACCGGAGCTACCGGCTCGCGGTGTCGTGCTTGTTGCAAAGGCCGTGCCACCGGCGTAAGTTCTCTTGCGGTCCGCACGGTCCGGGTGGAAGCCGGGCAATGACACCTTATGTCCTTGCCTGGGAAATACTTACGCCATATAGGCGATGGGTTGCCGTCGGCACACAGGGGGGCGATACTTCGGGTAAGGCGGCCTAGAGTGGCGCGGGCAGCCACACGTGCCGTATTATGCTACAGGCATTACGTGCGGTATTGCGCGTTGATCCGGACGTACTCGTCGGTAAGGTCGCAGGTCCATACTTTGGCCTCTCCGGCTCCGAGGCCAATATCTATGGCAATCGTGATGCGGTGCCCTTCCATATCGCCTGTGGCGTCGCCGCCGGTGGGTGTGCCATTGTCCAACACGCAGGTGTGCCCAAGGGAGATACTGCATGACTCCGGGGTGACTTCGGCCCCGGAATACCCGAGGGCACAGACAATGCGACCCCAGTTAGGGTCGCCTCCATAGACCGCGCACTTGACCAGTTGCGATTCGGCGACGGCCCGGGCGGCCAGATCCGCGTCCCGCTGGTCCGCCGCGCCGCGCACCGCGACCTCGATGACCTTTGTCGCGCCCTCGCCATCGGCGACGATCCGCAGGGACAGCTCCTGGCAGGTGGCCCGGAGGGCCTCTTCGAACTCGCGCAGCCCCGTGCCGTCCTCCTGGACTTCCGCCCCTGAGGCGCCGCTGGCCAGCACGATGACGGTGTCATTGGTGCTGGAGTCGCCGTCCACAGTGATGCGGTTGAAGGTCCGGTCGACGGCGGCGCGCACCGCCTGTTGGAGAAGGGGAGCCGGGACGGCCGCGTCGGTAGTGACAAAGGCCAGCATCGTCGCCATGTGGGGGGCTATCATCCCGGCGCCCTTGGCCATGCCGCCGACATGAAAGGCCGCATCCTGGATCTCCGAGCGGACGGCGGTGGACTTGGGCCGCGTGTCTGTGGTCATGATGGCCCGTTCGGCGGCCCGGGCGGCCTGGGACTCGGCGGACAGAGCCGCGTGTGCCGCCCTTATGCCTTCCGCAAGTCTCTCCATGGGAAGCGGGTGGCCGATGATGCCGGTCGAAGCGACGCAGACCTGCTCCGGCCCGCAGCCGACCAGTTCGGCGACCAGCGAGGCGCAGGCCTGCACATCGGCGTCGCCCTGGCGCCCGGTGCAGGCGTTGGCGTTGCCGCTGTTGACGACCACCGCACGGATGCCCTGTGCGGGCAGCAGATGGCGGTTCCACGTCACTGCGGCCGCGGCGAACTTGTTCGTCGTGAACATGCCGGCGGCGGACGCCGGGCCGTCGCTGACGATCAGGGCTACGTCCGGTTCACCCTCTGCCGTCTTGATGCCGCACCGGCTGCTGCCAGTCCGGAACCCCGCCGCAGCCAGAACGCCGCCTTCAATCTCCTCCATGTTTCATGCTCCTCGTGAGTGCCGGAGGCCGGCCGCTGCATCTCCGGCGGCAGCCCTCTGCGGGCGGCCCTTGACGCACCGGTCAGCGGGAGGCCTGCGTGCGCATTTCCTCCAGCTCGGCGTACTTCCGGTAGTGCTCAAGCGCACCGAGCCAGTCCCCCAGCTCCTCGCCGAGCACGTCCGCCAGCCGGCGGTGCAGCTCGGCACGCCACGGATTCAGGACAAGCGCCCTCCGCCAGGACTCCGCGCACTTGTGGAGTTCCCCCGCCGCTTGCCAGACGACACCGCTGAACTGCAGGGCTTCGACGGAGTAGGGGTCCAATTCGAGTGCCCTGGCGACGGCCGTGCGGGCTTCCTCGTCGCGCTGCTGCTCGTGGCGCACGCGGGCCGACGCCAGATGCGCGCGGGCGGAGAAGGGGTCCTTCTCCACGGCCGTCAGGGCGGCGCTTTCGGCCTTGTCAACGTCCCCGCTGGCGAGAAAGGCGGCCGAGAGCGCGGCGTAAGTTCCGCCCCCGGGGCGGGAGAAGGCGGCGATCTGCGCGCTGCGCACCGCCTCCCCCAGACGCCCTCCCGCCAGGGCCACGTCCACGGTAGCTAGGTGAGCGCTCACCTCGTGCTCGGGGTTCTTGCTGGCCTCCGCCAGCAGCGACAGGGCTTCGTCCACGTGCCCGAGTTGCGCCAGCACGCGGCCGAGCTCTATCCGCGCGGGCTGGTAGTCGGGCCGCCCGGCCAGAAGGTCCATCAGGCGCACCTGCGCCTCGCGGTAACGGTGCTCCAGGGCCATCATCGCTGCCAGACGCGCCTCCGCATAGGCAAATCCCTGCCCGACCGCTGCGGACTCGGCGTAGGCCTGGCTGGCCTCGTCGGTGCGCCACATCTCGGCGGCCCCGTCGCCGTAGGCGGCCATCAGGTCGGGCCTGCACGGGTTGGCCGCTGCCGCGCGCTTCAGCACGTCCAGCGCTTCCTCGTGCCGGCCGGTTCTCTTGAGCAGTGAGGCCAGATGCTGCGTGATGCCGGCGCGGTCCGTTCGCAGCCGGAAGGCGTGCCTCAGGGCCTCGATGGCATCCGTGGTCTGGCCGGCGGCGTCCAGCACCACGCCCAGCTCGGACCACGTGGCGGCCGTTGCCGGGCCGAGGGCCGCCGCCTGACGGTAGTGTGCGACGGCCTGATCCAGCTCCCCCTCGTCGCGGCGGAGCCTTGCAAGCCTGAGCTGCACGAACGGCTTGTCCGGCAGGAGTTCGGCTGCCCGCTGCAGTTGCTCCCGGGCGACTTCTTCGTCTCCCTGTTCGAGCGCGATGAGGGCCCGTGCGTAGCGATAGAGACCCTCCCTGGTCATGTCGCCCCCCCGTGCCTGCTCCAGCCAGATCGGGGCGTCTTCGGGTCTTCCCTCTCGTAGGCTCACCCAACCGACCAGCGCATAGAGCGGCCCGCTTTCGAAATGCTGCTCCTGCGCGGCCTGGAGGACGGCGGAGGCCCGCGCTACTTCTCCCGCAAGCACAAGGGCGAAGACGCCCTTCATGAAGAGACGGTTGGGGGCGGAGTCCTCCAGCCCGAGGAACCTGTCCGCTGCGTCGGCCCAGAGGCCGTTCTCCAGGAAGTAATCCGCTTCGGCCAGGTGCACTCGGGCGTCGGCCTCGATCCTTTGCCCCGCTTCTGGGGGGAACATCTCTTCGAATACCTCGATCCAGTCGGCGTCCTCCGAGCTCATCCGCGATGCCTCGCCGGCCACGAGGGCCTCGAGTTCCTCGGGCAGCAGGAACGGCACTCGCGGGCTGGCTTCCTGCTTGCCGCTATCCACCCGGTAGACCGTTGCGGTCAGATAGCGCTCCGCTTCCTGGACCTCGGCGCGCCAGTGGACCAGCAGGTCGTCTCCCTTGAGCCGCAATGCCTGCAGGAGGCATTTGGGGAGTCCCTCGGGGGCCGGTTCCAGCCCGGCCGGTATGCGTTCCAGCCGCCGCACGGCTTCGCCGCAATGTGCCATGTGCGCCTCGGCCACGCGGGCGACGTAGCCGTTCAGCAACCGGTCCGCCTCCGACCAGCTCAGAGCGTATCCCGTCCCCGGCTCGCCGAGGGCGATGACGGCGTCCGAAAGCTCGCCTATGGCGTCAGGCAGGGAGAGGACCTGTGCCGCCGGTTGCTCGTCCGAGTCGGCCGGAGGCTGCGATTCCCCCCGGACGGGCAGTGCCAGAAGGGCGAGGACCGCCACTGCCGCCGCCCACGCGGCGGTGGGCCTGGCTCGCCGTCCGACGGCCGTGTAGTCGCGATGGGTCGGGGGTCGTTGCATGGCTGTGGTCCGTGAGTGGGGCAGTGAGGACCGGGGCCGGCCGAGCTCCCGCCGGGCCCGGTGCCCACAACGGGCGGCTTTGACGGATTCGACGCGCTGACTCTATAATTGTTGAATATACGTGCCGTCGAATGCAACGCGCAATGGGAGCGGCCCGATGCCGCAGAGGAAGTTCCGAATCATGCTTGCCCGGACGGCGGGGTTCTGCATGGGCGTCAGGCGGGCGCTCAGAATGGTCCTGAACGCCGCCGACGAGCCGAGCCGGCCCGTGCCCATCAAGACCATCGGGCCCCTGATCCACAACCGCCAGGTCCTGCAGGTTCTGGAGAAGCGCGGCGTGGTGGCCGCCGGGGGCGACGAGTCGGAGCAGATCGGCACCGCCGTCATCAGGGCGCACGGGCTCTCGGACCAGGAGCAGGACGAGCTGCGTCGCCGCTGCCGGGAGGTGCTGGACGCTACCTGTCCGCACGTGCGCCGCGTGCAGCAGATCCTCCAGCGGCACGCCGCAGACGGTTACACGTGTGTTGTGGTTGGCGACGCCGGGCACGCGGAGGTCAAGGCGCTGCTGAGCTTCACCGACGGGGCCGGGCACGTGATCTCCGGGCCGGACCAGGTCGGCGATCTGCCCGAGGCGACGAAGGTCGTCGTCGTTGCTCAGACCACGCAAGACGAGGAACTGTTCCGCCGCACGGTCCAGAGGATGAAAGACCGGTACGCGCAATGCTTGGCATTCGAGACGACCTGCGATTCGACCAGCCGCCGACAGGCAGAGGCGCGCTCACTGGCCCGGCGGGTGGATGCGATGATCGTGGTGGGGGGGTTCCACAGTGCGAACACCCGCCGCCTGGCTGAGATCAGCGCCGCGACCGGCACCCCTACCTACCACGTGGAGACCGAAAGACAGCTCCGGACCGACGAGATCCTCCAATATGAGACGGTCGGGCTCACCGCCGGCGCATCGACCCCGAACTGGCTGATCAGGAGAGTCATCCGCCGGCTGGAGGATCAGCATCTGCGTCGCTCGAACTTCGCCGGATACGTGGCGCTGATGTTCGTGCGTGGTCTGATTAGCGCGAACGTCTACGCCGCAGGCGGGGCTGCCGCGCTCACGTTCGCCCTGGCCCGTTTGCTGCCCGACCCGGTCGGCGTGGTCGGGCTGTGCATGGCAATCAGTTTCTTCTTCGTGCTGGCGCAGCAATTGCTCAACCAGTACGTGAGGCGCGAGTCGCTCTATCTGAGCGAACCCGACCGGGCCGACTTTTTCATGGCCAACGAAGGGGCGCTCCTGTGGCTGGCCGTTTGCTCTTCGGCTGCGGCCCTGTTCCTGTCCTATGTGCTCGGGTGGGGACCGTTCCTCCTGGTGGTGCTGGGCTCCGTGGGCGGCTCGCTCTACCGGGTCAGACTGCCGCGCGTGCTGGGGACCCGGCTCGGGCTGCGCAGCATGGAGCAGCTTGCCGGCTCCAAGGAGCTATTCGTCGGGCTGGCCTGGGCTACCCTTACGGCCCTGGTGCCCGCCCTGGCCGTGAGCGCCGCCCCGGGCCTGTGGAAGAGCGCGGCGGTCGCCTTCGTCGCCTCGTTCCTGATGGCCTTTGAGCGGACCCTGTTGCTGGACCTGCGGGACATCGAGACTGACCAGATCGTCGGACGGGAGACGCTGGCCGGGCTTCTCGGCCCGCCGGCCTCTGGCAGGCTCTTTGGGGGGGCGGTGCTGCTGCTTGCTCTGGTCACCGTGGGTGCGGGCTGGTTGGCGGGCTGGACCACCCCATACTGCTGTCCGCTGCTGATCGGCGTGCCGTGGGCCCTGGGCTCTTACGTTGTGCTGAAGCGGGGCGGCCGGGCAGGGGGACGGGGCGGAAACGTTGCCGAGGCGCTGGTGGACGGTCAGTTCTACGTGATCGCCCTGGCTGCGGCGGCGTGGGGTTGGCTGGCCGCGGGGCTCGCCCTCTGAGCGAGACGCCGTTCGGACTGCGGGGCGAGCTCGAAAAGTAGGTTGACTTGACATCGAAAACCGCTAACATGTAAGCGCTTACCGATTCGCGAATCTTGGTGAAACTGCGCTACGGGGGAAGAGGAGATGGCAGAGATCGGCCGGTTCCAAATCGGCGCCGAACTGGGCTCGGGGCTGTACAGCGTGGTCTACGACGCTCAGGATGGGGACCAACGCTGCGCACTGAGAGTGATCAAGCAGGAGGCGGTTCCGGATGATCCCGCGCTGCGGACCGGCCTCGTGAGTGCCTTGGGAAGCCTCAAGAAGCTCAAACACCCTTCGGCCGTCAAAGTCCTGGACGCGGGCGAGGAGGCGGGCCGGCTCTTCGTGGCGATGGAGTTCATGGCTTCCGCCACGCTCCGGCAGAAGCTGAGCGAGAGTACCCGCTTGCCGGAGCACCAGGTGGTGCTCTTCACGCGTCAGGTCGCTCAGGTGCTGGACATGGCCGGAGACTTGGGCTACTGCCACAACGACCTGCGGGCGGAGAACGTGTTCGTCGTCTCCGAGGAGCGCGTGAAGGTGAGCGACTTCGCCGTGCGATCATTTGTCGAGGAACCGCCCCAGGCCGGGCAACTCGGGGAGCCCGAGGCGGAGGCCGCGGAGTCAGACGAGGACGAGTGGGTCACCGCCGAGGAACTGCTCCGCGCGCGCGGCAGCAAGCCGAGCGCCTCGAAAACGGCGGAGGACTTCGCTGCGCTCGGAGCGCTCATGTTGGAGATGCTGGGCGCCGATGTGCCGGCGCGCGCCGACAGCGATTCCCTCGATGCGTACAGGACTGTCCTGCTGCGCGGGCCCTACGGCCAGATCGCGTCCCCCGAGTCCGGCGTGGGCCAGCAGACGACACAAGTGGTGCAGCGCCTTCTGGCCGAGGGCGGATTCAACAGCGCCGGGGAGGTCGTCGTTGAGCTGGCCAGCGCCATGCTGCTGGCGCGGACGGCCAGCCGCGGGAAGCGGCAGGAAGACGTGCCCGCCGCCGCCGCCGCCCTCTCCTCCGCGGGGGATACGGCCCAGATCACGCAGAGCGCTCCAATCCAGCCGGGCGCACTCGCACCTGGCGTCGAGGAGCAGCTGACCGAGTGCACGCCTTTCTTCATCTGGGATGAAAGGCGCGGAGGCAGGTTCTTCGTGATCCATGAGGGAGAGGAGCTTGTGGTTGGCCGCGACGCCGAGATAAGCGATGTGACTCTCCGCGACCCCGCGATTTCCCGCAAGCACATTGTGCTGCGGCGCCGGGGCGGCACCGTGACGGTTGAGGATCTCGGCAGCAGCAACGGGATTTTCGTCAACGGGGAGCGCGTGCAGGCCGCAAAGATCGGGCCGGGAGACGTAGTGGGCCTCGGCACGACGCAGCTTCACCTGTCGCTGGCCGCCCCGGAAGCTTGACGGGCGAGGCCGGTGCCCGCGTCTTGTTCGGGTGCAGACGGACGGGTGCGGCGCTGATCCCGGGCAGGGCCTTTCCATCCCGCAGGCGGAACGCACTGCAGGCCTAGGCCATTCGCGTTTGCCTTGTCACTGGCGTTCGGCTGCTGTCTATGTGCGCTTGACGAGTTGGCCATGCGCAGATTGCTGGAGTTCATCTTCCCGGGCCGCCGCAAGCGCTACGGGGGCTACGAGTTCATCGAGCAAGTGGGCAGGGGGGGCATGAGCCGCATCTGGAAGGCCCGGCAGCCGGGAACGGGCCGAATCTGTGCGCTCAAGATCCTCACCCCCCAGTCCGTCGAGATGATGGACACCTTCAAACGGGTTTTCGAGGCCGAGGAAGGTGCCATTGCGTTGCAACTCGACCATCCGAACGTGATCAAGACGTTCGACTACGGGCGCACGGGCAAGGACGAGTACTACATCGCCATGGAGTTCGTGGAGGGCCCGAACCTGGAGACGCTGGTCGCCCTGGCGGACCCTTGGGTAAAGGAGCATCGATTCGACCTCGTCCTGCAGATGGGTGCCGGCCTGACGTACATCCACGAGCAAGGTCTGATCCATCGCGATTTCTGCCCTAAGAATGTGCTGTGCGCCAAGGACGGCACGGCGAAGATCACTGACTTTGGGCTAACCATACCGGCCAGCGTAAAGGCCCGGACCGTCCTGAGTCGCGGGGGGACGGCCAGCTACATGGCTCCCGAACAGGTGAAGAGCCGGCCCGTTGACGAGCGTGCGGACATCTACGCCTTCGGGGTCTCGGTCTTCGAGGTGCTGAGCGGAAGGCGGCCCTTCCCTTCGTCACCGGATCGCAGCCGCACGATGCAAGACCACCTGAACGTGGAGCCGCTGCGGCTTCGTGAGGTGGCGCCCGACATGCCGGCGGCCCTGGAGGAACTGGCGCAAAAATGCATTGCAAAGGACCGGGATTTGCGCTATAAGTCTATGCGGCAAGTGATGCTGGAGCTCAGGTCCGCGGTCGAGTTGGCGCGCTCCCGCAGGAAGGCGGCGCCTCCGAACAGGGCGCCCGAGGCGGGGGCTGCGCAGTAGGGACCTTCCGAAGCCAGGCCAAAGTTGAGTTCGTAGAGGGGAGCGCTATGAATCCCCGCCTCCGCGTGGAAGTGGGCAGGCAGGCTAACTTCGAGTACGAGGTCCCGCCCAGTGACGAGGAAGAAGCCGTCTGGCTGGGACGGGGTGCGTTCTGCCAGATAAGGATATCGGATCCGCAGCTTTCGCGACGGCATTCTCAGTTCACCTTCGACGGAGGGCGGCTCTTCGTCGAGGACCTGGGCAGCCGCAACGGGACGCGGGTCAACGACGAGCTCATCCAGGGCAAGGTCCAGCTTGAGCATGATGACCGCGTGACCGTGGGCAGCCACCAGCTCGTCGTCGTCTACCCGCCGGCGTCCGCCGAGCGGAAGGTCGACCTGGCCGAACTCGGCACCAGGGAGGCGGAGCAGGAAGCCTACGACCTGGTGGCCGCCCTGAAGGGCGAGGAGCTGTCCGGCTATCAGCTTGAGGACATCGTCTTCAACGGGGACATATCCGTGGTGTTCCGGGGGCGCGACCCGGAGAGGGACATTCCCGTTGCCGTCAAGGTCCTCAAGCCGCTCGACAGGGTGACCGTCGAGGTCCAGAACCGCTTCATCCGCGGTGCCAAGCACGGCGCTCTGCTGCGTCACCCGAACTTCGTCCGCGTCCTCAAGGGCGGCCGGTCGGGCGATTGGTTCTTCGTGGCGATGGAATTCGTCGAGGGCCGGAACCTGCAGGCAGTGATCGACCGTGCCGGCAAGCCGCTGAAAATCGACCAGGCGCTGCAGGTCGAGCGCCAGGTGCTGGACGCCCTCCAGCACGCTTACGAGCAAGACATCGTCTTCCGCGCCGTCCGCCCGGACAACGTCATCGTCTGCAAGGGGATGCAGGCCAAGCTGACGGACTTCGATCTGGTCAAGCCCCTGGCGGGCCGGCAGGATTCGCAGGTGACCCGCGTCATGGACGGCAGCCTGAGCGTCGATCCCTCGTTTGCCGCGCCCGAGTTGATAGCCTATCCGGCGGTCGCCGATCAGAAGGCCGACGTCTTCGGGGCCGGCGCCGTCCTTTACTACATGCTTTGCGCGAGACCGCCGTTCAGGGACGTGCTGCCCAGCGAGAAGGCTTCAAGCGCCTTCGACCGGGTCGTCCAGGCGCCCGGCGAGGTCAACCCGGCCATTCCTGAGAGCATCTGCGCCGTCATCCGCCAGGCCATGTCCGACTATGAGCGTTACAACACGCCTGCGGATATGCGCCGGGCCCTGGACGCAAGAGCCGCGGAGGCCGGTCTTTGACGGCTCCGCCCTGCCAGTCGGGCTGTGTTGTCCACATGAAAGCGACGCTGGAGATACAGAACGGACCCGATGCTGGCACCAAGGCTGAGATAGCACGCCTTGGCTCCTTTACCATCGGCCGTCGGAGCGCCAACGATCTGAAGATCGTCGAGAAGGGGACCTCCCGCAAGCACTGCAGGATCGATTACGACGGCGAGTTCTTCTGGCTGGTCGACTGCGAAAGCCACAACGGCACCTACCTGAACGGCCGCAGGATCACCAGGTCTCTGCTCTACGACGGGGACACGATTCGCATCGCTCACACGCGCCTGGTCTTCGCCGTACCCGGGGAGAAGGGCGAGGAATCCGCCGAGGCCTGATCCTTCGGTTGCCGTCCAACCCATTGTGGCGGCCGGGCGCTCCGCTTTCTCCCCTCCGCCCGCCCCGCTATAATCGCTGTGACGTTCTTGCCTGCTTCTGCTCCGCAAGAGGAATCGCGGCATGCCCCCAAGGACGCGGGCGGTGAGGATATACGGTCGGCTGGACCTTCGGCTGGAGACCTTTGAGCTGCCCGAGCCCGCCGAAGACGAGATCCTGGCCGAGGTCGTGACCAACAGCATCTGCATGTCTTCGCACAAGGCCGCCGAGCAGGGCCCTGCGCACAAGCGCATTCCCGCAGACGTGGCCGAGCGCCCGACCATTCTGGGCCATGAGTTTGCGGGCCGACTGCTGGAAGTGGGGGCCAAATGGCGGGACCGCTTCGAGCCCGGCCAGATGTACGCCATTCAGCCCGCCCTCAATTACGAGGGTTCTACGGACTCGCCGGGGTACTCCTATCCGTACATCGGGGGCAACGCGACGAAGGTCCTCATACCGCAGGAAGTCATGGCGATGGACTGCCTGCTGCCCTACCACGGCGACGCTTTCTTCAAGGCGTCACTGGCCGAGCCCATGTCCTGCATTGTCGGCGCCTTCCGCGCGCAGTACCATTGGGCTCCCGGCACCTACCGCCACGAGATGGGCATCCGGGAGGGGGGGAACTGCGCCCTTCTGGCGGCTGCGGGACCGATGGGGCTGGGTGCCGTCGACTTCGCGCTCCACGGGCCGGGCAATCCCAAGCGTCTCCTCGTCACGGACATCGATTCAGAAAAGCTCGCCCGTGCCCGTGCCCTGTTCCCGCCCGAGCGCGCGGCCGAGCATGGGATCGAGCTGGAATACCTGAACCCAAAGCAGGTCGCTGGCGGCACGGAAGCCCTGACCGACATGGTGCGCTCCTTCACTCAGGAGCAGATGATGGACGACGTGTTCGTGTTCTTTCCGGGCGAGGAGTTGGTGCGCCAGGGGGACGCGATGCTGGGGCGAAACGGCTGCCTGAACTTCTTCGCCGGACCTCCCCGCAGGGATTTCGCGGCCGAGTTCAACTTCTACAACGTCCACTACGAAGAGCACCACATCGTCGGCACCAGCGGGGGCAACATCGACGACATGCGCATTGCGCTCGGACTGATGAGCGAGGGACGCATCGACCCGGCCGGCATGGTCACGCACGTCGGCGGACTGGACTCGGTCGCGCAGACCATACTGGACCTTCCCAAGATTCCGGGCGGCAAGAAGCTCATCTACACGCAGCTCCGGCTGCCGCTGACGGCGCTGGAAGAGCTGGGCCGGCGCGCCGAGCGAGAAGACGAGCCCCTGAAGAGCATCTTCGGTGAGCTGGACCGCATCGTGAGCGCGGCCAACGGCGCCTGGTGCGCCGAGGCGGAACGCTTCCTGCTGTCCCGGGACGAACTGAGGTTCCCGGACGAATGACAGGGGCGGGGGACACCATCGTCGCCGTCTCGACGCCGGCAGGCTACTCGATGCGGGCCGTGGTCAGGTTGAGCGGGCCGGAGGCGCTGCGCTGTGTGGCCGGGCGTTTCCGGCCCGGGCAGGGAAAGGGCGGCCGGTGGCAGGGCACGTTTCGGGCCACTGCCGGCGAACTGGCGCTGCGCGGGGAGGGCCTGTCCGTCCCGGCCGTGGTCTACGTCATGCGCGCGCCGCGCTCGTACACGCGGGAGGACGTCGTCGAGTGCCACGTGCCCGGCTCGCCGGCGTTACTGGACATGCTGCTGGACGACCTGCTGGCGCGAGGGCCGGGAGGGTTGCGCCTGGCCCAGCCGGGGGAGTTCACTCGCCGGGCGTTCCTGAACGGCCGCATCGACCTGGCCTCGGCGGAGGCCGTCCTGGCCATCGTGCGCGCCCGGAGCGATTCCGAGCTCCTGGCCGCAAGCTCGAAGCTCACGGGCGCCGTCAGCCGGCGCTGTGCCGATTTTCAGGAGCAGATCACCGGGCTGCGGGTGCGCGTTGAGGCCGCGCTGGACTTCGCCGAGCACGGGATCGAGCTCATGGGGGAGCAGGAGTTCGCGGAGCAGTGCCGGCGCCTCCGGCAGGAGATGGCCCGTGAAATCGAGAGGGGCAGGGGGGACGTGGCCAGCAACGGCAGCGTGCACGTGGTCATATGCGGCCCCCCCAACGCCGGCAAGTCCAGCCTGCTCAACAGGCTGGTCGGCTTCGACAGGGCGATCGTGCATCCGCGGGCAGGCACCACCCGGGATGCCGTCAGCGCAGAGATCGACGTGGATGGGGTGTTCTTCCGCGTGAGCGACACGGCGGGCCTGGCCGGGGCAACGGACGGTCCGGAGGCCGAAGCCGTTGAGCGGGCGGCGCGGCAGGTCGGCACGTGCCAGTTGCTGGTGGTCGTGCTGGACGGGTCGGTGCCGCTGCCCGATGGTCTGCTGGCCGGCGTGGCTATGCCGCCGCCCTCGCGGGTGGTCTGCGTCATCAACAAGTGCGACCTGCCCCAGGTGCTCGACGGGGCAGCCCTTCACGCCGGGGCCTTCGCGTGGGAGACGCTCCACACCTCTGCCCTCACGGGCGAGGGCGTGGACGCGCTGCGCCAGGCACTGGGGCGCACGGTGACGGAGGGCCGGCTGGACGCGTCCGCTTCGGATTGTCTGTTCAACGCACGGCAGCGGCATGCCGTCCGGCGAGCCCTGGACGAACTCGCCCACGCCCGGACGGCCGTGGCGGGGGGGATGGGTTACGAGTTCGCCGCCCTCAACCTTCGCGAAGCGGCCGACGCCCTGGGCGAAGTAACCGGCCAGGTCGCCTCGCAGGATATCCTGGGCCGCATATTCAGTCAGTTCTGCATCGGGAAGTAACGGGCGGTTTCTGCCTCGCCGTTCACCAGGCGAGCGCCCACGGGGACGGCGAGCCGCCGCACTCCACAGGGCAAGCTCGGGCGGCTTCCCGTTGCGCGTCATTCCGAGGACCCCGCCCCGCGGACGCGGGACAGGACGACGAGGAATCTCCCCTGGCCGGCTGCGCCGTCATGTCATGCGCCCCGCACTGCTACGACGCCCCGCGCCCCGTAGACTGGCAGAGAAACCATACGGATGGAGCGCGAGAGACGGGAAGCGGCAGGACTGCGCCCGAAGCTGAAGGACCGTCAGAGCTCCGGGGCCTGTTCTTCCTGGGGCCGGGACCTGAGCTCCTGGAGTCCACGGAGAATGCGGGCGACCATCTCACGTAGGCCGGTGCGCGTCAGCGCCGAAATGGGCATCACCTCTCTGTCCAGCGCATTGCGCAGTCTCTCCAGGCCGGCGACAGCTCCGGGCAGGTCCATCTTGTTGGCGACCACAAGTTCGGGCTTCTCGGCGAGGGCGGCGCTGTGCAGGTGCAGCTCCTCGCGCACGGCGCGGTAGTTCGCAGCGGGGTCGCTCCCGTCGGGCGGGGCCGGGTCGACCATGTGCACCACCAGGCGCGTGCGTTCGATGTGTCGGAGGAACTCGTCGCCGAGCCCCCTTCCTTCGTGCGCGCCGCGGATCAGCCCCGGGATGTCCGCGACGGTGAAGCGCTGGTAGGAATCGGCCTCGACGATCCCGACGGCTGGCTCAAGCGTAGTGAAGGGGTAGGATGCGATCTTCGGATGCGCAGCGCTGATGCGGCTGAGCAGCGTGGACTTTCCCACGTTCGGCTGGCCAATCAGGCCGACGTCGGCGACGAGCTTCAGCTCCAGGCGCAGGCGGCGCTCCCGGCCCGGCCGCCCCTCTTCGAACTCGGTAGGGGCCTGGTGCTGCGCCGTGGCGAACCGGGCGTTGCCGCGTCCGCCCTTGCCGCCTCTGGCGACGGCGAGGGACTCTTCCGGCTCCGCCAGGTCCCGGAGCGTCAGGCCGGTTTTCTCATCGATGACGACCGTGCCGGGCGGCACGCGAATGACGGCGTCGGCGCCGTTGGCGCCGTGCTGTTTCTTGGACTTGCCCCGCCCGCCGTTGCCGCCGCGGAACTCCGCCTTGGAGACCAGGTCCAGGAGGGTGCTCAGATTCGGGTCCGTCGTGATGATCACGTCCCCGCCGTCGCCGCCGTCGCCGCCGTCAGGCCCGCCGCGGGGGACGTATTTCTCCCGCCGGAAGCTCACGCATCCGTTCCCTCCGTCGCCCCCCCTGACGCGGATTGTGGCCTCGTCGACGAACCGCATGGCGCACCTGTTCCCTTGAATGCTGGGTGGCTGTCCGCCCGATCGAATAGCAACGGCTGCCTCCCGCGCGGGGGAAGCAGCCGTTCGGATGCGGTTCCCGGCTGGCAAGGCGCAGAGCGCTGGGCCGGTCAGTCGGCGAGAACGTTGACGCGTCTGCCGGAGGCGAACTCGACCACGCCGGCCACTCTGGCGAACAGCGTGTAGTCCTTCCCACAGCCGACATTCCTTCCGGGGCGGAAGCGCGTTCCGCACTGCCGCACCAGGATCGAGCCGGCCTTCACCTTCTGCCCGCCGAAGCGTTTGATCCCCCGGTATTGAGCGTTGCTGTCGCGTCCGTTCCGCGAGGAGCCTTGTCCCTTTTTGTGTGCCATGGTGATGCCTCGTCGACTCGGAACTACTCCGGATGTATCTCCCTGATGAGGACGCGGGTGTATTTCTGGCGATGGCCCATCTTGGCCTGTTTGCCCTTGTTTGCCTTCATCCGCATCATGGTGAGTTTCGGACCTTTCTCGTGCCGGATGACCTCGGCCAGTATCCTTGCGCCGGGCAGTTGCGGCCTGCCGACGCGCACCTCGCCGTTGTTGCCGACCATCAGGATGCGGCCGAACTCGACCAGCTCTCCCTCCTCGGCTTCCAGACGGTCGACCTGGATCTGCTCGCCCGGCCGAACCTTGTACTGCTTCCCGTGATTGTCCAGTATGGCGTACATCGCGCCCCCTGAAGCGCGAAACAGCGGGGAACCGGCAAAAGAACGATTATAGGCCATCCGTAACTGCTTTTCAACTTCCGTGACGTTGCTCCGCCGCCCAGGCTCAGCCCTTCTTGGGCTTGACCTCACGGCCCTCGCCGCTGAGGAACCGCAACTGGTACTGGCCCTGGCCGATCAATGAGTCCGCATCGATGTGGACCTGCTTGCCGCTGCTGCGCTCCAGCTCCATCAGGTCCGCCCTCATCTCATTGCTCAGGTAGTTGGCCACCTCCGGCGTGACGGACACCATGATCTGTTCATACCCCTTACGCTCCAGGCTGGCCTTCATCTCCCGCAGGATCTGCAGGGCCAGGGTCTCGCCGCTCTTGACGTAGCCGCTGCCTCGGCAGATGGGACATTCGACGTAGGTGGACTGCTGCAGGCTCTGCCTCTGCCGCTGCCGGGTCATCTCCACGATGCAGAAGGGGGACATCTTGAGCATTCGGAACCTCGCCTTGTCCTTCTTGAGCGCTTCCCAGAGGGCCTGCTCCACCTTGGTGCGGGGCTCCTGCTCCTCCATGTCGATGAAGTCCATGATGACCACGCCGCCCAGGTCGCGCAGCCGTATCTGCCTGGCTATCTCGGGCGCCGCCTCCATGTTCATCCGAAACGCCGTCTCCTCCGCGTCGCCGCGGCCTTTGTACTGGCCGCTGTTGACGTCTATGGCCACCAGCGCCTCGGTCTGTTCCATGATGATGGACCCTCCGCTGGGCAGGGAGACGCGGCGGCTGTGCATCTTCTCGATCTCTCCCTCCACGCCGTAATGGTGGAAGATCGGGTCCGTGGCGTCGTGGAGCTTCACTTTCCTCACGTGGCGGGGCATGACGGCCCGCAGGAACTCCCGGACCTTCTCGTAGACTGCTTCGCTGTCCACCACGATCCGGCGGATGTCGTCCGTAAAGACGTCGCGGATGGCCCGGGTGACCGGATCGCTCTCCTGGTAGACCATTGCCGGCGCCTTGGAGCGCTCGGCCCTTTGGCTGATGGTGTGCCAGAGGCGCAGCAGGTAGTCCAGGTCCCGCTCCAGATCGGTGTGTTTGCGTCCTTCGCCGGCGGTTCGGACGATCAGGCCCACGTTGTTCGGCACGTCCAGCTTCTTGATGATCTGGCGCAGCCGGTCGCGTTCCGCGTTGTCCTGGATGCGGCGGGAGACGCCGCGCCGCGACAGCCCCGGCATCAGCACCAGGTAGCGACCGGGCAGGCTCAGGTAGGTGGTCAGGCTCGGACCCTTGTCTCCGATGCCTTCCTTGGTCACCTGGACCAGCAGCTCCTGCCCTTCGCTGAGCAGCCTGCGGATGTCGTCCGAGCGGCGGTCCTTCCCCACGGCGGAAGGCAGCACGTCGGAAATGTGTAGAAACCCATGCTTCCTATAGCCGAACTCAACGAAGGCCGCCTCGATGTTGGGGACGATGTTGACGATGACTCCCTTCTGGATGTTGCCGACGATGTGCTCGCGGCCCGTGCGCTCCAGGTAGAGCTGGTCCAGCTTCCCATCTTCCAGGACGGCAATGCGGACCTCCTGCTCCTCGATGACGTTCACCAACATTATCTGTTCCATCACGTCTCCGTTCTCGCTTAGCGCGAGGGAGACAGACTCACGTGCGTGCGCTCGATCAGCCCCTTGGCGTAGTCGCGTCCCTCCTGGCACCCGAGCACTTCCAGCACCTCCTCCGGGCGGGCGGTCCCCTCGTCCGTGCAGCTCAGCAGCATGTGCAACGCATCGCCCTCCAGCCGGATGGCCTTCAGAAACTGCCGGACGTCGACCTCCTTGGCATCCTTCTGCCGGGTGCGCGTGACGCACGCGCTCTCGCTGGCCAGCAGGGCCTGGATCCGCTCCTCGGTCAGGACATGCCTGGCAAGCAAGGGGGCGCGATAGGAGATCTCCTTCGGCTGGCGGCTCGCGTTGGTCGCCGCTATCTGGACGGAGCCTATCCGGATCCCTTCCGGCAGCTCCGCCTGAAACCTGGACCGGAACTGATCGGGCTTGGTCCACTCGCAGAGGCCGACGTCTGCGACCTCGCTCAGCCCCGCAATGCCCACGCTGAGGGCCATGGGAAAGCTGATTCGTGGGCGAGGATGGTGGCCCTCGCTCATTGCGATGGGGAGATCCGCGCGCCTGAGCGCCCGCTCGAAAACTCGCATCAGGTCATGATGCGATGTGAATCTGACGTCTCCCTGTTTGGAAAACCTAACTCGTATGTTCTGCTTGACTTGTGACAAGAAGAAGCTCCATCGTATCCTCTGACAGCCCTGCAATGACGCATGCTGCCGCCTCGAATCTATCCATCATGCGCCCAGCCCCCGTGCCGCATCAGCACGTGACGACGGGACGCACGCGCGTGCCAATCATGTCCATTTTGTGGATTTAGTGTATCAATTCCGCCGAGAGGGTGCAAGGAGCGGGGCCGATTCTCATTGGAAGGCCCCCGCGAGCACGGCCGGGCCGGACTGCCGTCCTATCTCGCCCGGGGGTGTCGCGGGCGCCGCCGTGGGGTATAATACTGATAGAAGGAGGGTGGCGATGAAGTTGAGAACATGCATCGGAATTGGCCTGGTCATGGTCGTCCTCATGGCGGCCCCGGCGGCGGACGCGCGCGACGGCCGTTCCGGGCCCAAACGGTCCGGCCCCGCCGTCAACCGCAAGGCCGTCAGCCCCCCGACGGAGCCGCGGCATGAGGAACCTGTCGGTGCTGTAGACCTTCG
>CAYUDW010000011.1:0-6446 GCA_964442595.1 uncultured candidatus Brocadiaceae bacterium
TTGGCCATCCGGATGATCTTCTTCTGCACGGCGGGCACGTCTTCGGTGGCCATCTCGATGCCCAGATCCCCGCGGGCCACCATCACACCGTCGGAGACTTCGAGTATCTCGCGCAGGTTCTCCACCGCATCCGGCTTCTCGATCTTGGGGATGACGGGGATGGCTGCATCGGAGCCGCCCCATTCGGTCATCTGCTCCTTGAGCCGGACCACGTCGTCCGCGCACTGCACGAAGCTGAGCGCCACGTAGTCGACCTCATGCTCGATGCCGAACCGCAGGTCCTCGATGTCCTTCGGGGTGGGGGCGGAGATGCTGAGCTTCACCCCGGGCAGGTTGATGCCCTGGTGAGCCCCAAGGCTGCCGCCCACGACGACGCGGCAGCGGACGTCCCGCCCGTCCGACTCGATGACGCTGAGCTCGATCACGCCGTCGCTGAGCAGGATGCTGTCGCCCGGGCCGATGTCGGCGGCCAGGTGTTCGTAGTTGACGGAGATGGTCCGGGCGTCGCCCTTGAAGTCGCCGGCGCGAAGGACCACCTCGGCCCCGGCCACGAGGTCCACGGGCTGATTGCCCGGCAGGGCGCCGGTGCGGATGCGGGGTCCCTGCAGGTCCTGCAGGATGCCGACGGGGCTCTCCGCGTCGGCAGCTGCCTGGCGGATGGCCTGAATGTGGCCGGCATGAGACGCGTGGTCGCCGTGCGAGAAGTTGAGCCGGAACACGTCCACGCCGGCGTCGACCAGCCGGCGGATGAGCTCTGGGCTGCCGCTGGCCGGCCCGACGGTCGCAACGATCTTTGTGCGGGTGGGTCGCATCTGCTGCTCCCCCCAAGTGCCGACGGCTACGGCCCGCCCAGCTTCTGTTTGAGGATCTCCAGCGCTTTCTGGAGCTGCTCTTCCCTGCTCTCGGCGTAGAGCCTTCGCCACTCCTCCACGTCCTGTGGGCCGGGCTCCTCCGGCAAGGTCGGGACCTCACCGACCACAACGTCGGGCTCCAGGCCCTGGCCCTCAATGATCCGGGCGCCTTCCAACTCGTAGTAGGAGACGATCAGGGACAGGCCGGAACCGTCCGGCAACGAGACGACCTCGTTAACCGAGCCCTTGCCGACGGTCTTCGTGCCGACAAGCGTGGCCCGGCCGTTGGCCTGGAGGGCGCCCGCAACGATCTCGGCCGAGCTGGCGGTTCCTGCGTCCACGAGGACAACGACGGGCACCTCCGCGGCAAGCCGCACCGACGCGCTGGCCTCGCGGCTCCTCTGCAACTGCTTGTGCCGGGTCCTCTGGCTCAGGATCTTGCCCTCGCTCAGGAACATGTCGCACACACGGATGGCCTGGTCCACGAGGCCGCCGTTGTTGCCCCGCAGATCGAAAACCAGCGCCCGCACGTTCTGCTTCGCCAGCTCCGCCAACGCCTCCTCCGTCTTGTCCGCCGCATTCTCGTCGAACAAAAGCAGACGGAGCTTCCCGATTCCTCCCTCCAGCACCTCCCACTCCACGGTCGGCAGGGTGATCTTCTCACGCGTGAGCGTGCGCACGAAGCTCTCTCCGGTGGCGGGGCGCTCCAGTCCGAGCTCCACGTCGGTTCCGACCTTCCCCCGAATCAGGTCAACCGCCTTGTCCAGCGACAGCTCGCTCAGGGCCCGGCCGTCCACCTGCGTCATGAGGTCCCCGGCCTCAATGCCAGCCCGCCAGGCCGGCCCGTCTTCCCGGACCTCCGTAACGACCGGAAGCCCGTCTCTCTGCATCACGGTCACCCCGATGCCGCCGAACTCTCCCCGCGTCTCCACCTCGAGGAACCGCATCTGTTCAGGCGTGAGGTATAGGCTGTGTCGGTCGCCCAGGCTCTTCACCATGGCTTCCATCGCCGCCTGGTGCAGCTTGGCCTGGTCGACCTCCTCGACGTAGGCCCTGGGGATGTAGCGCAGGGCGTAGGCGAAGGATGCCTCCATCCGCTGCTCCTGCGTGGTCGGGCGATAGAACAGAAGCCAGACGAAAAACCAGACGACCAGGAGCAGCAGGAGCGACCACGTAAGATAGGGGAGGTACGTGTAGCTCGGCGCGGGACGTTGCTGCCTGCTCTGGAGGTCGTCAGTCATACAAACCGGTCTTCAGTCGCGGCGCGGCGGATCGCTCGTGTACCAGACCGCCAGACGGCCGATGGTCTTGCACCGAGAGGGCCCTCGGAGGCGATTCTAACCGATCCGCGTTCGAGCGCACAAATGCCCGTTCGGGGGCGCTTGCGAGGTGTGCCAGAGGGCATATAATGGCCACCCGTTACTGGCAGCAGGTCACGGACCGTTTGATGCCGGAGGCGTCGGATGGGTTGGACAGGACCGTTGGCCGCCCTGACGGACTTGAGCGGGCCGTTGGACTGGGCGGCGGGGGCGCGTCTGCTGCTGGCCGCCGTCTTTGGGGGCATCGTCGGTTGGGAGCGGGAACGGCACGGCCGGGCGGCGGGATTCAGGACGCACCTGCTTCTGTGCGTCGGCTGCGCGCTGGTCATGCTGGTCTCGCTCTACGTGCCGACCCGTTTCGCCGGGCAGACTTCGGACAGCATAGTGCGCGCCGATCCGGGCAGGATGGCGGGGCACGTTCTGAGCGGCCTCGGCTTCCTGGGGGCCGGGGCTATCATCGTTCTCGGCAGCAGGATAAGGGGGCTCACGACCGCCGCGTGCATCTGGGTCACCGCCGCCATTGGCCTGGCTGTCGGCTGCGGATACCTGGTCCCGGCAACCGTCACGTTCCTCATCGTGATGGTGGCCCTGCACGGGCTGGTTCGCTGGGAGAGGGCGATGGAGGAAAAGGACCGCTACGTGCGCCTTCGGCTGAACTTCTCCCGGCCGGGGGAGCGAATGGATGAGATACGCAGCCTGCTGGCAGCCCACTCGCTCGAGACACTCAGTTACGTGGTGAACCGTGACGAGGAAACGGCGCTGTATGAACTACAGCTTCGGCACGCGCGCCCCGTGGACTTCGAGCGGGTCACGAACGAACTGGCGGATGGCTTGACCGGCGAAGGGATCAAGAAGATCGAGTGGTCCTGAGCGCGTTTCCCGCGCGAGCTACTTCTTCCTGTGGTAGTTCCTTCGGATGCCGCAGGCTTCGCGAGCGGCCGTCCAGCTTCCGAAGTACTTGCACGCTGCGCTGTAGAGCGACGAATGGTTCTCCCTCATGTTCGGGGCGGCCAGGTGCACGCCGGCGCGATGGAGCGCCTTGATCTCCTTCTTGATGATGTCCGTGCTCCAGCGGCGCCTCTTGTAGACCTTGGCCGGATCGATGCCGGCCGCCTTAAGCGCCTTGGCCCAGCCACCGAAGTAGTTCAGCGCGGCGTTGAAGAGCTTGGAATCTTCGTCCTGCATGGCCTTCGAGTTCAACGGCTTGCCGATCTTGGCACGTTCCTTGATCATCCGGATGATCCGGTCTTCGTCCCACGCCTCGTAGCGTCGGACCTCGGCCGGATCGAGCCCGGCTGCCTCAAGCGCTTCGTCCCAACTGCCGAACTGGCTGTCCCGAATGGCCGCGTAGGCCAGCGCCGAGTACTTCTTGTCCTTGGTCACATTCGTCCAGGACAGGTCCGCGCTGTTCTTCTGGGCCTCCTTGATGGCTGTGATCACCTTCTCTTTGGTCCACTTGGGGATCCGGCGCACCTGGCTGGCGTAGTCCACGCCGGCGGCGTTGACGGCATCTGCCCAGCTCCCGAAGTGATAGTTGGCCGCCGCCAGAAGGCCCTGTTGCTTCCGCGCCATCCGGTTATAGGACAGATCCTCGCCCTTCCTATGGAGGGCCTTGATCCGCTTCACGATCTTCTCTTTGCTCCATCCGGATGCCGAACGCTTAGTAGCCATAGCTGATCCCCGAAAATATCTAACACCTTGGCAATAAAGCACTTGCGGCAATCCCGACGGGCGAAGGCGTCTGGCCCGCCCGACTCTTGCCACAGTACATATACTATCAGCAGTAGCATGGACCGTCAAGAAAAACCAAACAGTGGTGCGGAACGTGCCGCCGCACCCAGGATTGGCGGCGCGCAGTGTGCACGGTTAGAATGCAGCACTGCGCAGCTCAGAGAGCTCAGCCGGCCTCAGCCGTGCAGGTCCGAGCGCGAGAGGGATCCCCAGATGAGTTGTCGCTCCGTCGCTGTCTCGGTGCTTTGCGCAGCTCGGATCTGCGCCGCCACCGTTGCCCTTCTGGCCGGCCCGGGCGCCGTCGCCGCCGAGGTCGTGGCGGAACGGCCTGCGACGGGTATTCCGAGGACCGCAAACCCCCGTATTCTGCTCCCTCTGGCCCTGCACGCAGAGAGCGAGTTCGAAGC
This sequence comes from uncultured candidatus Brocadiaceae bacterium, assembly GCA_964442595.1. Taxonomy (GTDB): domain Bacteria; phylum Planctomycetota; class Brocadiia; order SM23-32; family SM23-32; genus DAOVRD01. Next base: position 4,309 of record CAYUDW010000011.1, read on the forward strand.
GGCTGAGCGATTCATCCGCGCGCGCCGGTGGGAAGCGGCGCTGCCAATGCTCCAGGAACTGGCCGACCGCGATGGCGGCGCACTGGCCTGGGACGGAAACGCGTACGTGCCCCTTCGCCGACTCGTCAGCCGCCGCATCGCCTCTCTGCCGGAGGAAGCCCGCCGGGCTTATGCCTTGCTCTACGATGCCGAGGCCCAGCAACTCTACGAGGAGGGGCTCGCCAGGCGCTCGGCCGCCCCGCTCGAACAGGTCGCGGAACGCTACCTCAACTCCACGTGCGGCGCGAAGGCGGCAAGCGCTCTCGCCGCCATTCTGATGGACGGGGGCGAATTCGGGGCAGCCCTCCGGGGGCTGAGGGAGACCGACGTCATGCCGCTGGACGGCGCTGACGCCGGTGCCATTGCCGCCAGGAAACTCCTCTGTCTGGCCAGGCTGAATCAGCGCGAGGAAGCCGGGCGACTCGTCGCCGACCTGGAGAGACAAGGGCTGACTCGAGTCACGATCGGCGGCACGGAGTGGGAGTGCCGCGCCTTCCTGCAAGCAGCCTTCGACGAGTTGGGCCCGGACCCGTCCCCGAGGCGAAGGAACGCGTGGAACTGCCTGGGCGGCAATGCGGCCGGCAATGCACCGCCGCCATCCCTCGCTGCGGGCCCGCTCTTGCCGCTGGCGATCGAGCTGCCCTGGCCTGGAAGAACCGAGCCGGACTGGCCGTGCAACCCGGCAATCCGTCCGGTCGCGGGGGGCGACGCCGCGTTCGTCAGCCGCGACGGCGCCCTCATCGCGCTGGACACGCAGGCGCTGCGGCTGAAGTGGTCTGCCGCGCCGCCGGGAGACGCCGTCGAGCTGCTGAGGGCCATAGTCAGCGCTAAGGCTCCCGACACAGAGCCGCTGCCGGGCTTCCTCGGCGTGGGAAACGTCCACCACTGGCGCATGTTCGACAACCAGGGACTGGCCACGCTCTGCCTGGCCGACGGCCGCCTTCTGGCGGTGCGATGGAATCCGTGGAAGCAGGACGTGCTCGACCATCTCTGGGAGGCGACGCCCGAGGACATCGTGATCGCCAACGAGCTGTGCTGCTGCGAGGCAACCAGTGGGGCCTTGCTGTGGCGCACGGGGGCCGGCATCGGGTCACGTGAGGCCGCGCTGGCCGATTGCTGGTTCTACACGGCGCCGACCGTGCATCACGGCCGCGCCTACGCGCTGGCGGCGCGGACCGGCCGCCTTCACGCCATCTGCCTGGACGCCGAGACGGGGAAGCTCCTGTGGGATTCGCAGGTCGGCGCGTTTGAGTCGCGCCAGCAGGCCGAGCGTTTCTGCATGTCCTTCTTCCTGGCGGACACAAGCCCCCCGAGCGTCGCCGACGGCGTGGTGGTCTACCCCACCGGCCAGGGGATCGTATGCGCATACGACGCCCGTGACGGCCGGCTCCTATGGGTGTCTCCGTACGAGCGCTCCGCCCGATGGCTGCCTCAGCTCGGGCATCGGCTGAACGTGCCCAGCAGCTCGTGGACGCCCGGCCAGCCGATCATCAGCGAGGGGCGCTGCCTGACGGCGCCTCTGGACAGCCGACACCTGATCGCTCTGTCCCTGCACACGGGCGAGCTGCTCTGGCAGGCCGAGTTCCCAACCGGCGTGGCCCTGCTGGGTCAGAGCGAAGGACGCGCATACGTCCAACATGCCGGCGCGACCTGTCTGGACGCCCGCACCGGTGACGTTCTGTGGGAGACGGTGCTGGCCGCTCCCGCAGTAGGTGTGGGCACGCTGTCCCAGGAGGCGGTGCTGCTGCCCGAACACGGCGGCGTGCGCAGGCTGTCCGCGCGGACCGGGCACGACCAAGGGCTGGTGCCACGTGCGCCCGCCCCGGTCGACGGCGGAAACCTGCTGCTTCTGGACGACGCACTCGTGGTCGCCGAGCCTGACCGGGTGACGCTTTGCCTTCCGGCCGGGCAGGCGCTGTCCCTGGCCGATCGCTGCGTGGAGGCAGACCCCCGGGACACGGAGGCCCTGCTGCGTCGGGCGAACGTGCTGGCCCGCGCAGGCGATGTGCCACGGGCCACGGCCGACGTAGATCGGGCCCTTGCCCTGGCGGAGCAGCGCGGCGATCCCCGCGCCCTGGCCTATGCAAAGCGGGAGGCCG
>CAYUDW010000011.1:6546-34068 GCA_964442595.1 uncultured candidatus Brocadiaceae bacterium
CTGGCGGAGCAGCGCGGCGATCCCCGCGCCCTGGCCTATGCAAAGCGGGAGGCCGACCTGCTCGACCGCTGGCTCGACATTGCGCCTCGGGATCCGGCGCTAGAGGCCGAACTCGCCGGGGCTGTGCTGGAACTCGCCCTGGAACACCCCGGGCAGCGCAACCCGGCCGACGTCTACCTGCAGCTCTGCAGGGACCGGGGCATGCTCGACGTGAACAGCCGGTTCGGCGGCGCCAGCCTGTGGACCGAACTGGCGGGCACCGTCCGAGAGCGTTGCGCAGCCGATCCGCAACTCGCAAGCGCGTGGCAAGAACGTTGGCTGGAACTTGCGGGACGGGCGGTCGCGTCCAGGGACCCCGAGGCCCTGGCCGAGCTGGTGCGGTGGGACCCCATGCCGGACGGACGGCCTGAGCTGCTGCTGGAGCTAGGCAAGCTCTGGGCAGAGGCTGGCCAAGTCGACAGGGCCCGCCGTACGCTGGCGGAGGCCGCGGCCAAAGCGCATGAGGCCGGTGCGCGCATCGCACAGAACGCGCCCGCACTGCGTTGCGTGCCGAGCCCGCACGTGGCGTGGAGCGCGCCGGGGGCACTGGTGCCGCCATCCCACGCGGCGTCGCCGTCAATGCGTGGCAAGGTGCTGCTAATCGAAGGGGCAACGTTGAAGTGCCTGGAGGCCGCCGACGGGAGCCGGGCCTGGCAAGTGGACCTGCCACCTGAGTTCGCCCGCAGAGCCGGGCCGTCCGGGCACATAGGCCCGGATTGCCCCGCGTACTGCGCCGCGGGGGAGTCTCTGGCGGTCGTCGCGCTGCCCGCGGGGTTGCTGGGACTCGACCTGCACAAGGGCAAGCTGCTCTGGCTGAGGGAGGCCGGGAACGCCGGACGCATGGAGGCCCGGCAATCCATCCCGCGCGACGAGCTCATCGGGCGGGCTCGCCACGGCCTTCCCGTCCCTCCGCCCAACAGCCTGGTGCGCCAGCTGGCGATGGCCAGCACGGTATGCGCGCCGATGTTGGCGGCCTGCCGGATCGTGGCCGACGGGCAGTTCATCATCCTGGACGGCGTGACGGGAGACTCAGTCCTTGAGCACCGCTCCTGGGTGCACGGCGAACTGCAGGGAGCCCGGACCGCAGCGGCAGGCGCAAAGCTCTGCGTGGCACGTTCATCGCCGCAGGGAGCGGACCTGTCCGTCTACGACCTGAAGAGCGGAGGGCTGCTGGCCCGCTGGCGACCACATTGCATGCGCTTCGTGGCGGATTTGCGGCTGACGGCGGACCGCCGCGCACTGCTCGCGGACTACAGAGGCATCCTGGCGCTGGACCTGCGTCTGATGCAACCCGTGGCCGAGTGGCGGATAGCCGGCGGCGTGGACAGCATCCCGTGGGCCGACCAGGAAGTCGTCACGGTGAACACGCTCGACCGGCGGACGCTCCTTCTTGACGCACGCACGGGCGGCGTCGTCACGGACGTCACCGGCGCCGATTCCCGCGAAGTCGTGTGGGCGGAGCGCCGGGGCGGCGTCCTCTATATGCTGGAGGCGGAGAGACTTAGGGCGCGCCTTCCATACGGTCCCGAGATGCACTGGCAGGGCTCCGGCTTCGTGCTGCGCGCAGTCCGGCTGCCGGACGGCGGGACACTGTGGACACGGGCGTGGTCGCAGGGAGAGGACCAGATCGTCGGCCCCCCGATCTCATGTGGGGGCCTGTGGCTCCTCCGCTCGTCCGGACGGGGATGGCTGCGGGTCGCCGGCGTCGATGCCGCGTCCGGGGCCGACGTCTTCTCGGTCGAACTCGAGGGGGGCCAGCGTCCCTGGCCCGTGCCGCTGGTGCTCAGCGGAGGCCGAATGCTCCTTGGGCAAGGCAACACAGTGATTGCCTTGAAGCCCGGCGATACCCCGCTTGGCCAGGCGGCGGAAGATGCCGGCCGCAGCGCTCAGTGACGCGTGACGCCATGTTCCGGGGCGTGATACAATGGTCGCCTGGGGCGGCCGCTTCGCTCTGCAGAAGCGAGCACGGCGGCCCCACCGGGCGTGCGAGCGCAGTCGACGGCAGGGAGGCGAGACTTGGCCGGGTTTGTCGTGCAGGCGTGGTGCCTCGTGCTGGTCGGACCGGGCTTATTGGTCGGCCTCGCAGATCCGGCGGGCGAAGGTCCATCGGCCCAGCGCGATCTTCCCCGGGAGGCCGAACAATCCATCGGAGGGGGCATCCGGTTCCTGATTCGGACCCAGGGCCCGGATGGGAGCTGGCTGAGCGACGGCGAGACGGGACGGTATCCGGCCGCCATCACGGCCCTGGCAGGGATGGCGCTCCTGGCTAACGGGAGCACGTGCTACAGCGGCGAGCACGCAGCCAACGTCCGGGCGGCAGTCGATTACCTGCTGCAACATGCCGATCCGGAGACGGGCCTGATCGGCGGACAGGAGGCGGGCCGCCCGATGTTCGGCCACGGTTTCGCCATGCTGTTCCTGGCCCAGGTCTACGGCTCAGCGGCCGACGCCGCGCTGCAGCGCAGCATACGTTCGGCCCTGTCCGGGGCCGTGGAGTTGACGGCCCGGACGCAGTCGGAGAGCGGAGGCTGGTACTACACGCCCACCTCGACCGAGGACGAGGGAGCCGTGACGGTCTGCCAGATGCAGGGCCTGCGTGCCTGCGCGAATGCAGGCATAGCCGTGCCGTCCCGGACCGTGGAAAGGGCGCTGAACTACATCCGCGCCGCGGCCAATCCGGACGGCGGCATCGCCTACCGGGCGGGCGCGCCGGGGCCCAGCCGTCCGGGCATAACGTGCGCCGCGCTGGCCACCATGTACGCCGCCGGCCTCTACGAGGACGATCTCGTCGACGGCGCGCTACGCTACGCCCTGGCCAACACCTCCACGGTGCCGCCGTCGCCGACGGGGGGAACCCACTTCTACTACTCGCACATGTACCTGTCGCAGGTTCTCTACTTCCGAGGCGGGCAGCAATGGCAGGATTACTTCGGCAACCTGCGCCACTGGCTTCTGGAAGTCCAGGGCGAAGACGGAAGCTGGCAGGGCGAGTACATCGGTCGGGCGTACGGCACTGCCTGCGCGCTCCTGATCCTGCAACTGCCCTACAACAGCCTGCCCGTGCTCCAGCGATGAGGCGCCTTACATGAGCAGCCGCCGAGACGGAACGACGCCCGAGAGCCCCGACAGGCGGGCCCCGATAGGGGACGAGGAAGTCGTCGAGGAACTCCAACGCGCCTACCAGAGCATCCGCGCCGAGATGGCCAAGGCGATCGTGGGCCAGGACCAGGTGATCGAGCAGATGCTGATCTGCCTCCTGGCCGGCGGGCACGCGATCCTGGAAGGCGTCCCGGGCCTGGCCAAGACGCTGATGGTCCGAACGCTGGCCGGGTGCCTGTCGCTAAGCTTCAGCCGCATCCAGTTCACGCCCGACCTGATGCCCGGAGACATCACGGGGACGGAGGTCATCGAAGAGAACAAGACAACCGGCGCGCGCGAGACGCGGTTCGTCAAGGGCCCCGTTTTCGCGCACGTCGTGCTGGCGGACGAGATCAACCGCACGCCGCCCAAGACACAGGCCGCGCTGCTGGAGGCCATGCAGGAGCGGCAGGTCACCGTCGGCGGCGTCGCTTACAAACTGCCGGCGCCGTTCTTCGTTCTGGCCACGCAGAACCCCATCGAACAGGAAGGCACGTATCCCCTGCCCGAAGCCCAGCAAGACCGGTTCATGTTCAAGATCCTGGTATCGTATCCGTCGTGGGACGAGGAGTTCGCCGTGATGGAACTGACCACGGCGGACGAAGATGTGGCGGTGACACCGCTCCTCACGGCCGATCAGATCCTGCAGCTCCAGCACGTGGTGCGCCGGGTGCCCGTCGCGGACTACGTGGTGCACTATGCCATGAGGCTGACGCGCCGGACGCGAGTGGGCGAGGGGGACGACGTGCCCGCGTTCATCGGAGAATGGGTGCGCTGGGGAATCGGGCCCAGGGCGTGTCAGTACATGATCCTGGGAGCCAAGGCCCGGGCCCTGCTCCACCGGCGCCACTACGTGGCCACCGAGGACATAGCGGCGGTGGCTGCACCCGTGATGCGGCACCGGCTGGTGACCACCTTCACCGCGGCCAGCGAAGGAATAACGTCCGACATGATCGTGGCGGAACTGATCGAGCACACCCCGGCGCGCGAGGGCTCGTTGTCAGGCGATGAGACAGTACAGGAAGTACTTAGACCCCCGGACTCTCAGTAAGATAGCCGGCCTGGAAGTGCGCGCGCGGCACGTGGTGGAAGGCTATCTGGCCGGCCTGCATCGCAGCCCTTTCCACGGCCGAAGCGTCGAGTTCGCCGAGCACAGGCCATATACGCCCGGCCACGAACTCAAGCACATCGACTGGCGACTGTGGGCGCGCTCCGACCGCTTCTACGTCAAGCTATACGAGGAAGAGACCAACGTGCGGGCGCAGTTCCTGATGGACGCCAGCGCCTCCATGGGCTACCGGTCCGGCGCGATGAGCAAGTATGACTACGGGGCAACGCTCGCAGCCAGCCTGGCCTACCTGCTGCTCTTGCAGCAGGACGCCGTCGGTCTGACCGTCTTCGACGCGCGGGTCAGGGACGAGCTGGCGCCCAGGGCCAGCCCGGCCGCCTTGCGCGACTTCTGCCGCGTCCTGGAGACGAACGGGACAGAGGGACGGACAAACCTGGGAGGGTTGCTGCACCAGGTTGCCGACAAGCTCGCCAGGCGGGGCCTGTTGATCCTGGTCAGCGACCTGATCGCGCCTTCGGCCGACGTATTCTCAGCCTTGGAGCGGTTTCGCTACGAGGGACACGCCGTCATCGTCGTCCACGTCGTGGACGAGGCGGAGGAGCACTTTCCCTTCGACGGCAACGTAAGGTTCGAAGCGCTCGAATCGGGCGAGGCCGTGCTTGTGGATGCCCGACGGGTGCGGGAGGCGTATCTGAACTCGTTCCGCGCTTTCCGGCAGCAGATCCACCGCGCCTGCTTACAGCGTCAGATCGACTACATGGAAGCTCAAACAGCCGAACCGCTCGACGTCGGGCTGGCAGCCTTCCTCTGCTCGCAGACTCGGGGCTACTGAAAGACCAAAACGCACCTCCAGCCGAGGACAAGCGGCGCATGCCCCCTCCGGCCGGCCGCCTGCCAGTGCCCGAGTGTCAGCGCTGATCCCTCTGGGCCTTGCGGATCGTCTTCAGTCTCTCTCTCTCCTGCCGACGCCGGCGCACGGAAGGCTTCTCATACCGCGCGGTCCTCTTGGACCGGTTCACTATGCCTTCGCGCTCACATAGCTTCTTGAAGCGCCTCAAAGCGTCCCTGATCTGTTCATTTTGACCAATGACCACTTTCGCCATCTACGAAGAACTCACCCCCTTCCGCAAGGGCAGACAAAGATACTTGCTCAAATGCAAGGGAAGTAAGACAGTCTACCCCCAGACAAAAAGATCATAGCACGACGAGCCCACCTATGCAAATGCATCAGAATCGAGAAAGAAGCCCAGGGGGACCAGCCAAGCGGGAGGACAGTCGGCCGGCTCGCCCTACGCCCTGAACGTGGCCCTGACCAGATCCTTGAAGACGCGGCCCCGATGCTCGTAGTTGTCGAACATGTCATAGCTGGCACATGCCGGCGAGAAAACAACAGCCGAGCCCGGCATGGACAGGCTGTTGGCAAGACGCACCGCCTCCTCGAGGCTGCTCGCTTCCCTGATCAGGAGGGGGCGGCCCACGTGCAGGCTCTCCTGCCTGACCTTCTGAGCCAGGGCGGGCCCGGTCTGGCCGAGCGTGATGAGGACTTCGACAGAGCGCGCCGCGGCCCGGGCCAGGGAGTGAAGGTCCAGCTTCTTGTCGTAGCCGCCCGCGATCAGCGTCACGGCGCCTGGGAAGCTGTCGACGGCCGCCACGCCGGCCTCGGGCGTCGTGCTGTAGGAGTCGTTGTAGACGCGCACCCCGTTGAATTGCCCGACGAGCTCCAGCCTGTGCTCCAGCCCCACGAAGGAACGTAATGCCCCTCGCACGTGACTGGACAGTGCCCCCAGGCAACGTGCGGCGGCCGCTGCCGCCATGACGTTCTTGGTGTTGTGAAGCCCCAGCAGCGGGACTTCCTCCCGCATGCAGATGAACTCCGAGAGCCGCGAATTGTGCCAGATGAACCTCTCCCCCAGAAGGTTCACGCCGTGTCGCAGCTTGCCGGCCTCCGCCTCCGCATCGAAGAAGATGACTTGCGCCGGGAGCCCGTCGCTAACCCAGCACATTTGGACGGGATCCCGCGCGTTCAGCACCGCGAAATCGCTTGGCCCCTGAAAGCGCACGATGGTTCGCTTGGCTTCCGCGTATTCCTCCAGCCCGCCGTGCCTGTCCATGTGATCGGGCGTGATGTTGGTCACCACAGCCAGGTGCGGAGACCGCCGCAGCGCCGCGGCGTCCTGGAGTTGGAAGCTGGACAGCTCGAGAACCACGAGGTGGCCGGGCGCCACCATGGAAACCGCCGGCAGCAGCGACTTGCCGATGTTGCCTCCCAGCCACACCTTCCGGTCGGCGCATCCAAGGATTGCCGCAATCAGCGACGCCGTCGTGGACTTGCCGTTGCTGCCCGTCACCGCGCAGACGGGTGCGGGGCAGAGCGCAAGGAACATGTTCATCGGGCTGGTAATCAGCACGCCCCGCTCGCCGGCGGCCCTCAAGAACGGGCTGGTGCGGGGCACGGCGGGGCTGGCCACGAGGAGATCGGCCTGGACGAAGTCCTCCTCAACGTGCTCGCCGAGCCGCAGCCTGACGAACGGGCCGGCCAGGCGCTCCAGGGGAGAGCGCAGCTTCTCGGCTGTGCGCAGATCGGTGACCGTCAACTCCGCGCCGCGGTCAAGCAGAAACCGGGCCGCCCCCTCTCCCCCGCCGAACACGCCCAGCCCCATGAGCGTAACCCGCCTGCCCTTCAGGTCAGCCAGCACGCGACGCAGCGCGTCGAGGGAACACAGTTGCACGGGCGAGCTGTCACCATTGCAGGTCATGCGCGCGTCTCAGAGTTGTCCCTTGCCCGCGTCGGCTCCGGTCTCGCCCAGGGCCACGGGTGGCATCTGCTCCAGCCCCATCTCCAGAAATCTGGCCAGGCACCTGGCGGTCTCCCTGGCGGTCACTCGCATGGCGAAGCCGTCGTTGAAGCTGCTCGGGTTCGGCCCGTAGGGGGTGTTGCACAGGTGGCGCCGGCGGTCGACGAACTCCAGAACGAGCCTGCCCGTATCCGCTTCCGTGATGCGCCCCTCTATCTGGAGGTCGGTCGCTCCGGCCTGGAGGAACGGGAGGAAGTAGCTGAAATAGCGCATTGTTCCCGAGCCCGTGTCGAACTTGGTGATCTTGCCCTCCAGAAGCAGCGCGCCAGCCGAAGGGGCACCGTCGGTCTCCGGGTCGCTCTCCAGAGTCACGAAGTCGAACTTGCCGAGGGCCGACAACTCCCTGCGCAGTACGACGCGGAGGAAGGTGGCATAGCCACGGGCCTCGGCCGGGGATTCCACCCATTGCTCGCCGACTTCGACCGGGCCGACAATCAGCCCCCGGTAGCAGCTCAACGCCGTGGGCCGCGCAACGTAGACGAGCGACAGCAGCGGCTCGTAAGCGTCGTCCATCCGGTCGTAGGCGGTGACGAACTCATAGGTGGGCACGGCCTTTGGGTAGCTACAGCCGCCGGTGACGCCGACCAGCGCCACGGCGAAGGCAGCGACCAGTGTGATCCTCACGGGGCAGACTAGGGGAGGCTGCAGCACCGAGGCGCTCCGTCCGGGGAGTGGGTTCGTCCGCTACCTGAGTTCGCTCACGTCAGCCACCCGGGCTCCCGGTGGACGAACGACTATCTCCGCCCGCCGGTTCTTCTTGCGCCCGTCCGCGGTATCGTTGGAGGCAACGGGCCGCGTATCCGCACAGCCGACCACGGTGAAGCTGGATGTCTTGAAGCCGCCGGCCTCGACCAGGCAGTGCAGGACGGACAAAGAGCGCGCGCAGGAGAGCTCCCAGTTCGACTTGTACCCCGAATAGCGGATCGGCACGCTGTCGGTATGGCCCCTGACCTCGATAAGCGCGTCGGGGAAGTTCGTGCGGATGGCCCGAGCCGCCTGGTTCAGCGTCCCTTTGCCCTCCTTGGTCAGCTCAGCGCGGCCCGAGCCGAACAGAACCTCCGATAGAATGGTGAAGGTGACCGTTTCTCCGTCGGAGACGACCTGGATGTTGTCGGGCATGTTCGCCGATAGCGTCTTGCGGTCCTGGCGCGCCTTCTCATAGGCCTCCAGCAGCGCTTTCTGCTGGGCCTTTTCCTTTTCGAGCGCCGAGGCCATGTGCGCCAGTTCCGTTTCACTGGCCTGAAGCTCGCCGGAGAGCTGGTCTATCGTCTCCTGGGCTGTGGCAATCTCTTCGGAGTTCTCCGAGCCGTAGTAATGCTCCGCTGCCACGGCGCCGGTGGCGGCACCCACCCCGAGACCCACCAGTGCGCCCGGGCCACCCCCGGCAGTTGTCAGGTAATGGCCCACTCCCGCTCCCGCTGCGCCACCGATCAACCCGCCCGTCGCGCAGCCCTTCTGAACGCTCGTGCATCCCACCGTTACCATAAGGGCGATGGTCAGCCCCGTTACCAGAACCCGTCTGTTCATCTGTCGCACCTCCGACAGCTCCCGTGAATCCATCGTTTTCAGCCGGACAAAGAACGACTGTAAGCAATGGCCGGACAGCTTTTCAAGACCGGCGCAACAGCGCGGTTCGATCCCCCCGGCAACCCGGTTGATGTGCCTCGGGTTACGGGCACGACAGACACCTGAGCCACATCTCAACAGGTTGCATAGCAGTAACTTACGAAGTAAGCGCGCCTGCGGGACCGCCGCCCGGCGCGCAGGAGCCGGAACCCGCAATGGTCCGAAAAAGCCGCATGAAAAAGCCGGACGAATGGGAAGGTTTCGGTCGAAGCAAGCCAGGTCCCGGGCCCATTCGGGCCCGTGCAGCGGGCCAACGGGCGGGCAGACTGAGAGCGGCGGGTTGGTTGACAGGGCGGAAGATGAGCAAGCCCGTCGGCGCAGTGTCGGGCCGCCTACTTGAAGGTTTCCATGATCTTGACCATGGCAGGCCCGAGGATGACGACGAAAATAGCAGGGAATATGAAGAATATGAGGGGGAACAGCAACTTGACCGTGGTCTTGGCGGCGCGCTCCTCTGCCTCGTTTCGCCTTTTCTGGCGAAGAGACTCGGAGTGGATGCGGAGGGACTCGCCGAGATTCGTGCCGTACTTGGAGGCCTGGTTTACCCTGGCCATGAGCGACTCCACCTCGTCGCTTCCGGTGCGGATGCCCAGGTGGCGCAGGCACTCCTCGCGCGGCTTGCCGGCCGCGATTTCCAGGTTCAGCAGCACCAGCTCCTCGCAGAACTCCGGAGCGACTTCGGCCATCTCCCGACTGATGCGGACGAAGGCGGCGTCCAGACCCAGACCCGACTCCACGCAGACGATCAGCAGGTCCAACACGTCGGGCAGGGACAGACGTATGCTCTCGATCCGCTTCTTCGCCTTGCCGCGCAGCCACATTTGCGGCAACAACATGCCGAGGATGAGGGCGCCGGCATCGAGCATGACCAGCTTCTTCATGCCAAGCGTGGCGTCGGTTCTGGCGCCCCACCACATCATGAAGGCCGTCACGGCCAGCGGCAAGGCAACGGCCAGCGCAAGCTTGGCGCCGGTGAATATCTCCACGGCGCCCTTCTCGCGAACGCCCGCATGGACCAGCAGTTCCCGCACCTGCCGTTGTGAGCCGGTCGCCAACGGCCAGAGCCTGGACAGGGGACGAACAAGGCGTGCCGATAGAGGTTCGCTGGGCATCAGCCGCTTCGGCCGATGCATCTTGGGCCGTGATTCCGACCTGCGGGCAGCTTCGGCACCGGTGCCCCATCGGTCCCTCGTCTTGGAACGCGAGGCCCGCTCCATCAGGAATCCTACGACAACGAACAGGCCGATAACACCAGCGAACACAAAGACCAGTATCAGAATGCCGCTGCCGCCCATGGTTACACCTTTATCTTGACTATCTTGCGGATCAGCAAGGCTCCAAGCAATTCCAGCCCGGCCGCCACACCCAGCAGGATATGGCCCAGTTTGGTGGTGAACAAGCCTATCATGTACTCGCGGTTGAGAACGTAGATGAGGATCAGCAAAGCAACGGGCAGCAGGCCGACGATCAAGCCGCTGAGCTTGCCCTGGGCGGTGAGCGTCTTCACCTGACCCAGAATGCGGAAGCGCTCCCTGATCGTCTTCTGAAGGCCGTCAATGACCTCGGACAGATTCCCGCCGACCTCTTTCTGGATGACCATTGCCGTGGCGAAGAACTTCACGTCAGGGGTGCTAATCCTGATTGTGAGGTGCTGGAGGGCATTCTCGAAGGTCACGCCGAACGTCAGCTCATCGGCCAGGATCTTGAACTCGTCGCCCACGGGATCCGGCATCTCATCGGCGACGTTCTGTATGGCTGCGTTCAGCGACTGCCCGGCTTTCACGCTGCTGGACAGCAGGTCCAGGGCGTCCGGCAGCTGCGTGCCAAACCTCTTCAGCCGCCGCGCGACCTTGACGCGCAGGAACGCGTAGGGCATCACTCCCAACGTCACGCCGAAGATCAGAGCCATGAGCGGATCGAATTCCCGCCGCCATATCACGGTGACCAGAACGCCCATCACGCCCAGCAGGCAGCAGAGCGCCACGAACGCCGTCACGGTCAGGGGCAGCTGGACCTGGATGAGCATGCCGTTCAGCTTCTCCGCAAAGCTGGACTTCTTTAGGACCCTATCCAGGGCGGGGATATCACTGAAGGCCTGACGCTTGAGGGCCTCCTTTCTCTCCTCCCTCTTTTTCAGCTGCTGCTCCCTGCTTTCGGCCAGCGTATCGCCGAGTTCGTAGCGCTTGACCTGCTTGACCCCACGAAGGCGCGTCGCGAGGCGGCTCCTCTTTGAGGTGCGCTGCGCGGCCAGCAACCACACGCCCAGGGCAGCGAAGGCAACGGATGAAACCACCAGCGCGATGATAACCACGTCTCCCATCGTCCGTCTCCCCTACTTGTCAGCAAGCTACGCGCTCAAGACAGGAACAGGTCAGGCGACAGGTTGAAGCCCGCCGAACGCAGCCTGTCGATGAACCGGGGCTGCACGCCCGTGGCCACATGCTGGCCCAGACTGATGCCTTCCGAACTGACACCGCGGCGCTCGAAACGGAATATGTCCTGCATGGTCACCATCTCGCCTTCCATCCCGATCACCTCGCTGAAGTAGATCATCTTTCTGGTGCCGTCGGGAAGGCGCTGCATCTGGATGATCACGTCCAGCGCACTGCTTATCTGCTGGCGCAGGGCCGCCTGCGGCAACTCCGTGCCGCCCATGGCGACCATGGTCTCCAACCTGGTAAGGGCGTCGCGCGGCGTGTTGGCGTGGACGGTGGACATCGAGCCGTCGTGACCCGTGTTCATGGCCTGAAGCATGTCCAGCGCCTCCCGGCCGCGGATCTCGCCCAGGATGATGCGGTCCGGCCGCATGCGGAGGGAGTTGATCAGCAGCTCGTACTGCGTCACCGCGCCCTTGCCTTCTATGTTGGGCGGTCGGGTCTCCAGCCGCACCACGTGCGGCTGCTGGAGCTGCAGCTCGGCGCTGTCCTCTATGGTGACAATCCGCTCGCGGTCGCTGATATAGGCGCTCAGGATGTTCAGCGTCGTCGTCTTGCCGGAACCGGTTCCGCCACTGATGAGGATGTTCAGCCGGGCGCTGACGCACGCCTGGCACACCTCCGCGATCTCCTCGGTTATCGTGGCTCCTCCTATGAGGTCCCCCATGCTGAGAGTGTCAGAGCGGAACTTGCGGATGGACAGGACGGGGTAATCCACGGCCAGGGGCGGGATGATGGCGTTCACACGAGAGCCGTCCGGCAGTCGGGCGTCGCACATCGGAGAGCTTTCGTCCACGTGCCGGCCGACCTTGGACACAATCCGGTCGATGACGTGCCGCAGGTGGGCATTGTCCTTGAACTCCACGTCCGTCAGCTGGAGCTTGCCGAAACGCTCCACGTAGACCTGCTTCGCCCCGTTGACCAGGATGTCGCTGATGGTCGGGTCCAGGAGCAAGGGCTCGAGCGGACCGAAGCCGACCACTTCGTCGACGATCTCCTGGAGGAACTGCACCCTCTCGCTGCGGTTGAAAGTCACGCCGCTCTGGTCGAGCAGCTTCCCGCCCACGGTGGTTATCTGGCTCCTGATCTCCTCCTCGTTCAGCTCGTTCAGGATGGTCAGATCCAGGGCGTCCAGGAGCTTGCGACGGATCCTATCTTTCAGCTCCTGATACTGCTCCCGGCCGATGGAGACCCTGCGCTTCTGGACGATGTAATCCGGCTCGGCCTGCTCCTGCTTCCTGGCTGCCACCGGCGGCGCCTTGGGTCTTTTCGTCCCTGTGGCCGTCGTGCCCTGCTGCTCCCGGCCCCGCAGCCTCTTTATCCTATCCCTAATGCCGCCCATTTCTTTGTCATCCTCTTCATCAGTCGGCGCGAGTCACGGCTCCAGGGCCGCACAGCCCGGTTGGAGCCGTGGCACTACCGAGCCCAACTGAACAGGCCCTTTTTCTTCGCCTTCTGGGTTGGCGCCAGGCCGGCCGTTGTCCGCGCCAGAGCCCGCAAACTGCGCGTGGCCTGGCAGTCGGGGTCCACAATGTCCAGTGCCTGCCCCGAGTTCAGCGAGCTCATAATCGGTCGCGAATCATACGGAATCAACCAGTGAATCGGCTGGTTAACGTGCTTGGCCACCTCGTCGAGGGAGATCTCGTGGCTGTCATAGTACCGGTTGATGATGAACTTGACCTTCTCCGACCTGTAGCCCAGCTCCTTGAACGTCTCCAGCGCACGAATAGTCCGGCGGATCGAGGGCAGCAGCATCTCGCACAGAAGCAGTATCTCGTCCGATTCGTCCAGCGCCACTATCGAGCCGTCGTCTATCGTATGCGGCAGGTCGAGGATCGTGTAATTGTAGACCTTCCGGCAGGTCTGGATGACTCCGCGTATGCGCCAGGGGTCGAGGCCTTCGGCTTCTTCCAGCGACACCGGGGCCGGCAGCACGGCCACCCCGCTCTCGTGATCGCTCATGAAAGTGGCCAGCAGGTTCTCATCCAGCCTTTCCTGCTCGTGAGCGGCGTCGGCAAGAGTGTGGGAGAATTCCAGGATGTCCATCGTCAACGCAACGGAGCCGAACTGCAGGTTCAGGTCCACGATGCAGCTGGACTTGGGGGCACGCAGCTCCTTGGCGATCAGGGCCGCCAGGTTGCAGGCGACAGTGGTCACGCCCGCCCCGCCGGAGACACTGAACACGGAGACCACCGTTCCCTCGCCCTGCGTGAATATCCCTTTCCTCTTGAACAGCCCGGCCAGCGCCTTGGAAAGCTCGTCGGCGTCGATCGGGAACTCCAGGAATTCGTCGCTCCCCGCCCGCATACAGGAGACCAGCAATTCGCGCGTGGGTTCCTTGCTGACGACGATGATGCCGACCTCCTCGGTTACTGCCCTGATGGCCTCCACGGTGCCAAGTGCCGGATCATTTGGGCTGTCGACTCCCACGACCACCGCGGCCGGGTGCTCCTCCTTGACCTGACTGGGCCCCTGGCGCAGGTCAGCGATCGGTATAAGCTCCAGCTCGGAGTCGTACTGCCGGAAAGCTGCCAGTATCTGCTCGCAGTGCTGCTCGTTGGGATGCAGCACCATTATCCTTACGTCTGGCATGTGCTACTCCATCGTCTGCCTGCTGGTATGCCGGCCGCCGTGGGCCCTGAGGCGTCATTCCTCGGGCGTGCCCGCAGCGGGCACCAATTCCTCCAGTTCCTGGAGCTTTGGATGGCCGGGGAATTTGTCCCTGATCTCCTTCAGTTTGGAGCGGGCTTCGGCGTTCTTGCCCTGCTCAACGTGCGCCAACAGCACTTTCCTGGCCAGATCGAAGTCGGATCTTAGATCCTGGATCTGACGCTCATAGCCGCGTATCACTTCCGCAGAAGCCCCGTAGTCGCCATGTACCAGCTCCGCCAGCGACTCTTCGGCCGCGGGCACGTTGCCCTGCGCCAGCGCTTGCTTCACCCGTCCCTCCTGGCGCGTGTAGTCTGACTCGCGCATCGCTTCCTGAATCGAGTGTCGAAGGTCCGCCACTCGCTGCATCGTCTGTTTGTCGCTGGCGCATTCCTCCTGCAACTCAATGCGGGTCAGCGCCGCGTCCGCAGCGTCCTGGTCACCGTTCTCCAACGCAGCCTGAGCCCTGCTGAGCAGATTCTCCGCAATGGCCTTACTGCAGGTCGTCAACTCCCGCCGTGCGTCCTTGACCACGTTGTCGGCCGTCGAATAGCCGGCCACGATCTCCCTGAGCAAGGCCAGGGCCCGCTCATACTCGCCCACGGCCATCAGGGAGCGGCTCTTGTCCAGCAACCACCGGGCTTCCTCCTGCTGCTCCTGCTCTGCGGTCAGCGGCCTGGCCAGCACGGGGCCGTCGCAGTCCACGTTCGCGGACGTAGTGAGGCGAAACTCGTCCGCTTTGTTCTGCAGAAAGGCACGCTCCTGCTCTTCCTTGACCAGAAGCCAAACCTCCGGCTTCGGGTTCTCCTCCTTTATGGGCCGCCCTTGCCAGTCCAGACGGCCGATGTGGTATATAGTCACACAGCGCAGAAAATCCTCCAGCTTCCCGCCTGTCAGCGTCAGAACGTCGACCTTCATGCCAGACTTGAAACGCCGTGCATGGTCGGCATCGACCACGATTTTCTGACGGTACATGCCCTCCGGGACGAACTCCTCCTCGGCGACGACCTGCGACTCCAGTATCGGCTCGTGTTTCACGAATGACACGCCGGCGATCGACGTCTTCTCTGCGAAGGCCTCCTTGTCGCTTATGGCGCCGCTGGGCGTCATGTCCTTCGGCCAGTGATTCACGAAGAGCACGTTCGCGTCCTTGTCTCCCTCGGCCTTGAGCCGCAGGACCTCACCGAACTGAATGTCCCTCTTGGCCAGCAGAATCGTGGCCCCATCGACCTGAGCCGGGGCAGATTCCGCTCCCGAAAGGCGCTTATGCACCGCAAAAACGGCAATCAGGGCGCACACGGTCCCGACAACGACGAACACCACCGCTCTCTTGCTCCTCACGTCCCACGCACTCCTTGTCTCATGGAGCAGGACACGTCTCGCGCGGGACCGCTGCCTCTCCCCACCGGCCACAATGCAGACCACGCACCGGACCTACTCATGCCGAAAGACGCAACGGCCCCTCAGAGGCAGGACTCCCGAGAAACCGGGTATCAGACTACCACTCATAACCTGGAAGTCATGAGTCACCGTCACGGCGACGCGGTCCCCCTCGACGGCGTCCGCCAGCCCACCGGCCCGCGGAGAGCCCGTCGGATCCCTCACCTGGATGGTGGTAGTCCAGCCGCTCTCGAAGCCCACCTCCGTCAGAAAACTGTCCACCCTGGCGGACACGTCGTCCTCCAACTGCCCTAGCAGGGATCCCACCCGAGATCCCTCCCGCGCAGCATTGGCCAGCAGATGCAGCTCGAAATACGCTCGCCCGAACTCGATGGCCGCAAAAAGCAGGAGCATGAACAGAGGCAGAATCAGCGCAAACTCCACCACCGCCTGCCCCCGCCGGCCGCTTCGGTCTGTTTTGGAAAGCCCGATCTTCATCGCTTCACCTCACACCGGCCGGGCCTGCCACGCATTGCCGGTCAGACGAAGGCAGAACGTCAGCGCCCGGCACCGGGATGCCCTAAAGATAGCAGAAGCACGGTCCTGTCGCACAGATTTCGTACACTTGTCCGCATTCAATCCAGTACGCAAAACCAGTGCCGCGCCTGCTCTAACCTCGGCCGCGCCGTGCCACGTAAGCGCAAATCCTTCTGATGCAACCCTTTACGTGGGCCCGGCAGTCCCGGCACGCGGGAGAACCAACCCGTTTCGTTCGGCTACATCCCGACTTGCCGATGTGCCACTGATGGTAACAAAATGGACAGCCCGTTTGCAATACTTGCTCCGGGGCCGCCTGCCAGCCCGCCTGAGCGCGTGGCCGCTTACCGAGCCCCACACCGGCATTCTTGCCCTCGCCGATCAGGCCGCATGCCGTCGGCGAACGGCTTGGCGCCGGACTTCGTTTGTGCTCTAATAATCGATCGGGTTTGCACCGTACGGACCCGAGGCGAGGAAGGCGTGGCGCACAACTTCATCAAGTTCTTGGGCACGGCCGGCGCGCGATTCGTGATGGCCAGGCAACTGCGCTACTCGGCAGGCACGCTCGTCGCGATCGGCGGACAGAAGGTGATGCTCGATCCCGGCCCGGGCACGCTCGTCCGGTGCGCCAGGAGCCGGCCACCGATCGACCCCTCGCAGCTCGACGCCGTTATCCTCACCCACGCCCACCTTGACCACTCCGGCGACGTCAACGCCGTCCTGGACGCGATGACGCTGGGCGGCTTCAAGCGCAGGGGCAGCCTGTTCGCGCCCCGGGAGTCCCTCGAGGGCCCCAACGCCGTGGTGCTGAACTACCTGCGAGAGTTCGTCGAACAGATCGCGACGCTCGAGCCGGAATGCGACTACGCGGTCGGCCCGCTGCGCTTCACGACCTCGGTCCGCCACAAACACTCAGCCGAGACCTACGGGGTCAAGTTCGCGTGGGACGGTCGCACGGTCGCCTTCCTCGTCGACACGCTTCACTTCGACGGCCTCGCCGAGTCTTACCAGGGGGCGGACGTCTTGATCGTCAACGTGGTGCGTCACGAGCCCCACGAGAGCGGAACCGTCATGCACCTTAGCCTGGACGACGCTCGCCGCCTGATCCGCCAGATCGCACCCCGGCAGGCGGTCCTGACCCACTACGGCATGACGATGCTCCAGGCAAAGCCGTACCGGATAGCCGAGCGCCTCACGGACGAGCTGGGCATCGAGGTCATCGCGGCTTCGGACGGCATGACGCTGGATCTGGATGCCGCTTGAGTCCGCGAGCCGCCAGGCTCCAGCCGGGGCCCGCGCCAGGCGGCGTTTCCCGAAGGGGCGGAACGGACATGAAGGAAGAGAAGGAGCGGTTCGTTATCGTCGACTTCAACGAGGTGGAGCCGACGCCCTGCCCGTGCGGCACTGCCCGTCGTGCGCTGGCCGGACGGCCTGGAGCGCCGTGCACGCTGCACCTGGTCCAGATCAGCAAGGATGCCCGGCCGCACTATCACAAGCGCCTCACCGAGGTCTACTACTTCCTGGAGGGCGAAGGCCAGATCGAGCTGGACGGCGTGCGCCATCCGGTCCGGCCGGGAATGGCCGTCCTCATAGCTCCCGGCACCCGGCACCGGGCGATCGCGGGCGAACGCCCCATGAGGATACTGAACTTCGTCACGCCGCCCTTCGATCCCGCGGACGAGTGGTTCGACTGAGCCCGTCGGCAGGGGGCGCCCAACGTGCCCGTCCCGAGAAACATCTTCATCACCGGCCGCCCCGGCATCGGCAAGACAACCGCCATTGTGAAGGTGATCGAGTTGCTCGACCTGCCCGTGCACGGGTTCACGACCGCGGAAATCCGGGAGGGGAGAAAGCGCGTGGGATTCGAGATCAAGGACATGCAAGGGAACGCCGCCGTCATGGCCCACGTGGACTTCCCCGGGCCGATCAGGGTCGGCAAGTACGGCGTCGACACGGGGGCAGTTGAGGCCGTGGGCGCTGAGGCCCTCCGCAGGGCCCTCGAGCGCCGCACGCCGGCCGTCGTGGACGAAGTCGGCAAAATGGAACTGGCATGCCCTGCGTTCGTGGACGCGCTTTTGGCCGCGGTGGCCGCCGACATCCCCGTGCTGGGCACGATGCATCTGCGCGCGGACGAGGCCACCCGAAGCATCAGGGCGCGCGAGGACACCCAGATCATGGAGATCACCAGGGCCAACCGCAACGAACTGCCCCGCCGGCTGGCCGATCTCCTGAAGCAGGCCGCCGGAGTCGCCACGGATCCCTCATGAGCCCCCGCCGAGCTGACGCGCCACCAGCGCCCTCACCTCACCAATCAGGCCCGGATCCATCCTACGCCGGCTGATCCGGCCGCTGCGGACGAAGAAGAGGGCCAGCTCCACCTCCGCCCCGGCCGTCCCGCACGCCTGTGCCGCCAGCGCGTAGAGGGCAAGCTGGGGCCAGTAGCGCGCTTCGACCGCCGGCCGGTCCCGCTCCGCGAAGCGGTCCGTCTTGTAGTCCAGGATCGTGGTGCACTCGCCGTCCCGGACGAGCAGGTCGATGCTTCCCTCGATCAAGCCGGCTGCGTCGTCGGGGCAGATCGCCAGATGGCGGAGGGGAACCGCAAACGCCACCTCCTTCTCGAACCGCCCGGCACCGTCGAGCAACGCACGGAACTCTTCGCTGCCCAGCGCGCTTAGGGCCAGGGCAGCCGCCTCGTCGGCCGCCGCCTCGTCCAGTCCGAGCCCGTCGGCCTCGATGCGCGCCAGGTTGCGCACGAGCTCCGTGATCGCTCGGGCGGCGCGCAACTCCAGTGGCACCGCTGCCATCAGGTTGTGGAAGAGAGAACCGAAGTCCTTGCCGCCGGCGCCTGGCGCCCGCTCTTCCGGGAAGGGCAACCGCTCGACACCCGCTTCCATGGAGCTCGGCAGCAGGAAGGGCTCCGCCTCGGACACGCGGGCTATGAGCCGGTCGTGCTCCCCCAGCCAGAGCTCCCGTTCCCTGAGCAGCGCGTCGACGTCCTCGTCCCCGGAGACCTCAGGCACCGAGGGGGTCGGCCTGAGGTCGATCTGGTCCGCCCACGGGTTGGTGTCGGCGTAATGCACGCCGTCCAGTTCCCGGCCGAACGGCACGCGGTCGGGATCAGCCAGACAGCCGGACTGTTGCAGGAGCTGCTGGAGGCACGGTTTGCTGCCGGCCTGCCAATACACGGACAGCAGCAGCAGCCTGCGCGCACGCGTGCAGGCCACGTACAACAGGCGGCATTCCTCCGCCGCCCTGTTGCCGTGCTCCTGCGTCGCCAGCTCCTCATAGTCGCCCGACCGAATCCCCGAGGCAAGCCTCAGCCCGATCTGCCCCCCAAGACGGTCGAAGGCCAACGGACCGACCGATGCGGCGCCGCGGAACTCGCGCCCCAGGTCAGGCAGCACCACAATGTCGAACTCCAGGCCCTTCGCCTTGTGCATGGTCATCAGGAGGACGAAGTCGTCGCCCGGTTCGACGACGCTCGACTCCTCCTCCGGCAGCTCGGTTTCGTGCAGCGTGCTCAGGTGCCGCACCGTCGCGTCGAACGTGCCCGTCGCCCGGGCAATGCCGCGGAGCCGGTTCAGCAGCTTCAGCAGGTTGGCCACCCTTTGCTCGCCCGCCGGTTTGAGCTCGAACGCCCGGAGCGCATTCGTCTCGGCGAATATCCGGCGCAGCAGCACCTGCGGGGGCACGGAGTTCCGCGAGCGGCGCCATTCGGCCAGCCGGGCCAGGGCCTCCGCAACGGGACCCGAAGTCACGCTGGTGGCCATGTAGTTCCACGAGCCCCCGCGCTCCCTATAGCGGAACAGCTCCTCGTCGCTCAGCCCGAAGTAGGCGCTGCGCAACGCGCCCACTATGGCCGGCTCGTCCAACGGGTCCGCTATGGCTCGCAGCACTGCCAGTGTCTCCACGACCTGCTCGCGCTGGTAGAAGTGCTTCCCGCCGACGACTCGATAGGGAATGCCAAGAGCCTCCAGGGCATCCTCGTAAACGGACACGTCCGTGAACGCTCGGAACAGGAACGCGAAGTCGCGGTACTTCGGGTTCGGCCAGCCGGGCATCGCCAGGTTGCCGTCTACGGCGTCGCGGACGACGCGGGCCAGGTAGCGGGCCTCGTACCGGCGCGCGGCGGGTGCCTTCCAGCCCGAGCCAATCAGCTTCCCCGGAGGGCAGAGCGCCACGACTGGCGGCGTGCCGGGATCGGGCGCATCCGGCCCGGGCATCAGCGGGACGGGTGCGGCCTGGTAGACGCCCGCCTGGTCGGGAGGCACGAACAGGGCGTCGAACGCCCGGTTCAGCCACTCCAGGAGGCGCGGCACCGAGCGGAAGTTGCACGACACCTGCTCGACCCTATCTTGGCCGAACGTCCCGGCGCCGAAAAGGTTCTTGAAGCGCTCGTAGATCTGCACGTCCGCCCGGCGGAACCGGTAGATGGACTGCTTGGGATCGCCAACGGCAAACAACCGGCCGTCCGCCAGCCTCACACCCTCCATGGACGTGGCCTGGCCGCCCGACACGTGCTCGCAGAGGTACGCGATCATCTCCGCCTGGAGGGGATCCGTGTCCTGGAACTCGTCGACGAAGAACGCGTCGAATCGATGCTGGAAGTACCGGCGTGCGGCCGGGTTGTCTCGCAGCATCCGCGCCGTCAGCACGAGCAGGTCCTGGAAGTCGACGGCGGATCGGGCGAGCTTCACCTCTCCGTAGTGCCGCACGAAACCGCACAGCCAGTTGAAGACGTCCTTCGCCAGGTGAGCGCCCAGTCCGAGCGCCGGTTCCGTGAAGCCGGCCAGCGTGCGCGCCACCGCCAGGCGATCCTCTTCGCGGAAGCTCGTAATGGCGCCCTCCCAATGCACGCCGGCCAGGGCGTACGCCTTGCGCCGCACGGCGGGTCCGCCTGCCGGACCGAGGGCCTCGATGTCCAGGGCAAGGTCGCGAAGCGAGCGCGCGTCCCTGTTGCCCTTGCCGCGCATGCGGTCCCTGAACAGTTCAGCAACGGGACCGGCCGTCTCGCATAGGGCTTGAACGAGCTCCTCACGAGGCCGGGACGGCACGGGCAGCTCGAAGTGCGGCGAGTCAAGCAGT
This sequence comes from uncultured candidatus Brocadiaceae bacterium, assembly GCA_964442595.1. Lineage (GTDB taxonomy): Bacteria > Planctomycetota > Brocadiia > SM23-32 > SM23-32 > DAOVRD01. Next base: position 27,360 of record CAYUDW010000011.1, read on the forward strand.
TCCGGCGCAGCCGCCAGGGCATCGGCGACCTCCTTCAGCTCAGTTACGCTGATGCCCGCTCGCAGGGCCTCGACCAGCGGCTCGGGGGCTTCGGCAACCTGGAGGCCCATCCACTCCCGCCAGGCACGTTCGCGCAGGATCTCCGCTTCGGCTTGCTCGAGCACGGCGAACTCCGGGTCCACGCCAGCCTCAGCCGACTTCTCGCGAAGCAGCCGGGCGCAGAAGGCATGGATAGTGGAGATACTGGCCCGGTCCAGCTCCTCGACGGCAGTTCGCAGCCGCTCGGCTTCCGGGCTGCCCGGAGTGACCCCCGCCAGTGCCCCCGCCAGGGCCTCTCGGATGCGGCTTTCCAGCTCCCCGGCAGCCTTTTCCGTGAACGTTATCGCCACGGTGCCGGGAAGGCGCAGCGTCCCGTCGCAGATGCCTTGAAGGATGCGATCGACGATGAGGGTGGTCTTGCCCGTTCCGGCTGCCGCCTCGACGAGCATGGACTGGTCGGTGGAGGCGACGATGCGCGTGCGCGTGGCGGCGTCTTGCGGCTCATCCCTGTTGCTGCTTGCCGTCACAACCGCCTCTATGCGCCCCTTCACCCCTCGAGTTACAGCCCGGTCTACAAGTCCTTTATCAGCGCCACCTCGTCGCAGTTGGGGAACTTCGGGCAGTCCAGGCAGTCGGCCCAGACCTTGTGCGGAAGTTCCTCCTTCGGACGCGCGACAAAGCCGAACTTCTGGAACAGCTCCGGCACGTAGGTCAGGACGAAGACCCGCTCCATGCCGAGCTCCCGGGCCTCTTGCAGGCAGGTCTCGATCAGACTCCTGCCGACGCCTGTGCCCTGTGCTGGCTCAGCGACGGCCAGGCTGCGGATCTCGCCCAAACTACCCCAACTGATGTGAAGCGCAGCACAACCGACCACCTCTCCGCCCTCGCGGCAGACGAAGAAGTCGCGCAGTTTCTCATAGATGTCGTTGAGCGAGCGCGGCAGCATAACCTGCCGGTCGGCGTAGTAATTGATCAGCTCGCGGATGGCAGGCGGATCGCTGATTCGTGCCTTCTCGATCATTTCAGGACCGTTGCAGTTCAACATGGGCAAGCTTCACAAGCCCTCGCAGGGCCGCCTCCAGGGCCTGGATGCGGATGATGTTGCTGCCGGGCTGCTCTCGGAAGCCACCGCGGCCGTCGTCAGGGTCAGGGAGGTAGTAGCTGTTCTCTTCCAGGTATTGAAGCCCCATGAGGTAACCGGCGGCGCGGCGGGCCGCCTCCAGCGCCTCAGGCGTGCAGTCCATGGTACACGCTGAGGCGAAAACCACAAGGTCGTTCGCCGTGGCACCGGCCTTCGGCGGGAAGGCGGAGCCTGTGCCTCCCACCAGATCCTCTGCCGGCGCATCGCCGGGGCCGAGCTGGGCCTCGCGCCGTTGGGCCGCTATACGCGCGGCCAGGGCACGCCCGCCCCAGGCCTGCCATTCGTCGGCCGGCAGGCATTGCCCGTACGCATCCACGGCGGCCACCAGCCAACGTGCGTCGCCTGCCTCGTAGGACCTGTCCTCTCGCGTCAGGGCCTCAACTGCCCTTTGTGCGCCGGCCAGATAGCGCGCCACGCTGAGTTCGCGATACGCCAGCGACAGGGCCAGCGCCGCCTTCGCGTGCGACGCGACCTGCGCGGCGTGCTTACTCGGCGTGCTGCGCGTGCCGCTTTCGGCGTCGTACCGGAGTTCGAAGAGGCCGTCCTCCCGCTGCATGAAGAGCAGGAACTCGGCGAGGGCGGCGATCCACGCATCCGCCTCCGTCCAGCCGCTGGCCCGCCGGTAATGGCAGAGCGCCTCCAGAACGTGCGCCGACGCCTCCAGCTCCAGCACCTCCTTGCATATCTCCTGCCGCTGGGTGAAGGCCATCCGCGGGTTGCGCTCGTCCACGTTCGTGTAGTGCATCAAGTAGGAAAGCGACTCGTAGCAGGCGTTGAGGTACTCCTCCCGCGGACGCAGATCGCAGAGCAACGCCAGGGCCGCGCACGCGGCCGCTTGCTCGGGCACGTTGTCGCAGCCCCCCTGAAGGTCGGCAGCGGGGTCCCAGTAGGGAACGAAAGTGGCGTCCTCTCCCTGCATCTTGACTAGGTACTGCCCGGCCAATCGGGCCGACCTGAGCACCCCGGCCAGGGAAACCTCGCCAACCGGCGTCAGACCCCGCGGTATGGCCAGAACGTCGCGGCTATTGTCCCCGGTGTTGACGAACGCAGCGGCGACTAGGCGCCAGATTCGCAGGTCGGGTCGGCGCCATCCGGCAGCGTCGCCGGCCGCCGCCCGGCACACCGAACGCAGCATGTCCAGATTGGTGCCGGCCCGGAAGTCCGCTATGTCCGCCGGCAGGAATAACTCGGCCTCTCCGCCGAACTCCATCGCCAGGCCGGCGGGCGGCCCGAGGACCTGCTCCGCGAAGGCCTCGCGGTCCGGCACCCGGAGCAAGTCCGCACGCCTCAGGACGTCGATGCGCACGCGCTCCGCCTTCGGCGGGTCCGGAGCCACGGATTGCCCCCGTAGCTCGAAGAACTGGCGGGCGGCCTCCTTCACGCCGTCGGCAAGCGTGGGACGCCGCGACTGCAGCCTTGCCGGCAACTGGTTCGGAGAGTAAACGGTGACGAAAACGGGTGCCGCCACGGGCTCAAGGCACGCGGGTGGGGCGCGCCCCACGTCGGGGGGCGAAACGCCGGCGGCCAGGGCATCCAACGAATCGTAGAACAGCCCCACCAGGTAACGGCCGTCCGCCTCGGAAAGCTCAAGCTCCCAGGATGCGCCCGCTGACGGAAGCGGCCCGCCTGCTGTCCCGACCGCTGGGGTCACGGTCCGGACATTCTCCTGCGGGTCGGCCGGACCTGCCGGTCTGCCGGCCTGGGCCCGGGGTCGGCCGCTCCCCAGCACCAAGAGCGCAACGACGGCCACAACCACCGCCACCAGCGCGGCAAGCACCTTTCGGACGGTCCGTCCGGTAGCCTTGGCCATCTGCCACCCGTCAACGATCTACAAGGAAGAACGTCGTGGCCTCCGTGCTTCGGAACCACTGGACGGTGCGCCTCAGGCCCTCTTCAAACGAGACCTGCGGCTCGTAGCCCAGGTCTGCACGCGCCCGCCCGATATCCGCCTGGGAATGCTTCACGTCGCCGGCCCGCTCCTCGCCGTACGCGGCCCTGGCCGCTCTCCCGATGAGCTGCTGGAGCAGTTCGATCAACTCGTTGAGCGTATGCCTCTCTCCGGTGCCCACGTTGTATGCTCTGCCAGCAGCGCCCTTCGCTTGGGCGGCGCGCAGATTCGCCTCCACCACGTTGTCCACGTAGGTGAAATCCCGCGACTGCTCGCCGTCCCCGAAGACCTGTATCTCGCGCCCGGCCATGATGCCACTGATGAAGATCGGGATGACGGCGGCGTACTGGCTCTGGGGGTCCTGTCGCGGGCCAAACACGTTGAAGTAACGCAGCGAGACGGTTTCCACGCCGTAGATCGCGGGGAACACCGCACAGTAGTGCTCGCCGGCCAGCTTGCTGACCGCGTAGGGACTCTTCGGCGCAGGCGTCATGTCCTCGTGCTTCGGCAGCTCGGCCACGTCGCCGTAGACGGAGCTGCTGGACGCGTAGACGACCCGCTTGACGCCCGCGTCCCGGGCGGCGACCAGCACCCGGAGCGTCCCATGCACGTTCGCCCGGTCGGTCGCGACGGGGTCCCCGACGGACCTCTGCACGCTGGCCAGGGCGGCCTGGTGCAGGACGTAGTCGGCCCCGGCGAACGCGCTGCGCAGCAGGTCGGCATCGGACACGTTGCCTTCGAAGATGCCTATCTTCGTCGCGAACTCCGCCAGGTTCTCCCTGTGTCCTGTGGCGAAGTTGTCCAAGACGCGGACCTCCTGGCCTTCCGCCACCAGGCGCGCGACGATGTTCGAACCGATGAAACCGGCCCCGCCCGTCACCACGTAGACAGCCAATGCATGTCTCCCGCTGATCGATACAATCGCTCTTCCCGGAGGCCGACGCATGAGCGCGGCCGCCGCAGACGAGGGAGTGTATCGCACGAGCCTGACGCTGGCAACCAAAAGCGCCCCCACCGGCCCCGGGCGGGCGTTTCGAGCGGGTTGAGCGGCGCTTCCTTGACAAGCGGGCCTCCAATCCCTAGATTCCTGCCCATGCCCTCATCGCTGCCACCGGCCCGGTCGGTAGCAGGCACCGGGGCACACCCCATTGCCGCCAGGGAGTGACACATCCATGGCACAGCGGATCATAGACGCGCACAACCACCCAAACTGGGTGGGTGTCGACACAGATGGCCTGGTCAGGAATATGGACGAACACGGCATCGAGAAGACCTGGCTCCTGTCGTGGGAGATCCCGCAGGTCGAATACGACGCGGAGCCTTACTACTACAAATCGCTGGACCCGCGGGCCGTGGGCATGCCTTTGTGGATGATCGTTGACGGCTTGAAGAAGTACCCCGACCGCTTCATCGGCGGCTGGGCGCCGGACCCCCGCGAGAGGCGCGCCCGCGCGAGGCTCTACCAGGCCGTCCAGATGCACGGCATCCGGGTCTACGGCGAGCTGAAGTGCCGCATGCGATACGACGAGCCGGACGCCATAGCGATGTTTCGCTACTGCGGCGAGCTGGGCCTGCCGGTCGTGTTCCACCTGGAGTGTCCGGAGTACACGCTGAAGGAGGAGTCCGAGTCGCCCGAGTCGTGGCCGTTCTGGTACGGGGGCGACATATCGGTGGTGGAGAACATGTGCCGGCTCTGTCCCGATACGCAGTTCCTCGGGCACGCGCCGGGCTTCTGGCGGGAGATAAGCGGCGACGCCGCCGAAGACCCGGGGCGCTACTCCACCGGTCCGGTCACGCCCGGCGGGCGCTTGCTCGACCTGCTGCGCAAGTACGACAACCTGAACTGCGACCTCTCGGCCGGCAGCGCCATGACGGCCCTGAACCGCGACCTGGACTTCACCCGCGAGTTCCTGATTGAGTTCCAGGACCGCGCGGCGCTGGGCCGGGACGCTTTCGGCCGGGCGCAGATGGACCTTCTGGAGAAGCTCGATCTGGACGAGGAGGTCATGGGCAAGATCATGCACGGCAACGCCGAACGGTTCGTCGCCGATGCGGGTAAGGACGTCTGAAACGCACACACGGAAGGAGGCGCCAAATGGGCACCGAGGCAAAGCTGGCAGTTGACGGAGGTAAGCCGGTCCGAACCCGGCCATTCCCCCCCCGGGGGCTGATGACCGAGCAGGAGAAGGAAGCCGTCGTCAAGGTCTTCGACGAAGCCATCGCGGAGGGAACGGCGTTCGGCTACAGCGGCCCTTACGAGCGCCAGTACGAGAAGGACTTCGTGGACTTCATGGGCGGCGGCTTCGCCGACGGCGTCAACTCCGGCAGCAACGCCGTCTACTGTGCGCTGGGGGCGCTTCAGCTCGATGCGCTCTCGGAGGTCATCTGCCCGGCCTGTACCGACCCCGGCGGCATCATGCCCGTGGCGCTTCTCGGCTGCGTTCCCATCGTGGCCGACTGCGATCCCAGGAGCTACAACACGTCCGCCGAGCAGATCGAGCCGCTCATTACGGAGCGGACGCGCGCGATCATCGTTGCCCACATCGTCGGCGAGCCGGTCGACATGGATCCCGTCCTGGAGCTGGCCCGGAAGCACGATCTCTACGTGGTCGAGGACTGCGCCCAGTCCCACGGAGCGAAGTACAAGGGGCGCGGGGTCGGCACGATGGGTGACATCGCTGCCTTCTCCACGATGTTCGGCAAGCACTTCTCCACCGGTGGCCAGGGCGGCGTCGTCTACACCCAGAACGAGGAACTGCACTGGCAGGGCCGGCGGTTCGCCGACCGAGGCAAGCCCTTCAACCTCGATGTCCGGGGGAACGTCGTTGCGGGCCTGAACTGCAACCTCAACGAGCTCAGCTCCGCCATCGGAAGCGTCCAGATCAAGAGGCTGCCCCAGATGATCGGGAACCGGCACAGGGCCGGCGAAGCGGTGAAGGAGGGCCTGAAGGATAGCCCTGCCGTCTCGGTCGGATGGCAGGTGCCCGAAAGTGAGTGCAGCTACTGGTACCTGCGCGTCACGCTGGGTCTGGAAGCGCTCCGCGTGGACACGGTGACGTTCCAGCGAACCCTGGCCGCCGAAGGAATCTCGAACCTCCGCGGCTATCCGACCCTCCCGTGCACGTTCCCCTGGTTCAGGAACAAGGCCGTCTTCGGCGACAGCGGCTTCCCCTGGGACTCCCCCGATTACGCTGGCCCGCGCGAGCCCCAGAGCCACACCGAGAACGCCATGAAGATCCTGGGCCACAGCTTCTGCATCAACTTCCATGAGAACTACGGGCCGCAGGAGGTCGACGACATCGTGGCGGCGCTGAAGAAGGTGGAAGCCGCCTACCTGCGATGAGCGATCGGCCGCGGCCCGCGCCGCAGGGCGACCGCACATGGGCGACGCATGCAAGGTCACGGTGCGAACGGCGGAGGTCGTGCAGCCCCGCTTCGCAGGCGTCGGGTTCCACGTCTCGCATCATCTCCACAAGGTCGGCAGGGAGCACTTCGAGCAGGTCATCGCCAAGCGCTGGCGCGAACTGAGCCCGTCGTTCGCCCGGCTGACTCACATGCAGGGCGCCGGCCGGGAGGGGCTGGACACGCTGGCCGAGCACCTGCTGAGGATGAAGCGGACCGGAACGGAGGTCTACCTCGCC
>CAYUDW010000011.1:34168-35362 GCA_964442595.1 uncultured candidatus Brocadiaceae bacterium
GCTGGCCGAGCACCTGCTGAGGATGAAGCGGACCGGAACGGAGGTCTACCTCGCCACGTGGGACCCGGAAGATGTCCCGGAGGGTCCCGCGCGTGCCGCTTACGCGAAGCGGATCGTCGACCAGCTCGAGTACCTGGTTCGAGAGCGCGGCGCCACCAACGTCAGGCATTACTGCATGACGAACGAGCTGTCCCTGCACGGGTGGGCCGACATGCTGGACGACATGCCGAAGTTCCGGGACTACCACCGATGCCTATTGGATGAACTCAGGGCGCGGAAGCTGGACGTCCAGCTTCTGGCCTCGGACGCCTCGCCCATCGAGCACTGGCACACGATCGAGTGGGCCGCCCAGCACATGGACGACGTCACCGCCATCTACGGGGGGCACCACTATGTCAACAGCTTCGCCCTGGAGGACCCGGAGTTCTACCCGTGGTTCCTGTCGAAGCTGAGGTGGGGCTCCGGAATCGCCCGAAGCCGAGGCAAGGACTTCATCCTCGGCGAGTTCGGCTGCAAGCAGGACGGAAGCGTCAGGGACGGCGTGAAGATGGACGTCTGCATCTACTTCGGCACGCCGCAGGAACCCATGGTCGGCGTTCAGATGGCGGAAGCCGTCATCGCCGCCCTTAACGCGGGCATCTGCGCCCTCGGCAACTGGACGTTCACGGACTATCCCGACGAGTATCGCGCCGACTACGTCAACAAGTGGGGCACGTTCAGGTGGATCGGCGACGATTACTCGACGCGCGCGCATTACTACGCCTACGGCCTGCTGACCCGGTTCTTCCGCGGGCCGGCCACCGTCTTCGGCGTGGATACGAGCGATCCCTTTGTCCGCGTAGCGGCGGTTCGACACCACAAGGGCGGCACATGGTCGATCGCCCTGCTCAGCAGGCGACAAGACGACGTTGGTATCGATCTCTGCATTGGCGACGGCGCCCCGGACGCGTCATTCCGCAAGTACGTCTACGATCCGGAAGCCGTGCCCTTCCATCCATTCGGCGATCTTCAACAGCCTGAAGCCAGGCTGGCGTTGGAGAACGGACGCCTCCGCGACGAGCTGCCTGCGGGGACGCTCGCCGTCTACACCACCGCCTATCACGAGCAGGCGCCCTGCCCTGTCCGCGGACTGACGGCGGAGGCAGACGCTGAGGGCGGCAACCTGCTCACGTGGCAGGCGAACCCCGAGCCGGA
>CAYUDW010000011.1:35462-38175 GCA_964442595.1 uncultured candidatus Brocadiaceae bacterium
TCGCCGCGGGAGCAGACGTGCTGGACATCGGGACCGTGCCGACCCCGGTTGCCTACTGGGCGCGGAGGGAGCTGGACACGCGGGGAGTCGTCATCGTCACAGCGTCGCACAATCCGCCCCGGTACAACGGGATCAAGTTCGCGCTGGGGCAGGAGCCGGCCATGCCGGAAGACGTCGAGCGAGTGCGCCGCCGCGTGGAGGAAACCGAGTTCCGGGCCGGCAGCGGCCGGCGGACGGAGCCCTCCGTCAAGGCGGGCTATCTGGACTGGCTCGGCCGGCGCTTCGAGGGAACGGGCCACGGAATGTGCGTCCTGCTCGACGCGGGGAACGGCTCGGCGTCGGAGTGGGCGCCCGAAGCGTTCCGCGCGGCGGACTACGAAGTTCACGAGCTCTTCTGCGAGCCGGACGGCCGCTTCCCCAACCGGTCGCCCAATCCGACCGAGCCGGGCGCGCTGGTCGCCGCCGGGGAAGCGGTCCGCCGGGCAGGGGCGGGACTTGGCGTCTGCTTCGACGGTGACGCGGACCGTACCGTGTTCCTGGACGAACGCGGCGATTACGTTCCCGCCGAAGAAGCGCTGATCCTGCTCGCGCGAGAGGCCCTCACGCGCGAACCCAAAGCGGCCATCGTCTACGACCTGAAGAGCACCAGAATCCTGCCGCAGGAGATACGGCGCGCGGGCGGGCGACCCGTCATGGAGCGATCCGGCTACTCCTTCATCAAGCGGCGTCTGATGCAAGAGGACGCGGCACTGGGGGCCGAGGCCAGCGGGCATTTCTTCTTCCGGGAGCTGGGAGGCGACGACGGCATCTACGCCGGGCTCAGGATGGCCGAATTGCTCGCGGCGTCGGGCAAGCGCTTCTCCGAGTTGCGGGCGACCATACCCCCCTACTTCATCAGCGAAGACATCCGCATCCCTTGCCCGGCGGGCGACGCGGAGGCAGTGGTGGGCGAAGTGCGCCGGACGTTCGCCGATCGTCCCCAGGACCACACGGACGGCGTGCGGGTCGAGTTCGAGGGCGGATGGGCGCTGTGCCGGGCGAGCGTCACCGAGCCGGCCGTCACCGTTCGGGTGGAGGGCGACAGCCCGGAGCGACTGGCCGAGATACGCAGGATCTTCCTGGACGCGGTGCGCGACTGATGCGGTGTGCTGCCGGTGGCCCGCCCGATTCTCCTGCTCTCGACGTCCCGGGCACGGCACGCCGTGCCCCTACCGGTCCTGCTCCTGCTCGCCATCGTGCTCGCAAGTTGGCTGCGCCGGGAGCCGTGCCCGGTCTATCCGAGGACAGGGACCAGGACGGAGAGTGGCGCAAGGACACCTACTTCAAGATGATGTCTGCGCCGCTCATGACTCGCTCGCAGTACTGGCACCGGAGCGTGGGAGGATCGGTCGCGATGACGTCGAAGCTGGTGCTGATCGCTTGCTGGTTGGTTACGCACTGGGGATTGAAGCAGCGGACGATGCCGTCCACCCTCCTGGGCAACTCGACCTTGCGCTTCTCGACGACGCGGTAGTCCTCGATGATGTTCAGCGTTGCCTGTGGGGCGATGAGGGCGATCTTGTTGACTTCCTGCGGGGTGAGCTCGCGGCTCTCGATCTTGATGATGCCCTTCTTGCCGACCTTGCCGCTGGGCAGGTTCATGCCGACCAGCACCATCTCTTCGCCCTGCTCGAGGCGCAGGATCTCGGCCACCTTGAAGGTCGCGTCGTTCTCGATGTGATCGATGACGGTCCCGTCACGTATGGCGGTGACCTTCATCTCGTCGCGCTTGGCTCCTTCAGCGGCCATGCTCATGCCTTTCCTAGCACCATCGCCAGCAGTGCCTGCCGAACGGGCACGCCGTTCCTGGCCTGTTCGAAGTAGACGGCGTAGGGCGTTTCGTCCACGTCCGGGGAAAGCTCGTCCACGCGCGGCAGCGGATGCATGATGCGCAGCTCGTCCTTCACCCCGCACCGCTCGAGCAGCGCACGGCCGATCCGATAAGCCCCCTTCACGCGTTGGTACTCCATGCTGTCCGCGAAGCGTTCCTGCTGAATGCGCGTGCAGTAGAGGATGTCGAGCGCAGGCAGCAGGGCGGGAAGGTCCTCGGACAGCTCGTACTGTACGCCCGCTACATCGAGCTCCGCCAGAAGGTCGGCAGGGACGGCCAGCGCCGGCGGCGAGACGAAGACCTGTCGACACTCGAACCTGCTCAGCGCCGTGGCCAGGGAATGGACCGTTCGGCCGTACTTCAAGTCGCCCACGAAGCCGACCGTCAGCCCGTCTATCTGCCCCCGCACCTTCTGAATGGTGTAGAGGTCCAGGAAGGTCTGGGTCGGATGCTGGTTCGCCCCGTCGCCGCCGTTGATGACGGGCAGGCCGGACATTTCGGAGGCCAGCCTGGCCGCGCCCTCCCACGGATGCCGCAGCGCAATGACGTCGCAGTAGCCGGCCACGATGCGGATCGCGTCGCTGAGCGATTCGCCTTTCTTGAACGAGGAATGCTCGGGGTCCCCGAAGTCCAGCACCTGCCCGCCCAGCCGTAACATGGCGGAGGCGAAGCTGAGCCGCGTCCGCGTCGAGGGCTCCAGGAACATCATGCCCAGCACGTTGCCGGCCAGCAGGCCGTAGTGGTCGCCATCCTCCATCTGCCGCGCAACCGACAGCACCCGGAGGATCTCATCCCGATCGAAGTCGCGGATGCTGATCACGCTGCCGAGCCGGTCTGCCATGT
>CAYUDW010000012.1:0-33225 GCA_964442595.1 uncultured candidatus Brocadiaceae bacterium
CATGGTCACTTCCGGGTCGGAAAGGTCATGGCTTCCATGTAGTGCGCCTGGAAGTCGGGGCGGGCGGCGAGCTCGACGTATTCGGTCTTGCGGCTGATCTGCTCGGCTTCGGCGCGGCAGTCACGGCAGGCCAGCGCCGTTCTCGCCCCGGTCGCGGCCGCGTTGCCAATGAACTCGATGCGGTCGGTGGGGATGTTGGGCAGCAAGCCGATGCGCTTGGCGTGCGAGCGGCGGATGAAGTTCCCGAACCCGCCGGCCAGCAGCAGTCTGGGGAGCTTGTCCGGATCGATGCCGAACACGCTGGAGATCACCTCGATGCCGGCCCGGATGGCGGCCTTCGCAAGCTGGACCTCTCGGATGTCGCGCTGCGTGAGCAGGATGGCTTTGCCGGTCTTGCTCTGTGCGGCCTCGACCAGGACGGCGCCCGGCTGATCCTCGAACGTGGTCAGCGCGCGGCGCAGGCCTTCCGGCAGGTCGCCGGCGTTCTGCGCGCTCAGGATGCGGCCGGTCTCGTCAATCACGCCGGCATCGAGCAGTTCAGCGACGGCGTCCATCAGTCCGCTGCCGCAGATGCCGGTTGCCCGGCCGCCGCCGATCACGCTGGCTTCGATCTCCTCATTGACGACGACCTTGCTGATGGCCCCTTCGGTGGCCCTCATGCCGTGGTGGATTCGGGCGCCTTCGAAGGCAGGCCCGGCCGCGCAGGAGCAGGCGATCAGGCGGTCGCGGTTGCCGATGACCACCTCGCCGTTGGTGCCGATGTCCACGCTCATCTTGACGTCCTCGTCCCGGGCCATCCCGGCAGCCAGGATCATCGCGACCGTATCGCTGCCGACGAAGCCGGCGATGTTCGGCAGCACGTGGAGGTTCGCACTGCGGTTGACCCGGAGGCCGATCTCGCGGGCCTTCGCGTCGACGGCTTCCCTGAGGACGGCCACGTAGGGCGCGTGGCCGATGGGGCCGGGGTCGACGCCGAGGAAGATGTGGCTCATGGTCGTGTTGCCGACGGCTGTGGCCTCGTATATGTCGTCGGGCTCGATGCCGGCGGCATCGCACAATTCGGCAATGATGTCGTTCAGGGAGGTCAGCAGTCGCTCGCGCATCCTGTCCAGGCCGTCCGGGTTCTTCTGGGCGTAGCTGATCCGGCTGACGACGTCATCGCCGAAGTGGATCTGCGGATTGGTGCGGCTGGCGACAGCGCGCGAGCCCGAGCGCTCGGCCCTCGCCAGGTTCGTCAGGGATCCGACGATGGTCGTGGTGCCGATGTCGAACGCCACGCCCCAGAGGCGGTCACTCGTATCGCCGCCCTCGACGGACTGGATGTGGTTGTTCTCTAGCACGACGGTCACGCCCCCCCCATGCGTCCTGAGGATGTGGGGAAGGGCGCGAATGAGGGGAAGCTCGGCCTCCAGGCCCTCGATGCCTATGGCGTCCTTGAGCCGGTCGACGTCGCTGCGCTGGTCCTCGACCGTGGGCTCAGGCACGCTCACGAATTGCTTCCCCAGGTTCGGCCGGAAGGGGTAGGCGCGTCCCTCGCCTTCGGTAAGGATCTGTTGTTCGAAGAAGCGCGTCTCCTGCGGCACGGAGACGGTTATGGGGCCCTGGATTTCAAGCTGACAGGCCAGCCTCCATCCTTCGGCGATTCGATGATCGTCCAGGTGCCGGCGGTCCGCAGGGGCGGGCTCGGGGGCGTTCTCGAGCACCTCGACCAGGCACTTTCCGCACGCGCCCTCTCCGCCGCAGGGCTGGTTGAGGATGATGCCGGCCTGGCCAGCAGCCTCGACGAGCTTCGTGCCGCGCAGCACGAAGACACTGCGCCCCTCCGGCTGGAACGTGACCCGGCACGTGCCGCGTTTCATCCGAACGCCCTCAGTATGCAGGTGAGAAGCTGATCCCGGTTCGGGTCGAGACTGGATTGCTCCAGGACCCTGCAGGGCCCGAGAATAGGCATGCGGCTCAGGCGAAGTCAAGTGCCCCCGGCGGGGCGGGCCTGTACTCCAGCGGCTCCATCGTATGGGTGCCCCGTCCCTGCGTGAGGGAGCGCAGTCTTGTGGCGAAGCCGAATAGCTCGACCAGAGGAGCGACGGCCAGCAGCACACGGACGGCGCCGCGGGAGACGACCTCCTGTATGGCGCCCCGGCAGCTATTGATGTAGCTGATCACGTCCCCCATGTGTCCTTCGGGAGTTATGATCTCCAGGCGCATGAAAGGCTCGTACAGCTCGCAGCCGGCTTGCTCCAGGGCGCGCCTCTGTGCGGCTGACGCCGCCGCCTCGAAGGCGAGTTCGGTCGAGTCGGAGGGATGCGTGGCGCCGTCCAGAAGCGTCGCTTTCACGTTGATGAGGGGGAAGCCGTACAGGGGGCCCGAGGCGCTCTGGGTCAGTGCGCGCTCGACGGCACGGGCGAAGTGGAGCGACAGGACTTCTTTCGCCGCCCGGTTCTCGAATTCCAGGCCGGCGGCGCCGGGCGCCGGTTCGAAAGAGATCACCACGCGGGCGAACTGGCCGTGACCTTCCAGTTCCCGCTCGAAGGTTTCGTCAACGGTGATCGGTCTCTGGATGCTCTCGCGGTAGGAGACCCGGGGCGGGCCCACGCGTGCGTCCACGTTGAACTCCCGCAGCAGGCGATCTCGGATTATGTCCAGGTGCAGCTCCCCCATGCCACTGATCAGAAGCTGCCCCGTGTTGGGGTCTACGGTCTGGCGGAAGGTCGGGTCCTCTCTGGCCAGTGCTTGGAGGGCCTCGTCCAGCTTCTTCCTATCCGCCTGTGTCTTCGGTTCAATGGCCATCGAGATGACGGTCTGCGGGACGTGCATCCGCTCGTAGACGATGGGGTCCCTCCTGTCGCAGAGGGTGTCCCCCGTAACCGTGACCTTGAGGCCCAGGGCGGCGACGATCGAGCCCGGTCCCGCCTCGTCCAGTTGCTCGCGCGAGTTTGCGTGCATGCGATAGAGGCGGGTGACGTTCTCCATTTTCTCCTGGTTGGAGTTGTAGACGCGGCTGCGCTCCCGAAGCCGCCCGCTGTAGACGCGGATGAAGTGCAGGTCCCCGTGCTTCCGGCCCTGGATCTTGAAGGCGATAGCGCTGACGGGTTCTTCTTCGCTGGCGCTTCGCCGGATGGTCTTGCCGGACTTCGGGTCAACTCCGGCTATGGGAGGCACGTCGAGGGGGGAGGGGAGGTAGTCGCAGACGGCGTCCAGAAGCTGCTGAATGCCACGGTTGCGCAGCGCCGCGCCGCAGAGGACGGGCTGGAGCCTTCCGGCGATGCAGGCCTCTCGCAGGGCCTTGCGGATGTCGGCGGTCGTGATTGGCTGTTCGGCCAGGAACTTGTCGCCCAGCCAGTCGACGTTCTCACAAAGCGTCTCGACCATGTGGGCCCGCCACTGCTCGGTCTGGTCGGAGTACTCGTCGGGAATCTCCTGCACTTCGTACTGCGCCCCCAGGGCCTCGTCTTTGAACAGGACGGCCTCCCGGTGCAGCAGGTCGATGACGCCGACGAAATCGCTCTCGCCGCCCAGGGGCAGTTGCACGGGCAGCGGATGGGCACCGAGCCGCTGCTCGACCTCGGAGACGACGCGGAGGAAGTCACTGCCCATGCGGTCCAGCTTATTCACGAAGCAGATGCGCGGCACCTTGTAGCGGCTGGCCTGGTGCCAGACGGTCTCGCTCTGGGCCTGGACGCCTCCTACGCCGCAGAAGACGACTACCACGCCATCAAGCACGCGCAGGCAGCGCTCCACCTCCATGGTGAAGTCCACGTGGCCCGGGGTGTCGATGATGTTGACCTGGTACTGCTCGCCGCGCGGGGAGGCATTGCCGTCCTGCTTGGTCTTCCAGAAGCAGGAGGTGGCGGCCGAGACGATGGTAATGCCGCGTTCCTGCTCCTGGGGTCTCCAGTCCATGGCGGCCGTGCCCTCGTCGACGCTGCCCATACGGTGAACGCGGCCGCTGTAGTAGAGGACGCGTTCGGTGACCGTTGTCTTGCCGGCGTCGATGTGGGCGGCGATGCCGATGTTGCGGACTCTGTGCAGATCCATCGGGCGGTTCCGCCTGCGAACTGTGCTGCCAAATGGACAGGGCAGCCCATGCCACCCCGCAGGCGGGGCGAATTGACTGCCCTGGCGATCTTCGGTTTATCTGCGCCGCAGCGAGAAATGGGCGAAAGCGCGATTTGCCTCGGCCATCCTGTGCGTATTCTCACGCCTCTCGTAGGCCGTTCCCTGACGCCGGTAGGAGTCAGTAATCTCGTCGGCCAGACGCAGGTGCATGGGGCGGCCGCTCTTGTTGCGGGCGGCTTCGATGAGCCAGCGGATGGCCAGCGAGATGCGCCGCTTATTGTCGACTTCGGTGGGCACCTGGTACGTCATGCCCCCCACTCTGCGGGAGCGGACCTCGATGATGGGGGCGACGTTGTCGATTGCCGTCTCGAAGATCTCCAACGGATCCTCGCTGCCGACACGTTCGGTCACCAGGTCCATTGCCTTGTAGAAGACACGCTCGGCCACGCTCTTCTTGCCCCGGTGCATCAGGCAGTTGATGAACTTGCTGACCAGCTTACTCCTGAACCGGGCATCCGGCTCCAGAAACTTGTCATTGAGATTGTACTGTGGTGACATGCGTCGTTTCTTCCCTGTGGATGGGGCAAGGAGCACGCCCGCGGCGCTCGCCCGGTTTACGTGGTGCTCTTGGCTCCGTACTTGGAACGGCTTCTCCTTCGGTCCTCCACGCCCATGGCGTCGAGGGTCCCGCGGATGACGTGATAGCGGACTCCCGGCAGATCCCTGACCCGGCCGCCGCGAACCAGGACTATATTGTGTTCCTGGAGGTTGTGCGACTCGCCCGGGATGTAGGCCGTGACCTCACGCCCGTTGCTGAGCCTGACACGCGTCACCTTCCGCAGCGCCGAGTTGGGCTTCTTCGGGGGGCGAGTGGTGACATACAGGCAGACTCCGCGACGCTGCGGACACTTCAGCAGGTCGGGGCACTTGCGCTTCTTCTGCTGTTTCTTGCGGCCATTTCTGACCAGTTGGTTGATGGTCGGCATCGGTTTTGTCTCTCTTAGCGATTCGGCGCGGTCTTGCACCTTCGGACTGACCAAGCGCCTATATTCTAGCTGGTCTCCGGCGGCGCTTCAAGCTCGCCCAGCACGGCAGGGGCTTCCAGGCGCTTGAGCTCCGATTTGTAGAACTCCGGGAAACCCGTGCCCGACGGTATCAAGTGGCCCAGAATGACGTTCTCCTTCAGCCCCTCCAGGGTGTCCACCTTGCCGGCCATGGCGGCACGGGTGAGCACGCGGGTGGTGTTCTGGAAGGAGGCCGCACTGATGAAGCTGTCGCTGAGCAGCGCCGCCTTCGTGATGCCCAACAGCACGGGTTCGGCTGCGGCGGGCTCGCCGCCCTGCTGCTGGATCCTCTCGTTGGTGTCGCGGAAGACGAACTTGTCCACCAGCTCCTCGGGCAGGAAGTCCGTGTCGCCCGGGTCGGTGACCTTCACCCGCCGTGTCATCTGGGCGATGATGATCTCGAAGTGCTTGTCATCGATGGTGGCGTCCTGCGTGCGGTAGACGTTCTGAGTCTCCTGCAGCATGTAGTTGTGCAGGGCTTCTTCGCCGCTGATGCGCAGGATGTCGTCCAGGACGAGCGGTCCCTCAACCAGGGCCTGCCCGGCGGTGACGTTATCGCCACGGTTGACGCGCAGGTGTTTGCCGGCCGGGACGGCATGCTCGGATTCCATCTCCGTGTCGGGGTCCTCGACCTTGATGACGGTCCGGCCGCGCCGACGCTCGATGTCAGTGACGACTCCATCGATCTCGCTGATGACTGCCGGGTCCTTCGGCGTTCGGGCCTCGAACAGCTCCGTTACACGAGGCAGCCCGCCGGTGATGTCCTGGGTTCTCTGCACCTCGCGCAAGGTCCTGGCCAGGCGGATGCCGGCCTTGATCTTCTGGCCGTCTTCCACCTCAATGATGGCCTTTTCGGGCAGGGGATGGAGGCTGAGGATGTCGCCCTTCGGGCCCTCGATGAGGATCTGCGGATGCATGTCGCCCTTGTGCTCCATGATGACCTTGCGGGTGGTGCCGTGGGCTTCATCCCGCTCGACCTTGAGCGTCTTATTCTCGACGATGTCCTCGTAGCGCGCCTTGCCGCCGACCTCGGCCAGGATGGGCGTGAAGTGGACGTCCCACTGGACGATCTTCTGGCCTTGCTTGACGCTCTTGTCCTCTTCGACGAGCACTTCGGCGCCGAGTGGCACAGGGTGGCGGTCCAGTTCGCGGCCTTTCTCGTCGAGGATGACGATCTCGCCATGGCGGCTGATAGAGACGTGGCGGCCGTCAGGGTCCTCGACGACCTGGAGATCGACATGTTGGACGGTGCCAGCACGCCGGACAACCACCTCGCTCTCCTCGGTGCCGCCGATGGCGACTCCGCCGATGTGGAACGTCTTCATCGTGAGCTGCGTGCCGGGCTCGCCGATGGATTGGGCCGCCATGATCCCGCCGGTGAGGCCTCGCTCGGCCAGCTCCTTGGTAGCCAGGTCCATGCCGTAGCACATGGCGCAGATGCCCTTGCGAGTCTCACACGTCAGCGGGGAGCGGACGCGGATCTTCATGCGCTCATCCAGGTGCTCAATCCGT
Source organism: uncultured candidatus Brocadiaceae bacterium (assembly GCA_964442595.1). Lineage (GTDB taxonomy): Bacteria > Planctomycetota > Brocadiia > SM23-32 > SM23-32 > DAOVRD01. The sequence goes on from CAYUDW010000012.1 coordinate 6,633, forward strand.
CGGGCGATCTGCTCCGTGATGAGTTCGTTCTCGCGCACGATGACCTCGTCGTTGACCAGGTCCACGATGTTATCCCTGGCGACGCGGCCGGTGATGATGTCGCGAAGCGGCACGGCAATCTTGTCGCCGCGCAGTACCGGCCCCTTGGTGATGCCGTTAGCGGTGCCGCAGTCCAGCTCTGTGAGGATAACGTTCTGGGCCACGTCGGCGAGGCGGCGCGTCAGGTAGCCGCTTTCGGCGGTTTTCAGGGCGGTGTCGGCCAGCCCCTTGCGGGCGCCGTGCGTGGAGCTGAAGTACTCCAGCACGTCCAGCCCTTCGCGGAAGTTGGCCTTGATCGGGGTCTCGATGATCTGGCCGCTGGGCTTGGCCATCAGGCCGCGCATGCCGCCAAGCTGGCTGACCTGGAGCGACTTGCCCCGGGCGCCCGATTCCATCATCAGGAACACCGGGTTCAGGTAGGGCTCTCCGTCCCGCTCGTCATTGGCCAGTTCGTCAAACATCTCCTTGGCGACGGCGTCGGTGGCGGCGTTCCATTCGTCGATGACGCGCTGGCGCCGCTCGACGTCCGTGATGGCGCCCTCGCGATAGGCCTCGGTGATCTTCTTGACGAGCTTCTCGGTCTCCCGCAGGATGTCCGCCTTGGTGGGGGGCAGCTTCAGATCCTGCATGGCGAAGGAGATGCCGGCCTTTGTGGCGGCATGGAAGCCGAGGTCCTTGATGTCGTCGAGCATCTGCACGGTCTTCTGCCGCCCCAGCCGCTCGTAGCAATCATGGATGACCCGGTTGAGGCCGCTGCTGGCCAGCGGGCAGTTGTAGAACGGCATGCCCTCAGACAGTATGTCGTTGAAGACGATCCGTCCAACGGTGGTCTCAAGCAGGCCCTCCGCGGGTTCAGGCGGGGCATCTTCCTGCTTCACCACTTCTTTGACGTCGGTGCGCACGCGCACCTTGCTGTGGCTGTCGAGATGGCCCAGGGCGTGGGCCATGTGGACTTCCGCCAGGCCGCTGTAAGTCTTGACGTTCTCCTGCTCCTGGCGGGGTTCAACGGTCAGGTAGTAGCAGCCCAGCACGATGTCGTGGCTGGGGCCGATGATGGGCCGTCCGCTCTGCGGCGTGAACACGTTGTGCGGCGCCATCATCAGCGTCTTCGCCTCGAGCTGCGCTTCGACGCTCAGGGGAAGGTGGACGGCCATCGCGTCGCCGTCGAAGTCGGCGTTGAATCCCTTGCAGACCAGCGGGTGCAGCTTGATCGCGTTGCCCTCGACCAGCACCGGATCGAAGGCCTGGATGCCCATTCTGTGCAACGTGGGGGCGCGGTTCAGCAGGACGGGGTGCCGCTCGATCACCTCGTCAAGCACGTCCCAGACCTCGTCCGTTTGCCTCTCCAGCACCTTCTTGGCGTTCTTGAGCGTGTCGGCCACGCCCTTCTCTTTGAGCTTGCGGATGATGAAGGGCTGGTAGAGCTCGAGCGCGATCTTCTTCGGGAGGCCGCACTGGTGGAGCTTCAGTTCGGGGCCGACGACGATGACGCTGCGGGCGGAGTAGTCGACCCGCTTGCCCAGCAGGTTCTCACGGAACCGGCCCTGCTTGCCCTTGATCATGTCCGTAAGGGACTTCAGTGGCCTGCTGCTGCTGCCCAGGACGGGTCGCTTGCACCGGTTGTTGTCGAAGAGCGCGTCGACGGCCTGCTGGAGCATGCGCTTCTCGTTGCGGATGATGACGTCGGGAGCATTCAGATCCAGCAGCTTCCTGAGCCTGTTGTTGCGGTTGATGATCCGGCGGTAGAGGTCGTTCAAGTCGCTGGAGGCAAAGTTGCCGCTATCCAGCAGCACCAGCGGACGCAGGTCTGGCGGTATGACGGGTATGACTTCCAGGACCATCCACTCGGGGCGGTTGACGCTGTCTCTGAGCGCCTCGGCCTCGGTGAGTTGCTTGATGATCTTCTTGTACCGTTGCTTGGAACTGCAGTCCTTCAGCTCGGCGCGCAGCTCTGCACACAGCGTGTCCAGGTCCAGGTCTTCCAGGAAGTCGCGGATGGCCTCGGCCCCCATCTTGGCCACGAAGGCGCGCTCGCCGTACTCGCTGCGGGCGTGGAGGTACTCCTCTTCGCTGAGCAACTGCTTGTAGTCGAGGGGCGTGTCCTTCGGGTCGGTAACGGCGTAGTTCTGGAAGTAGATGATGCGCTGCAGGTCGGTGCTCTTCATCGCGAGCAGGTTACCCAGGCGGCAGGGCATGCTCTTGAAGAACCAGATGTGCACGACGGGAGCGGCCAGGGTGATATGCCCCATCCGGGAGCGGCGCACGCGGCTGTGTGTCACTTTCACGCCGCAGCGGTCGCACACGATCCCCTTGTGCTTCATGCCGCGATACTTCCCGCAGCTGCACTCCCAGTCCCTCTCCGGGCCGAAGATCCGCTCGCAGAACAGGCCGTCCCGCTCCGGGCGGTAGGTTCTGTAGTTGATCGTCTCCGGCTCAGTGACCTCGCCGTACGACCAGCTGCGGATATCGGCGGGGGAGGCAAGCGAGATACGCACTGCACTGTACTCATTGATTCTGTCGTAGCCGCTCTCTAGCATTTCCTTCGGCCTCCGATCAGTTGTTGTCTTTCCTGCCGAGTTAACTCGCCGGCGCAGATCCGTCCGGCCGCGGGGCACCGGTCCCGCCGCTGCGATCCGTCTGCTAGAGCCTTTCCTTTTCGAGCCGGATGTTCAGCCCCAGTCCGCGGATCTCGTTGCAGAGCACCTCGAAGGCAACAGGTATGCCGGCCTCCAGGATGTTCTCGTCCTTGACCATGGACTCGTAGATCTTGGTCCGGCCCTCGATGTCGTCGCTCTTGACGGTCAGCAGTTCCTGCAGGATGTGGGCGGCTCCGTAGGCTTCGAGCGCCCAGACTTCCATCTCGCCGAACCTTTGGCCGCCGTAGCGCGCCTTGCCGCCGAGCGGCTGCTGGGTGATCAGCGAGTAGGGGCCGGTCGCACGCGCGTGCACCTTGTCGTCCACCAAGTGGTCGAGTTTCATGATGTACATGTAGCCGACGGTGACGCGCTGGTCGAATGCCTCTCCGGTGCGGCCGTCGTAGAGCACGGTCTTTCCGTCCTCGGGCAGGCCGGCTTCCCGCAGGCATTCCTCGATCTCATATTCTCTCGCGCCCTCAAAGACGGGGGTCACGGCCTGGAAGCCGAGCACGTGTGCCGCCCAGCCCAGGTGCGTCTCGAGTATCTGGCCGACGTTCATGCGGCCCGGCACGCCGAGGGGGTTGAGCACCATGTCCACGGGCGTGCCGTCCTCGAGGAACGGCATGTCCTCAACGGGCAGTATCTTGGCGATGACGCCCTTGTTGCCGTGGCGTCCCGCTATCTTGTCGCCCACCGAGAGCTTGCGCTTCGTGGCCACATAGACCTTGACCATCTCGAGAACCCCGCTGGGCAGTTCGTCGCCGCTGGAGTACTCGATCAGCCGGCGGTTGCACTCGTCCCTGAGTTCCTGGATTCTCTCCTCGAACGGTCCATAGGCCTTGGCCACTCTGGCGTTGATCCTGGCCCCTCCGAAGTCCATCCCGGCCGGGTCGAACTCCTCGGCCAGCTCAGACACCTCCCCGGGCGACACTTGCTCGGGGATCTGGAACGTCCGGCCGCTGCGCGAATCGGTGGGCGGCTTGCCGATGGCCTCCTCTACGGCCGCCATCCCCTTGCGGAAGACGGACGCGATCTGTTTGTCGTAATCTGCGGAGATCTCGGCTATCCGCGCGTCCAGCTCTCCCTGTTCCTCCTCGCTCAGGTAGGAACGTCGGCTGAACTTCTGGGTCCTGACCACGACGCCTTCGACGCCGCTGGGCACAGTCAGGGAGTCGTTACGGACGTCCTCCCCGGCCTTTCCGAAGATGGCGTAGAGGAGCTTCTCCTCGGGCGTCAGCTCGCTGCGGCTCTTCGGAGCCACTTTGCCCACGAGGATGTCGCTGGCTCCCACCCAGGTGCCTTCGCGGATGACGCCGTCTCGGTCCAGGTTTCGCAACTGCTGCTCGGAGACGTTCGGGATATCGCGCGTAAACTCTTCCTTGCCCAGCTTGGTCTCGCGGATCTCCGCTTCGAAGACTTCGATGTGGACGGACGTGTAGGCGTCCTCCTTGAGCAGGTCCTCGCTGATGAGGATGGCGTCCTCGAAGTTGTAGCCCTCCCAGGGCAGAAAGGCGACCAGGACGTTCTTGCCCAGTGCCAGTTCTCCGCCGCTGGTGGCCGCACCATCAGCGATCACGTCGCCCTCGGCGACCTTGTCTCCCCCCTTGACGACGGGCCGCTGGTTCAGGCAGGTCTTCTGGTTCAGGCCGCGGAACTTCTCCAGCCGGTACGCCTTGTCGTCGATGCAGATCATGCTGCTGTCGACGTACGTGACGGTTCCGCCGTTCTCGGCCAACACCACCATGCCGGAGTTCCGGGCCACGTCCCTCTCGGTGCCGGTTGCGACGAGCGCCGGCTCCGTCTTGAGCAGGGGCACGGCCTGACGTTGCATGTTGGAACCCATGAGCGCGCGGTTGGCGTCGCTGTGCTCAAGGAAGGGGATCAGGCTCGCGCTGACGCCGACGATCTGCTGCGGCGAGACGTCGATGTACTGGACGTCCGTTGCCTTGATTTCTGCCAGGTCGCCCCCGTGGCGCACCACGACGGTGGCGCCCTTCTTGAGGGCCGCCAGGTCCAGGTCGGCCGGTGCGATGTAGGCGCTTTCCTCTTCGTCCGCTCGCAGATAGTGGATCTCGTCGGTCGCCTTGCCGTTCTTGACCTTGCGGTAGGGGGTGACCAGGAAGCCGAACGGGTCCACGCCCGCATAGAGGCCGAGGGAGGTGATCAGGCCGATATTCGTGCCTTCGGGCGTCTCGATCGGGCAGATGCGGCCGTAGTGGGAAATGTGCACGTCGCGCACTTCGAAGCCGGCTCGCTTCCTGTTCAGCCCGCCCGGGCCGAGCGCACTCAGGCGCCGTTCGTTGGTCAATTGGCTCAGCGGGTTGGTCTGGTCGACTATCTGGGACAGCTCGCTGCGACCGAAGAAGTAGTTGATGGCCGCGCTGACGGTCTTGCTGTTGATGAGGCTGCGGGGGGTGAATTTCTCCGGGTCCTTCAGGTTGATGCGGTCCTGCACCGTACGCTGCATCTTGAGGAAGCCCTTGCGGAGCTGTTCACCCGCCAGCTCCCCGATGGTTCTGACGCGGCGGTTGCCCAGGTGGTCGATGTCGTCCGCCTGGCCGTGGCCCTCGCGCAGGGCAATGATGTAGCCGATGGCGTTGACGAGGTCCTTCGGGCGCAACGTCTGATCTTCGATGGGCACGTTCTGGTCGAACTTGCGGTTCATGCGGAACCGGCCCACCGGGCCCAGTTGATAGCGGTTGCTGTCGAAGAACTTCTCCCAGATCGTCTGCCGCGCCTTCTCGAAGGTGAACGGCGTGCCCGGCCGCAGCTTGCCATAAAGCTCCTTGATCGCCGACTCATGGTCGGAGCTGCGGTCCTCGGCCAGCGTGTTGAGGATCAGAGGGTCGAAGTCCACGGGCAGCACGTCGAGCTTGCGCGCCCCCGACTGTGTCAGTTGCTGGGCGGTTTCCTCCGTGATTAGTTCGCCCGTTTCCACGATCTTCAGTTCGTCGGTGGCTATAGTGGCGGCGCTGACCCGGTCGCGCAGCTTGCGGCCTGCGGTGCCGGGGGTGAAACTGACGGTCTCGACGTCGTAGAAGAGCTTCAGCAGGGCCTCATCAGTCCCGTAGCTTTCGTCCAGAGCGCGCAGGAGAAGCGTGGCCGGGATCTTGCCGCTCTGGTCGAGCTGGCAGGTGAGCGATTCACGCCGGTTGACCTCCATCTCAACCCAGCTGCCGCGCTGGGGGATGATGCGGCAGGAATGGAGCGCGCGATCGCCGATGATCTCCCGGGAGAAGTCGCAGCCCGGCGAACGGTGGAGTTGGGTTACGATGACGCGCTCGGCCCCGTTGATGATGAACTCGCCGCCGCCAAGCATGATGGGCATCTCGCCCAGGTAGACATCTTCCTCGATGACCTCATCCGCCTTGTGCAGCCGCACCCGCACGTAGAAGGGGCGCCCGTACGTCAGCCTGAGCTCGAGGCACTGCTCCGGCAGGTAACGCGGCTTGCCCAGTCTGTAGCAGATGAACTCCAGGCGGATGCCCTTGGCCTCGTTCTCGATGGGGAAGGTTTCTCTGACGATCTTCTGAAGGCCGACTTCCTCCCTTTTCATGGGCGGAGCACCCGCTTGCAGGAACTCCCTGTAGGAGTCCTTCTGAATACTCGTGAGGTCGGGAACATCCATCACGCTGCCGACTTTTGAGAAGTTGCGGATATCCATTCTCTCCCCGCCGTGATTAGGAAAAGCAGCCGACCCGATACGTGGCGAACCCGCCAAACTGGAGGAAGGCAAGGCACAAACCAGCCCCCGACGAAGATGCCGGCCTGAGGCACACCGCCAACACACGCGACGGCCTGCCCTGGAACTGGCTCGTCGGCCGGCGTTCCCGCACTGGCTTCGTCTCTCCCGTTCTTCGGCTATTCCGGCTGGACTTCAGCTTCCGCCCCGGACTCCGTGAGTGCCTGAGCGCACTTCTCGGCTTCCTCTTTGGAGAGGCCCTCTTTGATGGTGGACGGCGCGCTCTCGACGACCTCTTTCGCTTCCTTCAGAGCCAGCGTCGTCTCTGCCCGCACGGCCTTGATGACCTGGATTTTCTTGTCCCCAAAGCTCTTGAGCACCACTTTGAAGGAAGTCGGCTCGACCTCCTCCTCCGCCTCGGCCGCGCCCGCGGCTCCCGCCGCCAGCGGCGCCGCTGCGATAGCCTGGATGCCGAATCTCTCCTCGAACGCGCTGACCAGCTCGGACAGCTCAATCAACGTGAACTCGCTGATCTTGTTGAGTACGTCATTGACCTTCTCGGAGTACTCCTCCGTGCCTTCGGTTACCGTTGTCTCGGCCATTCTCCTGTGCCTCCTGAGATTGCGGCGCGGTTCGATGCGCCGGTCGACTTCGGATCCTCATTTGTTTGGTGCGCTATGCGGGGGGCTGTTCAGCCGCCCTCGCCCTCAACTGGTCAAGTCCGCACGCCAGGGCGCGGGGCCTGTCCAGCAGGCCATAGGCCAACCGGCGCAGGGGCGCCATGAGGGCCCCGGCAATTGTGGCCAGCAGCACTTCCCGGCTGGGGATCGCGGCCAGCTTCTTGACCTCTTCGGGTCCCAGCACGCGGCCGTCCGCGTAACCGCCTCGCACGCGGATGGCCGCGCACATCTCGGTTGCGGCATCGACGGCCTTGGCGGCTTCGATGGGGCCCTCACCGCGTACGACGGCCATCGGGCCGCCGATCAGCCTCTTCAGACCGCCCACGCCGAGCCGGTCCAACGCGATGCCGAACAGGGAGTTCCTGACGATCACCATGCTCCCACCCCGTCTGCGCACCTCCTGGCGGACCTGACGGGCCGCATCGCCCGTCATGCCGTCGTAGTTGACCAGGACGCAGCCGGTCCCATCGATTCCCTGGAAGACCGCTTCCAGCTCTTTGACCATGAGTTCTTTGACTTCGCGGGCCATCTATTGCGTTGCTCCGGGCTTCGGGCCTATTCCGTGACGATCTGGATCGCCGGGCTCATTGTGGAACAGATGCAGGCTTTGCAGAGGTATCGTCCTCTGGCGGCAGGCGGCTTCATCCTGAGCAGTTGGCTGATGAGGGCGCGCACGTTCTCCGCCAGATCCTCGGTGCTGAACGACAGTTTGCCAACGGGCACGTGGACGTTGCCGCCGCTGTCATTTCTGAACTCGATTTTGCCGGCCTTGAACTCGCCCACTGCCTCCTCGATGTCCTCTCGGACGGTGCCGCTCTTGGGGGAGGGCATCAAGCCGCGGGGGCCCAGGTAGCGGCCCAGGCGGCCGATGCGTCCCATCATGTCGGGCGTGGCAAGTGCGACGTCGAAGCCCATGAAACCTTCCTCAACCTTGCCTATCAGGTCGTCTGCCCCGACTATGTCCGCGCCGGCCTGCCGTGCGGCCTCGGCCTTGGCTCCCTCGGCGAAGACGGCGACGGTGCGCTTCTGGCCCGTGCCGTTCGGCAGCGATATGCTGCCCCGGACCTGCTGGTCGCTCTGGCGTGCGTCCACTCCGAGTTGCACGGAACATTCGACCGTCTCGTCGAAGCGGGCCGGCGACATGGACTTGAGCGCCTCAATCGCTTCCTCCACGGGGAAAGCGCGTGTCCGTTCGACGAGCTGACGCGACTGCTGGTATCTGCGGCTTCTTCGTCCCATTTGCTGTCTTCCTCGGTGCGGCTGTCGCGGCGCGATGACGAGACCGGCCGATCAGCCTTCGGCGACCTGGACGCCGCAGCTTCTCGCCGTGCCCTCTATGATGCGCATGGCGGCGTCGATGTCATCCGCGTTGAGGTCATGTATCTTTTCCTCGGCGATCTGTCTCAGCTGGGAGCGGGTTATCTGGGCGACGGTCTCCCGCTTGGCCGCTCCTGACCCCTTGACGATGCCGGCAGCGCGCTTGACCAGGTAAGAGGCCGGAGGCGTCTTAACCTCGAAGTCGAACGAGCCGTCCCGGTAGACCTTCACGATCACCGGGAGGGGCACGCCCATCTGGTCCTTCGTCCTCTCGTTGAACTGGCTGATGAACTGGCCGATATCGACACGGTGCTGGCTGAGGGAGGGACCGAGCGGGGGAGCCGGGTTGGCCTGGCCGCCGGTCACCAGGACCTTCAGCGTTGCTTGGGGCACTCTTCTTCTTCTTCTTTTCGCCATGGGTCTGTCCCGGGGTGCTTCTCAGTGTGTCCAGACGGAGTCAGATCGGCTGGATCTGCCAGTACTCGAGTTCCACGGGTGTGGCGCGGCTGAAGATGTTGATGATGACCCTCACCTTGCCGCTGGCGGGGTTGACCTCTTCGATGTAGCCCTCGACGCTCTTGAAGGGCCCTTCCCTTATCTGAACCATCTCGCCTTCCTTGAGGTCGATCTCAAGTTTGGGCCCTTCCTCCTCGATCTCCTGAGCCTGGCCGAGCATGCGGGCGACCTCTTCTGCGCGCATCGGCCACGGCTTCTCGCCGCCGATGAAGTCACCCACGCCGCTGGTCTCGCGGATGCGGTGCCAGAGGTCTTCGGGGATGTTCCTTTGCTCGTCCACCTCGACCTGTACGAACACGTAGCCGGGGTAGAGCTTGCGCTGCACGACCTGCCGCTTGCCTCCCCGCATCTCCGTCACGGACTCGGTCGGCACGAGGACCTCAGGAACTCGATCCGTCAGATTCTCCAGTTCGAGCAGCTTTCTGAGGTTCTCCCGTACCCTTTCCTCGCGGTTGCTCTGCACGCGCAGGACGAACCACAGCGTGCTCCGTTCGGCAGTTTTCTGATCGGTCCCGCTTTCTTCCATGGTTGTTCGCCCTGTGTAAAGCTAAGGGGAACGGTCCGATACTTGCTGCCCGGCCCGCCTGCGCGCACAGCGCGGCCGGATCGGTGACCGGCGCACACGGTCAGGTCGGCAGCACCTGCAGACTGCGCATCAGGGACGCGGCCAGCCAGTCCACACAGAACAGGAAAGCGCCCAGCAGGACGATCGAGATCAACACGGCCGTCGTGGAAGACGTCAACTCCGCCGAACTGGGCCAGGAGACCTTGGCCAGCTCCGACTCGGTGTCTATCAACAGGTCAATGAACCTCTTGGTCTTCGAGTCCAGTCCCTGGAGGCCTGTCTGCAGGCCGAACGTGACCAGGAACACGACCGTCGCAAGCACGATGAACAAGCCGCCTGCCCACAGCGCGGCCTGCGGCACCGACATGCCCAAAACCTTGAACGCCGTCTTCTCGATGCGCGTTATCTGGAACAGACGCACGCTGGCGAACAGCGCCACCAGGAGCAGCGCCACGCCGGTGGCCGCACGCGCATAGATCCCCTGTCCCGGTCGATAAGGAGTTAGATCCACGGCTTGAGCCAAGAGCTTCCTCTTCTGAGCATCCCAGGGCTGCGGATCTGACCTGGCGGCCAGCCGATGACGATACTGGCAGGCCAGGAGGGACTCGAACCCCCAACCACCGGTTTTGGAAACCGGGGCTCTAGCCGATTGAGCTACTGGCCTACCTGGCCAAACGCCATCTCAGCCCGTCCGCTGCGACGCCCTGCCGGCGTCGCAGCGGACGCACCTATCTCCTCTTCTGCCTGTGCTCCGTATGCTTGCGGCAACGGGGGCAGTGCTTTTTCAGTTGCAGACGTTTGCCGCCTCGCGTCTCGGTGGCGGTGCGGTAGTTCTCCGATCGGCACTCGGTGCATTCCAGAGTCACGTACTCGCGCATGGTTCGGCCTACTCGATGATCTTGGTGACCACGCCCGCGCCGACGGTGTTGCCGCCCTCGCGGATGGCGAAGCGCAATTGCTCCTCCATGGCGATGGGGGTTATCAGCTTAACCTGCACATTAACGTTGTCGCCCGGCAAGACCATCTCCACGCCCTCCGACAGCGTCACGTCGCCGGTCACGTCCGTGGTGCGGAAGTAGAACTGGGGACGGTATCCGGTGAAGAACGGCGTGTGGCGGCCTCCTTCATCGGCGTTCAGGACGTAGACCTCGGCTTCGAAAGTGGTGTGTGGCGTGATGGAGCCCGGCGCGGCCAACACCTCGCCGCGCGAGAGCTCGTCCTTCTCGATGCCGCGCAGCAGCACGCCGATGTTATCGCCCGCCTGGCCCGTGTCCAGCGTCTTGCGGAACATCTCGACCCCGGTCACGACCGTCTTGCGAACCTCGGGCTGCAGGCCAACGATCTCGATCTCGTCGCCGACGCGCACCGTGCCCCTCTCGACGCGGCCGGTGCCGACGGTGCCCCGCCCCTTGATGCTGAAGACGTCCTCGACCGGCATCAGGAACGGCTGATCAACGGCGCGCACGGGCTCCGGGATGTAGTTGTCGAGCGCCTCGAGCAGCTCGAAGACGCACTTGTTTGCTTCCTCATCGTCCGGGTTCTCGAGCGCCTGCAGGGCCGAGCCGCTGACAAACGGGATATCATCGCCCGGGAAGTTGTACGCACTCAGGATGTCCCGCACTTCCAGCTCGACCAGCTCCAGCAGTTCGGGGTCGTCAAGCTGGTCCACTTTGTTCAAGAAGACGACGATGGCGGGCACGTTCACCTGGCGGGCCAGCAGCACGTGCTCCTTGGTCTGGGGCATCGGCCCGTCGGCGGCACTGACCACCAGGACCGCGCCGTCCATCTGGGCGGCCCCCGTGATCATGTTCTTGATGTAGTCCCGATGTCCGGGGCAGTCGACGTGGGCGTAGTGCCGCTTATCGGTTTCGTATTCCACGTGCTGCGTCTGGATGGTGATGCCGCGTTCCTTCTCCTCAGGCGCGTTGTCAATGCTGTCGAAGGTGCGGTATTCGGCCATCCCCTTCTTGCTGAGCTGAAGAGTCATGGCCGACGTCAGGGTCGTCTTCCCGTGGTCCACGTGACCGATCGTGCCGACGTTGATGTGCGGCTTGGTCCGCTTGAAGTCCTGCTTAGCCATTGCCTGATGGTTCCTCCGAAAGTGTTCGCACCGCCGAAAGGCAACTAGATGAGTCAGCGCAACGCTGCGCTTCGAACCTGCGAATCTCGCACCCGCCTGCCTTGTCCCCGTCAAACCCCTGTGGAAAGCCTGCCCGATCAGCCCGATGCCGTGGCCTGGTGTTCTTAGGTGGAGCTGCTGATGGGATTCGAACCCATGACCCCGTCCTTACCAAGGACGTGCTCTACCGCTGAGCTACAGCAGCCCGCGTACACGACAATCCGACGGGGCGATCGGTTTTCCGAGGTAGAGTGAAACGGCCGCTTCACTGCCCAGTGGACAGAGCCTAGCCCAAGCCGGAGGGTCGCAGAGACAAGGGTACCAGCGCCGGATTCTACCGATGCTAACACACCGGCCTCGTCAAGTCAAGCAAAAGCCAAACCATTCGTAACCGTTGGAGCGGGCGATGGGGATCGAACCCACAACATCTGGCTTGGAAGGCCAGTGCTCTGCCGGTTGAGCTACGCCCGCCCTGCTCGGTGGTGGGCAGGGGAGGATTCGAACCTCCGAAGGCATCGCCAGCAGATTTACAGTCTGCTCCCTTTGACCGCTCGGGAACCTGCCCACCGCCCCTTATCTGCTCGCCGTCGCCGGATGCTCTGGTTGGAGCTAGTGAGGGGATTCGAACCCCTAACCTGCGGTTTACAAAACCGCTGCTCTGCCGTTGAGCTACACTAGCCCTCTTGGGCATCCTGTACTCTTATACGGCACGCTCCCCACCCTTTTCAAGTGCTGGCGCGCCTTCGTGCCATCTGGCCCGGCCACGGCCTGTCGGCATTTGCAGAAGGCCCGTCCTTAGTGTAGTATGTGAGCACTCGGGCGGCGCCATCGGGGGAGAATATGCCGGACACGGATGAAGAGCGGCTCTGCCTTGTCGGCCTTTGTGCCGCGCCGGGCGTGGGGCCTGCCAGTGTGGCTTGCCTGCGCAGGGCGGCGAGGGAGCAACGGGTGCCGTTGAGCGAGGTGGTGGCCCTGCCGGCTGAGGTGCTGGAGGGCGAGCTCGGACTTGCACCCCCTGCCGCCCGTTCGGTTGCGGCGCTCAGGAACCCTTGCGAGGCAGGCCGGTCGACGCTGGATAGGCTGGCGTGGGCCGGCCTGAGGATCGCTACGGATGGCGAGGCCCTCTATCCGGACCGGCTCGGGCGGTATCTGCGGGACCAGGCGCCGTCGGTTCTGTTCGTGGGCGGCGACCTGGCCGTCCTGGACGGTCCGTGTGTGGCCATAGTCGGTTCTCGGCAGCCTTCCCGGCCGGCGAGCCGCGCGGCAGGAGCGCTGGCTGCGGACCTGGCGGCCGAGGGCAGCGCCGTGGTTAGCGGCGGCGCGCCGGGGATCGATAGCCGCGCCCACGAGGCCGCTGCCTCGGCCGGCGCCACTTGCGCCGTCCCCGCCGTGGGGGTGTGCCGTTTCCGGTGGCACGGCGCGAGTTCGGCCGAGCTTGCCGAGAGGGGATGGTGCGTGCTGGGCCAGTTCCCGCCGGGCGCGGGCTGGCGTACGGCCCACGCGCTGATGCGCAACCGGATGATCGCAGCCCTGAGCGACGCCGTGGTCGCCTTCGACCCGCGGGATACCGGCGGGACCTGGCACACCTCTCTCTGGGCCCTCCGCATGCGCAAGCCGCTCTTCGTGGTGGGGACGTCACGTGAGGGGGCGAAGGGCAGGGGGCTCACGCACCTTGTGCGCTTCGGTGCCGTGGCGCTGGACCCGGACCGGATGCCGGACGCTGCGGATTTCGCCCGGCTCGTGGCCGACTACCGTCCTGCGGCTTCCCCCGACCAACTTCCCCTGTTTGACACGCAGGGGCTGTGAGTGCGTGGAGCCAGGGCTCTCGCTTGAGCCTGCCGGGCGCTTTCCATAGACTGGAGCGCCGCGTGCGTCCGTTGCCGTTCTCCATGTTCCCGCAGGACGGGTGGTGCCATGTCGCTCCTGGTGGTGGGTTCGGTTGCACTGGATGACGTAGAGACCCCGTACGGGGCGAGGCGGAGCGAACTGGGCGGTTCGGCCGTCTACTTCTCGTTCGCGGCTGCGTGTTTTGGCCCGGTGCGGCTTGTCGGGGTGGTGGGGTCGGACTTCCCGGCGGAGTACCTGGAGCGCCTGGCGCGTCGGCCCATCGACCTGGCAGGCCTGCAACGGGCGCAGGGCCGGACCTTCCGCTGGCACGGGGCCTACGAGGGGAGGATGGAGCAGGCCCGCACCCTGGCCGTCAGTCTGAACGTCCTGGGGGGATTCACGCCGCGCGTCCCGCCCGCGTATGCGAATTCCTCGTATGTGTTCCTGGCCAACGCATCCCCGGGCACACACGTGCAGGTGCTGGACCAGGTGGCAGGCGCCCGGTTCGTGCTGGCCGACACGATGAACTACTACATCGAGAACGAACGGGACGCCGTGCTGGGGCTGCTGCCGCGGCTGGACGGGCTGATTCTGAACGACGTCGAGGCGCTCCAGCTCACGGAGCAGCCGAACCTGCTGGCCGCTGCCCGCTGGGTGTGCGAGCGGGGGCCGTCCTGCTGCATCATTAAGAAAGGGGAACACGGGTCCCTGCTGAGGGGCCCGGATGGCGTCTTCGTTCTGCCGGGTTTCCCGCACGAGGCCGTGGTGGACCCGACGGGCGCGGGAGACGCGTTCGCGGGGGGGATGATGGGATACATGGCCAGCCGGGACGAGGTCACCCCGGACACGCTGAAGCGCGGATTGGCCTACGGCACGATCACGGCCTCGTTCGCCATAGAGCAGTTCGGGCCCGCCGGGCTGGAGTCGTTGACGGGCGAAGGCGTCGAGCAGCGGCTGGCAGATTTCCTGAGGTTAACTCACCTGTCGGCGCCGTGAACTCCCGGCTGGGATCGGGCCCTTCTACGACACCTCGGCCTGCGTCTCGTTGAGGCGTTTCTGGAACTGGGCCTGCTTGCGCGCGACCTTGTTGGGATGGAGGATCCGCTTCGAGGCGGCCTGCTGGTAGAGCTTCGTCAGCATACTGAGCTGGTGCTGGGCCTGTTGAGTCTCGCCCCGCTCGAGCATGTGTTCCAGTTTGTTCTGTTCGGTGCGCAGGCGGCTCTTGACGCGCTTGTTGCGCAGGTTCCTCTTTCTGTTCTGTCTGAGGCTCTTGAGGGCTGCCGGACGTTGTGGCATTGCTGCTTTCCTTCTGCTCTTGAGTTGATGCTGCGCGGGGCAGGGGGCTTCACGCGCCCAGCGTTTCCACCTTCTGGGCGACGTCCCTGAAACCGATGTCCTGGCTGTATATCTTCTTGTAGAGCGCCAGCGCTTCCGCCGCGTTATCCATCTGTTCGTAAGTCGCCGCCTTCAGGTAGTAAAGGTCCTTGCCCTCGTCGTCCATCTCGGGGTGGCGTTGGATCGCCCGCTCGAACTGCTCGAGGGCCAGATCAGTCTGCCCCTTGCGGGAGAAGCAGACGCCCAGCATCTTGCTGCTTTCTTGCTCGTAACGGGCGTCCTGAACCGCGTTCTGAAAGGCGGATATGGCGTCGTTGTACTGGCCGGCCTCGAAATAAGCGTTCCCGAGCTTCAGGCGCAGCTCGCGGTCCGTGGGGTGCTGCGAGACGCGCCAGCCATACTCCCGAATGCCGAACTCCGTGCGGCGCTTCTGGAGCTCTTCCAGTTTCTGCTTTGCCTCGGCGTCTCCGGAATCGGCTCCGGTCCGTTGCTTTGCCTCGGCCTCTCTGAACATGTGCAACTGCACGTCCCCCAGGGCTTCGCGCATCTCATAGTTGTCCGGCATCTGCTGGTGTTTCTCGCGCAGGAGCTTGTGTGCCTTGGCCGATTGGCCCGTGTCCACGTACAGCTTGGCGAGATCGAGCATGCGGTTGACGTTGTCGGGCGCCTCGGCCAGCCGGCTCTCCGCTTCCGTGACCTCCTTGCGCAGGTCGTCCATGCTGACGGCCATCCGGCCGTCGGCCTCCAGCCGGGCGGCCTCGTCCTTGTCGCGAACCAGATCCATGAAGCTGGTGGCCGTCTCCATCTCGTGTGCTGCTATGTGGTCGCTGGCGGTCAGGTCGCGCACTTCGCGCTGCAGGTCGCCGTCGGCGGGTTGCAGGTCCGCCAGACGAGTCAAGTATCTCAGGGCCTCCTGGCTCTGCCCCGTCTGTCGCAGCAGATCGCTGAGGACCCGCAGCGTGCGCTTCGACTTTGGTTTGAACGTCAGGCCGTCCTTGTACATCTGGACGGCCTGCGAGTTGAGGCCGGCCTTGCGAGCTGCGTCCCCAGCCTTCGACAGCGCCCAGAAGCTGTTGGGGCGGCGCTCCAGGTAGTCCTCATAGACCTCGAGTTTCTTCCTGGGGCCAGCCACCAGTGCCTGGGCGGTGGTCACGAGTCGCCGCGGCAGGACGCCCAGCAGGGCCAACGGCGATCTGCCCTTCTGTTCCAACTGGCGCCGCTCGGCCCCCCGCAGGACGATTCGGGCGTCCGGGTAGTCGGGTTGCTGTCGCAACACCTCCCGGATCAGCCGGATGGCGTAGTCAAACCGCCCCCGCTCGACTGCATCACAGGCTTTCGAGTAGAGATCGTCTACGGCCATGCCAGTTCCCGCTCACGCACTCCAGGCTAAGAAGGTCAAGGCCCTATAAGGTAGCGAATGCGGCGTTTGCTGTCAAGCAGAGGGCAGCCACGGCGGGTGGCGGACAAGGTGCGCAGGGGCAATGTCCTTGCCCGTGTTGCAGCGTTGGGTTAGAATCGCCGCTTCGGCGATCTGGAGCCGTCCTCAGCGGCTCGGAGGCACGCGGGACATGCGGTTCATACAGGTAGGCGTCGGGGGATTTGGCAGGACTTGGCCCGCGCGCGTGCAGCGGGACCGAACGGCCTCGCTGGTCGGCCTGGTCGACGTGGACGAGAAGGCTCTGGGGCGCGCGGCCGAAGCGACGGGCCTGGCGCCGTCCCGCTGTTTTGCGGGCTTCCGGGAGGCCTTCGACGCGGTGGAGGCCGACGCCGTGCTGAACGTGACGCCTCCGGCGGTGCACCACGAAGTGGCGCTGGCGGCCTTGGAGCGGGGCCTTCACGTACTGAGCGAGAAGCCCATCGCTGACACCATGGAGCACGGCCGCCAGATGGCGGAGGCGGCCGATCGGGCGGGGCTCACGCTGATGGTGAGCCAGAACTACCGCTTCCGCCCCTGGGCCAGGACCATGCGCCGACTGGTGCAGAGCGGCCAGTTCGGCCCCCCGGACAACGCGTCGGTCCGATTCGCCAAGTCCCTCCGCTTCGACGGCTCGTTCCGCTTCAACATGGAGCACCCGTTGGTGCGGGACATGAGCATCCATCACTTCGACCTGATGCGGTGCCTGACCGGGCGGGAGCCGCTCGCGGTGTATGCCAGGAGCTGGCGGCCGCAGTGGAGCTGGTTCGAGCACGACCCGTGCGTGGCGGCCATCTTCGACTTCGAAGGCGGCCTGCAAGTCGTCTATGAGGGCACCTGGGTCACCATCGGCCGGCAGACGACCTGGGACGGCTACTGGCGGGTCGAGTGCCCGGAGGCCGTCCTCGAGCTGCGTGCCGACCGCGTGCACGTCATGCCGGTCGGCCATCCGGAGGAGGACAGCGAGGTGGAGCTCGATGGGCAGGACGCCATGGGCCAGGCGGCGGCGCTTGCGGAGTTTCAGCGGGCCATAGCCGAAGGCCGCCAGCCGGAGGCCAACGCGCGGGACAACCTGAACAGCCTGGCCATGAGCTTCGCCGTGATGGAGTCGTCCCGGACGGGAGCGCCCGTTCGCATCAACGATATACTCGAGGCCCGCGGCAAGTCCTGAGAGCGCGGCAAGCGAGGTGCTGTGGAGGCCAAAGAGAGCAGCTTCGCCAGACGACTGGAGAAGTTCAGCGATCACATCCAGGCGATGATGGGCCAGATGCGGCGCGTCATCTACGGCCAGAAGGAGGTGATCCAGCAGTTGCTGGGCTGCATCTTCGCCCGCGGCCATTGCCTGATGGTGGGCGTGCCCGGACTTGCCAAGACGATGATGGTCTCCAGCCTGGCCCAGGTGACGTCCTTGAGCTTCCGGCGCATCCAGTTCACGCCCGACCTGATGCCCAGCGACATCACCGGCACGAACGTGCTCGACGAGAGCACGGGCAAGCGGGAGTTCCGGTTCGTGCCCGGCCCCATCTTTGCCCACATCGTGCTGGGCGACGAGATCAACCGCACGCCGCCCAAGACGCAGGCCGCCCTGCTGCAGGCGATGCAGGAGCGACAGGTCACCGCCGGTCAGACGACGTATGACCTGCCGCAGCCCTTCTTCGTTATCGCCACGCAGAACCCCATCGAGCAGGAGGGCACCTATCCGCTGCCGGAGGCCCAGCTCGACCGTTTCATGTTCAACATCTACATCGACTACCCGGGCGAGCAGGTCGAAGAGAAGATCCTGAGCGAGACCACGCGGGGAGCGCGCCCAACGCTGGAGAGCGTCATCGACGGCCAGGATATCCTCGACATGCAGCGTCTGGTGGAGGAAATCGTCGCATCGCCCTACGTCGTTCGGTATGCGACGACGCTGATCCGCTGCTCGCGGCCGACGTCGGCGACTGCGCCGGACTTCGTGCGCAAGATGGTGGACTGGGGCGCGGGCCCGCGCGCCGGCCAGCATCTGATTCTCGGCGCCAAGGTGATGGCGGCCATGGACGGCCGCTTCAATGTCTCGGTGGATGACGTCAGGGACGTGGCCGTGCCGGTCCTCAGGCATCGCATCGCCTGCAACTTCCAGGCGCAGGCCGAGGGCGTGGACAGCGTCAGGGTCGTCGGCCTGCTGCTGGACGAGATCCCCGAGCCGGACGTGAGGAAGTACGAATAGGCCGCCCCTCCGGCTGAGCCGGTGCGGCGGGGGCGGCGCCCCTCCTTGCTCGGACATGACGGATCATGAAGCTCCTGACCATCGCTCACGATGGCGCGCCGGCCCCCGGCATCCTGCTCAGAGATCGCGTGCTGCTGCTCGAAGCCGCCTCGGAAGGGCGGATCAGCGGACCTCTGAGGGGCATCCTGGGGGATGCCGAGAGGATGTCCGCCCTGCGCGAACTGGAGGCGGCGGCCCTCCGGGATGACGCGTTCGCCGCGCGCTGCTGCGTGCCGTTCCGGACGGAGGAACTGCTCTCGCCTATCCCGCGGCCGGGGAAAGTCCTCTGCCTGGGGCTGAACTACCGCGATCACGCCGCCGAAAGCGGGCACCGCGTGCCGGACGAACCGGTGGTATTCTCCAAGGCTTCCAGCAGCGTGATAGGCCCGGGCGCGGCCATCCGGCTGCCAGGGGTCTCCGACCAGGTTGACTACGAGGTGGAGCTGGCCTTCGTCGTGGGGCGCGCTGCCAAGGGCGTCGCGGTGGCTCAGGCCATGATGCACGTGGCCGGCTACACGGTGCTGAACGACGTGACCGCCCGGGACTACCAGCGCCTCAAGGGAGGCGGGCAGTGGACGCTGGCCAAGTCCTTCGACACCTTCTGCCCGATCGGCCCGTGGATCGTGACGGCGGACGAGGTCAGCGATCCGCACCGGCTGCATTTGGAATGCGTCGTCAGCGGCCAGACGATGCAGTCTTCCAGCACCGAGCAGATGATCTTCAGCATTCCCGAGATCATCGAGTACCTGAGCGCGGCCCTGACGCTCGAGCCCGGCGACGTGGTCGGTACCGGAACGCCGCCGGGCGTGGGATTCGCCCGGACGCCGCCCAGGTTCCTGGCGGCCGGGGACGTGGTGGAGTGCACCGTCGAGAAAGTCGGCACGCTCGTCAACCCCGTCGAGTAGCAGGCCGCGCCGACTTCGCTCCGGAGGTGGGGGAGGACGGATCATGAGTTCCGAACCTCAGACGAATTGCGTCGTGATCGGCGCCGGGGCGCTCGGCCTCGGGTTCCTGGGGCCGGAGCTCACCGTCGATTGCCACGTGATCTGTCTGGATGTTCCCGCAAAGGCGGATCTGATGGTCCGCCTGGGTGCAGCAGGGCACTACGTCTTCAACGAGAGCGGCCTGTCCATGCGGCCCGTGCGCGTGCGAGACGTGGACGGGCTCTGCATCGGGGCGGACGAGGGGGCCGTCCGAGAGGTCCTGGGCGGGGCCGACCTCGTGTTCACGGCCGTTGGCGCGGCGAACCTGCCGAAGCTGGCGCCACTTCTCGCGGCGGCGGCTGCCGAGCGCTCGCCTGAGCGGCCGCTGCGCGTGCTATGTGCGGAGAACGGCGTCGAGATCGCCCGCAATCTGCGGCAGTCGGTCGAGTCGCAGGCAGGCGCCGAGTTCGGGGATTGTCTCCTGGTCGGCGATACAGTCATGGCGCGGATGTGCCGAGTGGAGACGGAGCTGTCCGGCGGAGCGCCTGGCATTCGTCCGGTCGCTGCCGGTCTGGACTGGGGCGTGGTGGCCGAGCCTTTCTTCGGCATTCCGGTCGAGGCGCACGTTGTGGCCGGGCTGAGGCACGTGCCGACCGCCGTCCGTGCCGATCTCCCGGACAGGTTCCACGCGGCCGAGGACGTCAAGATGCTGGCACATAACGGCCTGCACATTGCTCTGGCGTGCCTGGGTCATCTGCAGGGGCGGGAGCTGTTCTGCGAACTGAGGCAGGACGCCGAGGCGCTGGAGTTCGGGCGCCGGCTCCTCATGCAGGAGGCCGTTCCGGCGCTGCTCAGGAAGCACGGGAATGCAATCGGCCGCAATCAGTTGCTGAACTACTGCGACTCGATCATCAGGCGCGTGACGTGCCCGGTGTTCCGGGACTCGATCGCCCGGGGCGTGCGCGGCCTCATGCGCAAGCTTGCGCCGACGGAACGGTTGGTCTACGGCGTTCGCACCGTGGCGGAGCAAGGGATCGAGCCGCTGGCATTCGCGACGGGCCTGGCCGCTGCGGTCGTTGTGGCCCGGCGAATCGGCGAGACCGAATTGAGTTTCGATGAAGTCCTGGACGTCACTTGCGGCTTCGATGCCGCAGAGGACGGGGAGCTTCTGGCGCTCATAAGGGAGCAGGGGAAGCAGATCGCGTGAAGAGCGAGGCAAACGTCCTCGCGCGGGCCGAAGTGAGGAGGAAGCAAGTGATCGAGGTCGTCGGGCACCGCGGCGCTGCCGCCATCGAGCCCGAAAACACCCTTCGCGGCTTCCGCCGGGCGCTTGAGCTGGGCGTCGACTCGACGGAGTGCGACGTCCATCTGAGCCGGGACGGCCGGCTCGTCGTCATTCACGATGACACGGTGGACCGCACGACCGACGGCAGCGGGGAGGTCCGTGCCATGACGTTCGCGCAGGTGCGGGCGCTCGACGCGGGGCTGGGGGAGCGCGTTCCCACGCTTCGGGAGGTGCTGGCGACCGTCAGCGGAAAGGTCCCGCTCCACGTTGAGCTGAAGGCGCCGGGCACGGAACAGGCTGCCGTGCAGGCAGTGCAGGAGATGAGGATGGAGGGCGCGGTGATCTTCACTTCCTTCGACCTGCGCAGGCTCCGGCGAGTCAGGCGGATCGATCCCTCGCTGGAAGTGGGTGCGATCTTCGGCAAGGCGTCCGAGGACTGCTGCACGGGGACGCTCGCGGTCGGCGCGAAGAGCATCTACGTTTACCATAAGGAGCTCACACGGGGGCTCGTCGACGAAGCACACGAGCAGGGATTGAGGGTCGGCGGGTGGAACCCGGATTCGGAGCCCGAGTGGCAGGACGTGATCGCCCTCGGCGTGGACCTCGTGAGCACGAATCGGCCGGACGGCCTCATCGCGATGCTGGCGCGCGACGGGCTCCGGTGACGCAGGGGGGCATTGCCGCCGCGGCCGCCTTAGCTCTTGGCCCGCCGGCGCAAGGCGTTGCGGGCTTCTTCGCGGTGCTGCTCTGCCTCTTTCTTGCGGCGCTTGTCCCACCTTTGCTTGCGGCGCGCCAGGCCGATCTCCACCTTCGCGTAGCCCTCCTTGAAGTAGACCGACAGCGGCACGAGCGTGTAGCCGCGCTGGGTGCACTGAGAGATCAGGCGGCCGATCTCCCGGCGATGGAGCAGGAGCTTCCGCGGCCGCTTCGGCTCGTGGTTCAGGATGTTGGCCTGCTCGTAGGGCGGGATGTGCATGTCGAACAGGTAGATCTCCTGGCCCTTCGGGCGGGCGTAGGCTTGCTCCAGGCTGCAAGCGCCGTTGCGCAGGCTCTTGACCTCGGTGCCCTGGAGCACCATGCCCGCCTCGCAGGTATCCTCGATCGTGAAGTCGTGCCGGGCCTTGCGGTTGCGGGCGACGATCTTCACGTTGTGTTGTTGTGCAGTCATGGCGAACGCTGCTGGCGCCGCGGCCCGGAGGCGTTCACTCGCGCAGCATCCATGCGAGGGCTTCCTCGACTTGGGCCAGGTCCACGTCTGTGTCCGTGCAGGGCCCGTGCGGGCGAACATTGATGATGCCCAGGCCGGGCTTAGGGAAGATGGCTGTGAGGCCTTCCTGGAGCTCTTTCTCGCACGCGATGGCGACCAGGCACTTGACGCTGTCCTGCTTGGCCAGTTCCAGAGCCAGCCGGCCGCCCGTCGCCACTGCGCAGCGAGTTCCGTACTTCTCGCTCAACTCTATCACGTCCTTGACCTTGCAGTTGCCGCACCGGCGGCACTCGTTGATGTCCCGGGTGATCTTCTGCGTGCACTGGCTGCTCTGGAGACAGGAGGGCACCAGAATGAGCAGCTCCTCCGGCTTGCAGCGCGACCGGCGCAGGCGCGTCATCGAGTTGAAGAACTTGATTATGGTTCTGCCCATCGTCTCTCTCGGCACGAGTTCCGGCGGCCGGTCAACAGAAGCGATCGCCGGGCCGGATGTCGTGCCCGTGGATGAAGTCGCCCGCGTCCATGGCGCGGCTGCCGGCGGGCCTCAGCCGCCTTATGATGACCGAGCCCTGGCCGGCGCGCACCGTTATGCCTTGCCCGTCGTCGACGCGGACGACGGTTCCCGGCTCCCATCGGTCGGCCTCTTCGGTTGCGTCGGGACCGGTTCGCACTTCGATCAACGTGACGCGTTGCGTCCGGTCCTGCGTGCGGAGATCACAACAGGCGCCGGGCCACGGCGTCAGCCCGCGCACCAGGTTCCGTATCCGGTCGGCGGGAAGCGACCAGTCCACCCGGCCGTCCTTCTTGCTCAGCTTCGGCGCGAAAGGGGCCGGCTCGCCAGACTGCGGCTGGCCCGGGATGTCCTCCCCGGCGTCGAGGCGACCGACGACGTCCGCCACAGCCTGCGCTCCGACCTCGGCCAGCCGGTCGGCCAGTTCGCCGGCCGTCTCGTGCTCCCCGATCGTGACTTCCCGTTGATCCAGTATCGGCCCGGCGTCCATCTTGGGCATCATCCATATGACGCTGACGCCCGTCGTCTCCTCGCCGTTGATGATGGCCCAGTTGATGGGCGCAGCGCCCCGGTACCGGGGTAGGAGCGACGCATGCAGGTTGATGAATCCGCGCTCCGTTGTCGCCAGCACCTCGGGCCGGACTATCTCTCCGTAGGCGACGACCACCGCCAGCTCGGCTTGTCGCGCCTCAAGCTCCGCCACGGCCTCGGGGGCGTTGACGCTCGGTGGCTGGCGAACGTCCAGGCCGAGCCCGAGGGCCGCTTCCTTGACGGCCGTCGGCGTGGGCTTGCCGCTCCGTCCCCTGCGCTTATCGGGGCGCGTTATGACCGACTTGATCGAATGCCCGGCGGCGTGCAGCGCGTCGAGGGTCGGCACGGCGAAGGGCGGGGTTCCGAAGAAGAGCAGTTCCATGACGAATCGTCCCGATCGAGGGCCGCCGGCTCTCGCGCGCCTCAGCCTTGCCCTGTGGCCGACGCCTCGCGCTCCAGTTCCTTCAGGCGCGCCCGCAGGGGTATGAGGCCCGTCGGCGGGACCTTGTCGATGATGAGCACGCCGTTCAGGTGATCCAATTCGTGTTGCCAGGCACAACTGGCCAGATCCTCCGCCTCCATTTCCACGCGCTCCCCCGTCAGCGTGTACGCAACGACGGCGACCTTTGCAGACCGGGGGACCTTCAGGCGTATGCCCGGCAGGCTCAAGCAGCCCTCTTCCTCCTCCATGTAGCCTTCGCGATGGATGATATGCGGATTGACGAAGATGCGTTTGCCTGCCCTGGTGCCGTCGGCGTCGACCGTGACGATCCTGCTGGTCCAACCGACCTGGGGCGCGGCCAGGCCCAGACCCTCGACCGCGTACATGAAGTCGAGCATCTCCTCCGCCCGCCTGACGAATTCGTCGTCCACCTCGCGGACCGCGCGACAACTGCGCCTCAGAACTCGGTCGGGGTAGTACTTAAGCTCCAACCCGGTCTCCTCCAACCGGACCCACGATGGATGCCCCACGGAACACTATAGACTAGCAGAAACGCGCCTGCCGGGAAAGCAAACGGCGCCCCGCAGACGGCCGCCGCCGGACTCACGATGCATCGCATACCGCACGCAAGACGTCCCTTACGTAGTCCTCGTCGACGGGCGTGGGATTCGCTTTTCCGGAGCCGCTGCTGACCGCGTAGTCGATGATGCGCCCCTCCCAGTCCGCGTCCGGATAGGGGCCGAGCGAACGCGGCAGGTCCAGCTCGCCGAGCAGGCCGCGAAGCACGTCGAGCGGATCTCCGCCCATTGCCTCGCGCAGCCGTTCGTGCTTCTCGGGCACCGTCCGCTCGTTCGTCTCCAGCACGGGCGGCATCAGCACGGCGCACACGACGCCGTGGGGCAGACCGTAACAGAGCCCGACGGGATGGGCCAGGCCGTGCACGGCGCCGAGCCGCGCGCTGCCCAGCGCCAGACCGGCCATGTAGCTGGCTTCCGACATGGCGGAGCGCGCCGCAATGTCCTGCCCGTCATGGAAGGCCGCCGGCAGGTTACTGACGGCGAGCCGCACGGCGCCGAGCGACAGTGCCTCGGTGGTCGCGATGGCGTGCACGGAGAAGAAGGACTCGATGGCCTGCACCAGGGCGTCCATGCCCGAGGCTGCCGTCACGCTCGGCGGGCAGGTCAGCGTCAGCTCCGGGTCCGTAATGGAGACCGTGGGCATGACACCGTCGTGGCGGATGCTCTTCTTGACGTGCGTCTCGGGATCGGTGATGACGCCGTTGCGCGTGACCTCGGCGCCGGTGCCGGCGGTGGTGGCGATCGCAATGTGGGGCAACCCGCGCCGCGCTATCTCGCGCCCCCGATGGAACTGGGCGGCGGGAGCTTCCTCGCGGGCCAGCGCAGCGGCCACCTTGCCCACGTCCATCACACTGCCGCCGCCGGCCTCCACCAAAATGTCGCAGCCGCCCTCCCGCGCTCGCTCGCGAGCGGCATCCACGGTGGCCAGGTCCGGTTCCGGCGGCACCTCCTCGAAGAGCTCGACCTCCAGGCTGCCGGCCTGAAGCAGGGAGATCAACCGTTCGGTAATCCCGGCCTCCCGCAACGCTTTCCGGCCGGTCACCAGCAGGGCCCGCGAGCCGCGTGCGGCTGCCTCGGGCTCAAGTGCATTGACCGTGCCGCGGCCGACGTGCGAGACTCCCGGAAAGTTGAGCCGCAGAGATTCTCCCATGCGTCGGCCCTCCGTGTGTTTGCCTGGCGCCCGCCTGGGGGGAAGGTTTCGGCGCGCCTAGCCCGCGATCTCCTCTGCCCCGGCGGGGGACGCCGCGTCGACGTCTTCGGGCACGGGCAGCACGTCGAGCTTCACGCCGGCCTGAAGCAGCATGTCGCGCGCGAGCGGGTCGGGGTATTCGACGGCCGCCACCACGCGCACGATGCCCGTGTTGATGATCATCTTGGAGCACAGGCTGCACGGCACGTGCGTGCTATAGAGCGTGGCGCCGTCCATGCGGATGCCGTGCCGGGCGCCCTGGAGCAGGGCGTTCATCTCCGCGTGCAGGCCCCGGCACAGCTCGTGCCTCTGCCCGCTGGGGACGTGCAGTTTCTCCCGCAGGCAGCCGGTCTCGGAGCAATGGGGCAGGCCGCTCGGCGCGCCGTTATAGCCCGTCGCGAGGATCCGCTTGTCCAGCACGACGACGGCGCCGATGCTGCGCCTCAGGCACGTGGCGCGCTTGGCGACCTCATGCGCGATGCGCATGAAGTACTCGTCCCAGCTCGGCCGCTCGTCCCTTCCTCCCATCGTCGCCTGCTCCTCCCGATCCGTTAGATATGCCAAAGCGCGCGTCTTCTCAAGCGAAACGCCTGGCCGCACCGGCGCCCCGACCTCAGCGCTCTTCGCCGAGCAGGGCCGCGATCTTGCTCGCATCCGGCTCACGAATCACGCCCAGCTCCGTGATGATGGCCGTGATGTTGGCGGCCGGCGTGACGTCGAACGCCGGATTGTACACCTCGATGTCGTCGGGGGCGATCACGCGGTTGCCCCACCGCGTGATCTCCTCCGGGTCGCGCTGCTCGATGGGTATCCGGCTGCCGTCGGCGAGGGAAAGGTCGAACGTGGAGGCAGGCGCCGCGACGTAGAACGGGACCGCGTGCTCGCGCGCAAGGACGCTGAGCCCGTACGTGCCGATCTTGTTGGCCGTGTCCCCGTTTGCGGCGATGCGGTCCGCGCCGACGATGACGGCGTCCACCGCTCCCTTGCTCATCACGTGGGCGGCCGTGCTGTCGCAGATGAGGGTGACCGGGATGTCGGCCCGGCGCAGTTCCCACGTCGTCAGGCGGGCGCCCTGCAGCAGCGGCCGCGTCTCGTCTGCGTAGGCCGAGACCCGTTTGCCCTGTTCCTTCGCGGCGAACAGGACGGCCAGCGCCGTTCCGTAGTCCGCCGTGGCCAGTCCCCCCGCGTTGCAGTGCGTGAGCACGCAGTCGCCGTCGCTCAGCAGTTCAGCCCCGTTGGCGCCGATGCGCCGGCAGACGTCCCTGTCTTCCTCCAGGATGGCCAGTGTCTCCTGGAGCAGCCGCTCCTTCAGCTCCGGCAACGGAAGCCCGGCGTCTTGCTGCGCGACTTCCGCCATCCGCCCCAGGGCCCAGAACAGGTTGACGGCCGTCGGCCGGCTGCTCTCGAGGTAGTCTCTGACGGCGCGCAGCTCGCCCAGGAACTCCTCGAGGTCAGCGGCCACGGAATTGCGCACGCCGAGCACCAGGCCCATCGCGCCCGCAATCCCGATCGCCGGGGCGCCGCGGACCCTCAGCGACTTGATCGCCTCCCA
>CAYUDW010000012.1:33325-35088 GCA_964442595.1 uncultured candidatus Brocadiaceae bacterium
CCGCAATCCCGATCGCCGGGGCGCCGCGGACCCTCAGCGACTTGATCGCCTCCCAGACCTGGCGCGTGTTGTGGCAGCGAATGTAGGTGAACTCCCGGGGCAGCCGCGTCTGGTCAACTAGCTCGACGTGGCCCCGAAGTCCTCCCACCCAGCGAATGGTCTCGACCGCCACCGGACCCTCCTAATCGTCGTCGTGGTCGTGAAGGTCCTCGTCCTCGTCGTCGCCCTCATCCTGCTCGGGAGCAGGAGGACGAGAACGAGGACGACGACGAGTCCCCGGTCCTTACGCCCCGAGTTTATCCAGCAGGCCGCCGTTCGCCAGCATGAGCGGCAGCAGGTTCTTGGCCAGGAAGATGCCCAGACTGCCGCAGTTGCACTCCTGTTCGGTGAAGTGCGGCCGTCCGTCCGCGCCGCACCGCGGCGAATGCAAAAGCAGCGGCACGGGGTGCCAGCTATGCAGCTTCATCGGGCAGGGGGTGGAGTGGTCGCCCGTGACGACCAGCACGTCGGGCTCATTCTCCAGCACCATGCCGAGCGCGCGGTCGAGTGTCTCTATCGCCTGCACCTTGCGCTCATGCGCGCCGTCTTCGCCGGCCTCATCAGTGGGCTTGTAGTGGATGAAGAAGTAGTCGTAGCCGTCCACGTTGTCAAGGTAGGTTTGGAACTCCTCCTCTACGGACTGGCCCGTCTCGAGCAGTTTCATTCCCACCAGTTGGGCCAGGCCGCGGTACATCGGGTAGGTGGCGATCGCCGCGCAGCGCAGGCCGTAACGGTCCGGCAGACCGGGGATGTCGGGCGGGCCAGAGACGCCGCGCGTCAGGATGGCATTGATCGGTTCGCCGCCTGCCAGGACTTCCCCCGCTTTCTTGACGAACCTGTTGACGATGTCGGCGGTCTTGCGGGCCTCCGGCAGTTCGGCCTCCGCCTGGTGGACGGGTTCGCCGTTCTCGTGCGGGTCAGTATCCGTAACGCCGCCGGCCAAGCCGGGCCCGCGGAATATGATGCCGAAGCGGTGGCCCTTGCCGGGCTCGATGATGAGCTCCACGTCGTCGATCTTCGGGATCGCTGTCTGCAGCAGTCTGGCCTTCTCGGCCGCGACCTCCGTCGCCGGGCGGCCGGCGCGCCGGTCGACTACCTTCCCGTCCTTGACCGTGCAGAAGTTGGCCCTGGCCGCCACGTCGGCCGGGCGCAATTCCATTCCCATGCCGACGACCTCGAGCACGCCGCGGCCTATCTCGACTTCACGCGGGTCGTACCCGAACAGGCCCAGATGCGCCGGTCCGCTGCCGGGCGTGATGCCGTAGTCGACGGGGATGATGCGGCCGAGAGCGCTCCGGGATGCGAGTTCGTCGAGGTTCGGGCAGTCGGCCTCTTCGAGCGGCGTCTTGTAGTCGTTGTCCGGGTGTCGAATGTCGCCCAGGCCGTCCAGCACCAGAAGGACCAGCTTCACCTTTCCCTCTGCGATCTCGTTCCGTTTGACCAGCTCTTCAGACAGCGTCAGAGCGTCCTTCATCGGGACCTCCGTGTAGCGGGGGAGCGCAAGTCGTGCTTCCGCCAATATAGTTCGGCCGTCGCGCCTTGTCAAAGATGCGGGCGTTGGGCCGATTTGACACTGCCGGTACCGTCCGCTCTACTTCCTGGCGCCCGTTGGGGTGCGTGCGTTGAAAGGATTGCGATCGATCGGTTGGGAGGTGCGGCGATGGGCAGTCTGCTGTTAGCAGTTCTCGCTTTGGCATTGGCCTTCTGTGCCTTCCAGGCAGGTG
>CAYUDW010000013.1:0-11241 GCA_964442595.1 uncultured candidatus Brocadiaceae bacterium
GCCTCCCGAGCCGCCTCAGCCTGTTGCCTGGCGACCAGCGCGGCGTTGCGCTCAGCCCGAACTCGGAAGAACGCCATCGCCGCGACGGCCGCGACCAGGGCCACGGCACACGTCGCCGAGAACAATACGGCTCGGTAGCGCCTGGCAAGTCTGCGGAGTTCGTAGACGGCGCTCGCACGCCGGGCTACTATGGGCTCTCTGGCCAGATACCTTCCGATGTCCTCGGCCATCGCCCCGGCGCTCTGGTAGCGGCGTTCTTTGTCCTTATTCAGCGCGGTGAGGATGATCGTCTCCAGGTCGCTGTCTATGGTCGGGTCGATCTTGCCCGGCCGGACGGGCGGATCCTCCCTGATCAGTTTCATTGCCCCGAGCGCGTCCTCGCCGTTGGCGCCGTGGGGCAACCGCCCGGTCAGGACCTCATACAGGATCACGCCCAGCGCGTAAACGTCCGTCCGCGTGTCGATCTCATTTGGCCTCCCCAGGGTCTGCTCCGGGGCCATGTAGCCCAACGTGCCCAGCACCTCTCCGTCCCGGGTGGCGTAGAGCGGCGGGACGCCGTTGCGCGTTTCAGTGAGCTTGGCCACGCCGAAGTCCAGGATCTTCGGCTGGCCTCCCCGCTCCACGAGAATGTTGGCGGGCTTCAGGTCACGATGGATGACGCCGTGCTGGTGTGCGTAGGCCATGGCCTTGCACACGCGTTGCATCAGGGCCAGTCCGTCACGCCGCGGCAGGTCACGCTCTCTTATGTGCCGGTTCAGAGGTGTACCTTCCACCAGGTCCATACTGTAGTAGAGCTGGCCGCCCACCTCCCCGAAGTCGTGGACTCCCACCAGGCCCGGGTGGCTCAGGTCGGCGAGCGCCAGCGCCTCCCGCTCGAAGCGCAGGCGTTGCGTCTCCGTGGCCAGCGCTCCCGCCCTGAGGATCTTGAGCGCGACCAGTTGGCGGGAGCCCTCGCGGCGGGCTCGGTAGACGACCCCCACGCCGCCTCCCCCGAGCGAGTCCAGGACTTCGTAACCGGGGATGGACGGGACGCCGTTCCGAGTCAGAGCACGGGAGTAGTTGATGATGCGGGTCGCTTCCTGCTCTTCCCTCTGTTGCTGCACCTGCCGGAGCCGGCCCTGGAGGTCCTCGAGCTGTGGCCGGGTCAGCGCTCCCTGCTCCACGAGCCACTCGGCTGGAGCCCGATCGGCTGGCGCGGCGTCAAGCCGGGCCAACCAGCCTCGGGCTTGCTGGGAGGAGAGAATGCCCTCGTCGGCGGCCAGTTGGATGAGCATTCGTGCGTGCGTGCTGACGTCCACGTACTGGCTCCTTGCCGGTCGGGGGTAGCCGCCGGTTCGATTGTAGCCAAGCCGGCCCATGATCGTCAATGCTCGGCCCGGATGCGACCCGGTATCGGCGACGGGAACTGGGGGGAGGCCCCCGCAGCCGGAAGCTATTCGCGGAACATTCCCACGGATTCCCTTGACCGTCTGGAGCGCTCGGTATATCATGCTTCGTTCTGTTGGATGCCGCGCGCATCGTCGGCATCGTGGCAACGCTCTCAGCGATCACAGCACCAGGAAGCTGCGAATGGCGGAGCCGAAGTTCCTTCCCGACGCCAAACTGGTCGAGTTCCTTACGGGCCTGCCCGGGGATCGCAAGGCCGTCAACGTATCTTCGGAGGAGACTCAGCTCTGGGCTGAGCTCGGCGATGCCGATCCCGCCGAAGTGCTGGCTGGCTTGCGGGGGCCCCGTCCCTCCTATTCGTTCAAGAGCGCCTTGATGCCGGCCACCGAGCTGGTGGCCAGGTATGGAAAGGCGGAAGGCGACCCCCTCGAGGAGATCAGGGACCTGACCGTAACCGTCATCGGTGTGCGCGGCTGTGAGTGTCGCGCCATCACCTACCTGGACAGGGTCATGCTGGACGAGCCGATGGCGGATCCGTTCTACCGCACGCGCCGCGCCAATGCCTTCATCGTCGGCGTTGACTGCGCGGCGCCCGCCGAGTCGTGCTTCTGCAACCTGCTGGGCGAGGCCGCGTATCCCGAGGTCAACTACGATCTGAACCTCTCCCCCATGGATGACGGGTTCCTGGTGGAGACGGGCAGCGAGAAGGGCCGCAAGGCCCTCGGGGGCCTGGGGTCGCTGCTGTCCGAGCCTACGGGCGGGCAGCTCGAGCAGCGCAAGCGCATGCGCCTGTCGGCTGCCGAGCAGTTGACGGAGCAGAACGCCGAGTATGACTTCCCCGAGGATTTCGTGTCCGTTTTGCCGGATACGCTGGAGGATCTGCTCTGGCGAGTGGAGCTGGGCAGGTGCGTCCAGTGCGGCGGCTGCACTGCCGTCTGCCCGCAGTGCTACTGCTTCCTGCTTTACGACCAGGAGACGGAGAGCGGTGCTTACGAGCGCGGGCGCCTGTGGGATAGCTGCCAGTTTACCGGCTACTCCCAGATGGCCGCCGCTCCCGGGCTGGCGAAGCCCGACCCCCGCCGCGACCACATGAGCAAGTTCCAGCACAGGTTCGCGCACAAGTTCTGGTACAACCCCCTGACTATGGGCATCGTGGGTTGCGTGGGCTGCGGACGGTGCGGGGACACTTGCCCGGGCGGAATAGACTTGCGCAGGGTCCTTTCCAACGTGAACAAGGCGTGCGCTGAACATGGGTGAGAACGTCTACCAGCCGATCAGAGCCGAACTGCTTGAAGTCAGGCAGGAGACGCCCACAATCAAGACCTTCCGGCTGGCTCCGGACGAACCGGTGCCGTTCCGTGCCGGGCAGTTCGTCCAGTTGACCATGCCCGGCATCGGTGAGGCGCCCTTTACCCCCTCTTCGTCCCCTTCGGTCGAGGATGAGCTGGAGATCACGATCCTCAAGACCGGCTCGGTGACGGACGCGCTGCACGAGCTGGAAGGGGGCGGCGTCGACCTCGGCGTGCGCGGGCCCTTCGGGAAGGGCTACCCGACCGAGAAGATGAAGGGCCATAACGTGCTGGTGGTCGGCGGGGGGGTCGGTCTGGCGCCGTTGCGTTCGCTGCTGCATCACCTGTTCGAGCACATCGACGACTACAACGTGGTCGACATCAAGTGCGGCTCGCGCAATCCGTCGGAGCTCCTTTACAGGGACAGCTTCCAGGACTGGGCGGGCCGCGACAAGGTCTCCTTCGACGTGACCGTGGACATTCCGGACGACACTTGGGACGGCAAGGTGGGCGTGGTCACGACGCTGCTGGCGGACTTCGACTACGACATCGAGCAGACCTACGTGGTGAGCTGCGGGCCGCTCATCATGCTCCGTTTCGTGACGCTGACTTGCCTGAACGCCGGGTTCCAGCCGGATCACATCTACCTTTCAATGAACCGCAAGATGAGCTGCGGCTTCGGCAAGTGCGGCCGCTGCAACATCGGGCCTTACTACCTGTGCAAGGACGGCCCGGACGTCTGCTACGAGACCATCAAGGACTACAAGGATGCCTTCTCCCTCTGACAAGGCCGTGCCGCGCTGCCTTCTGTGCTCCATGCATTGCCCGATCGGGGCGAGCGTGGACGCGCTGGGGCACCTGCACACCGTCTTCGGGCCGGAACTGGGACGCGACCAGGGCGCCTGTGTGCGCGCGCTGACGGCGGCCCGGCTGGTGGACGTGCCCGAGCGCATCTTCGCGGCCCGGTCCGGCGGGCAGGCGACGTCGGCCGACGCTGCGCTGAGGAGCCTGGTGTCGGTCGCGGGCGATCGCGGTGCGGACGGACTGGCCGTCATGCTGGACGTGAACCGGCCGCTGGAGGGAGTCTTGGCCGTGGCGGCGCTTTGTCGGGAAGCCGGCGTGCGCCTTTGTGCGTGCGCGCCTCTGGAGGACCTGCCTCTGGTCCGTGCCGGTCTGACCGCCGGGGCGCCGTTCGAGCAGATTGCCGAGTGCGACTTCGTGCTGGCCGTGGGCGATCCCTTCAGCTCGCATCCTGCCGTCGCCAGACCCGTGCGCGACATGCAGTTCGGCGAGCGGGGCAACCGGCTGGTCTGCGTCGACTCCGCCTGGGGCCGAACCTGCCGGGGAGCGAACCAGGCCATCACGGTCAGCCCGTTCAAGATGGCCGGCTTCATGAGCGCGCTGGCGACGGCGTGCGGCGCGGAGTCGGTTGGGGCCGCCCTGGGCGTCAAGAGCGTCGAGGAGATCTGCGGCATGCTGGACGTCCCCGCGGCGTCGGTGGCCTCACTGGCTGCCGGGCTGAAGGGCGCCAAATCGCCCGGCATCGTCCTTTCGCATTCGCTCGGGCGGTACGCGAACGGCGCGGCCGTCGCGGCCGCCGTCAAGGAACTGGCAGCCGCCATCGGCGCGAAGGTCTGGCCGCTTCTGGTCTCGACGAACTCGGCCGTGCTTCCGGCTCTGAAAGCTACCTTCGGCTCAGTTGAACTGGCCGAGCTGATTCGGGATGTGGAGGGCGGACGGATTCGCAGCCTGTTCGTGATCGGCCTCGACCCGCTTTCGATGCTGCCGGCGAAGCTCTGGCAGACGCTCTCGGAGGGCGCGGAGCTGCTCGGCTGGGCCGGGTCGCTGGAGAGCGACGTTTGCGGACAGGCCCGTCACGTGCTGCCCCTGGCCTTCCCGTGGGAAGAGGGTGGCACGGTGCTCGGTCCGACGGGCAAACCGGCCGAGAGCCCGGCCTGGCTCGCAGCGCCACCCACGGTCCTGACGCTGAAGGACCTCGTCGGCAAGGCGGTGTCCTACGCCGGAGTCGCGTCGGCGCCGGCGCCCGGCGTGGATGCGCTGCTGGAGCGAGCGCCCGACGCGGCGCCGACGGAGGAGCTGATCGGGCCGGAGATACTGGAAGCGAGCGAGGCCGGCGAGGGCGAAGCGCTGCTGGTTGGGGCGTCCGAACCCCAGGGCTACACGGGCGGGCTGTCGCTTGCCAGTTCGAACTGGCAGCGTCGCCTGGCCGCGGAGGAGGCCGCCGTCCTGTCGCTCGAGCTGGCGGCTGAGCTGGGCATAACGGGGAGGGGCGCCGTGGCGCTGACCAACGGCGCAGAGACGACGGTTCCGTGCAGGACCGCCGACGGCGGCGAAGGAAGGTTGGTGGCGCTGCCGGCTCACTGGGACGTGCTGAGGGAATTGCTCCAGTGGCGCGGGGCGGACGGTGCGGTCGAGCCGGCCCCGGCCCTGGTTGACATACGCAAGGCCGAATAGGACTCGGCGAGGTGGAGTGCATGGCGGAAGTGCAAACGGTCCAGCAGCAGCTTGTGATCGACACCGAACGCTGCATCGGGTGCAAGAGCTGTGCGGCAGCGTGCTTCTACAGCCACGTCGAGTTTCCGGCGCTGCGGTACGAGGGAAGCGAGGGCAGCTCGGCCCTGCCCGCAGTGTGTCGCCAATGCGAGGACGCCCCGTGCGTCGCCGCGTGTCCGAACGACGCCATGTACGTGGACGAGGCGGGGATCGTGCGGCGCAGCCCGGTTCGATGCACGGGCTGCCGATGCTGCGCGCTGGCGTGCCCCTTCGGCGTCATAGACAACGAGATCACCAGGCGCGAGGTGGCCAAGTGCGACCTGTGCGCCGACCGCACTCCCCAGGGATTGCCGCCTCGGTGCGTGTCCGTCTGCCCGTCGGGCGCGCTGAAGTTCCTGGAGATCACCCAGGGCGTTCGCGAGGCCGGGTACGTGCTGGTCAGCGGTAGGACTCTTCACGGGTCACGGTAACCGACGAAATCATGCACGCAGTTGCCATCACACTCGGGATAGTCGGGACGGCGGTGCTGGGGCTCCTTTTCCAGTGGATCGACCGGGTGGTGACTGCCCGCATCCAGTGGCGTAAGGGTCCGCCCATATACCAGCCGTTCGCGGACCTGGTGAAACTGCTTGGCAAGGAGACGGTCGTCTCCGAGCGCGCCTCGCTGGGGCTGTTCCTTCTGGCGCCGGTCTTCGGCGTCATCGGAGTGTTGGTGGCGGCGACTATCCTGTGGTCGGCAGCGATCGACCCGGCCCACAGCTTCGTGGGCGACCTCATAGTGGTTGTGTACTTCCTGACCTTTCCCTCCCTGGTGCTCATCCTGGGAGGATCGGCCAGCGGGAGTCCGTATGGGGCGGTCGGTGCGGCCCGCGAGATGAAGCTCGTCATCGGCTACGAACTGCCTTTCATCCTGGCACTGGTCCCGCCGATTCTGAAGGCCGACCTCAGCCTGAAGTTTTCGGCGATCCTCCGCGCGCAAAGCGACGGCGTAACGCTGGCCAGCGTGGGAGGGTTCCTGGCCTTCCTCTGCGTGCTGGCGGCGGTGCAGGCCAAGCTGGGCGTGGTGCCTTTCGATCAGGCGGAGGCCGAGACGGAACTGACGGGCGGGGCGATCCTGGAGTATTCCGGCCCGGCGCTGGCCATGATTCGGCTGATGCGGGGAATGCTGCTGTTCGTGCTGCCCCTGTTTGTGATTACGGTCTTCTGGGGAGGCGTGCACCTGAGCGGTTGGGGCTGGCTGACCACTCCCTTGAAGTTCCTTGTGTTGCTGGTCGTCATCGTTCTGATGCGGAATACGGCGCCCCGGCTGCGCATTGACCAGGCGGTCAGGTTCTTCTGGTTCATTGTGGCGCCCGTGGCCGTTATAGCCGCGTTCCTCAGCATCGGCAGCCTCGGGCTGTCGTGAGGAACGGGCGTAGACGAAGGACTCGAGGATGGCGGTTCTGGACAAGCTGAAGCTCTGGGGCCTGAAGAAGTCGCCGTGGGTCTACCACGTCAACACCGGCGCGTGCAACAACTGCGACATCGAGATCCTCGAACTGCTGACGCCGCGGTTCGACGTGGAACGGCTGGGCGTGCTCCTGGCGCCGTCGCCCCGGCATGCGGACGCACTGCTTGTGACGGGCATCTGCACCCGGCAGGCCAGGCCGCGGTTGCAGGAGATATACCGGCAGACGTCCCAGCCTTGCCTGGTCGTTTGCATCGGGGCATGTGCTTGCACGGGCGGCATCTTCCACGACGCGTGGCACTTCGCCGGTCCGGTGGATGAGGCGGTGAGAGAAGTGGATCCCGACGCGAAGATCATCTACATCCCGGGCTGCCCCCCGAAGCCGGAGGCGCTGATCGCCGGGATAGCCAAAGCATTGGGCGACCTGTAACGGAGAGCAGGAAGTGGCCGAAGACCTCGAAGCCGTCGTTCAGCGCGTGAAGGAGCTGGCCGGCGACCTGCCGCTGGAGTGCGACAGGCCGCGGCCGAACCGGCTCTACTTCAACGTGGCGAAGCAGAACGCCCGGGAGCTGGGCCGCGTGCTGTTCGAGGACTTCGGCGCGCGTTTCGCCACGGCGACGGGAAGCGACGTCGGGGAGGAGCTCGAAGTCGTCTATCATTTCGCATACGATGCGGTGGGGCTGGTCGTCAATATGAGGGTCAGGACGCCGAAGGGCGACCCCGTATTGCCCTCCGTCACCCCCGTTGTTCCGGCGGCCGAATGGATCGAGCGTGAGATGAATGACCTGGTCGGCATCGTCTTCGATGGGCATCCCGATCCGCGCCGCTTGATCCTCTCGGATGACTGGCCGGAAGGCGTGCACCCGCTGCGCAGGGAAGACAGAGATGGCGCATAAGACGCTGATACCCATCGGACCCTATCACCCCTTGCAGGAAGAGGCCGAGTTCTTCCAGCTCTACTGCGAGGGGGAGACCGTGGTGGACATGGATATGCGCACCTCCTACAACCACCGCGGCATAGAAGGCGTTTGCATGAAGCGCACTTGGGACCAGGTGCCGTACGTCGTCGAGCGCGTCTGCGGCATATGCTCCGCCTCCCACCCGTTGGCCTACGTGCAGGCCGTCGAGGAGATCGCGCAGGCCAAGGTGCCGGAGCGCGCCCTTTACGTGCGCACCGTCATCAATGAGCTGGAGCGAATCCACAGCCACTTGCTGTGGTTCGGCCTGGCCGGGCACTTCATCGGCTATAACACGGTGTTCATGTGGGCGTGGCGCTACCGGGAACCGTGCCTCGACGCTCTGGAGACCGTCACTGGGAGCCGCATCAACTACGCCAATCATACCGTGGGCGGCTCCCGCAAGGACATCACGCCCGAGCAAGGGAAGGTCATCAACGAGAAGCTGGACGAGATAGACAAGCCGCTCGACATGCTGATTACCACGGCCCTTGAGGACCCGGTGCTGGCCGTGCGACTGAAGAACGTGGGCGTACTGACCGAGGAGGCCGCGCGTAGGTTCGGGGCTTGCGGTCCGACGGCGCGGGCGTCCAACGTGCCGATAGACGTGCGGCGGGACGATCCGTACGCAGCTTATGACCGCCTGGACTGGGACGTGATCACGTGCCCGAACGGCGACGTTTTCGACAAGGTGGTCGTGCGGCTGCTGGAGACGAAGGAGGCCATCAGGATCATCCGGCAGGCCCTCAGGGAGATGCCCGAGGGGCCGATACGGGAGAACGTGAAGGAAGTGCCGCCCGGGGAGGGCGTCGGGCACGTGGAGGCGCCCCGCGGCGAGACCTTCCACTTTGTGAAGAGCAACGGCGGCCCCGGCCCCGAACGCCATAAGATCCGTGCCCCCAGCTACAACAACGTGCCGACCTTCAAGGCCAGTTGCATCGGCCAACCCATAGCCGACGTGACGATTACGTTGGCCTCGGTCGACCCCTGCTATAGCTGCACCGAGAGGCTGCTGGTGGTCAGGGACGCCGCGAGCGGAAAGAAGCTGATGGACTTCAACGACCTGCTGCGGCTCTCGC
Source organism: uncultured candidatus Brocadiaceae bacterium (assembly GCA_964442595.1). Classification (GTDB taxonomy): domain Bacteria; phylum Planctomycetota; class Brocadiia; order SM23-32; family SM23-32; genus DAOVRD01. The sequence goes on from CAYUDW010000013.1 coordinate 8,672, forward strand.
GGGAGAAGACCGAGCAGATCCGCAAGCAAGTCTAGCAGAGACCGACGGGAGGCGACAGGAGAGACGCATGGAGCCCCAGAACGTGCATTTCCTCATTCTCGAGATCCTCATCATCGGGGGTGCCCTCTGCTACTTGCTCGGGCTGGCGAAGAGGGAGGCGGCGGCTCCGGTGGCGGCGCTCTGCTCGGCCGGCGCGCTTGTTCTTGGAGGCGCCCTGTGGCGAATGGCGCCGGTCGTCGTGGAGTACGGACGAGTCGAGCTCACCCATCGCATCCTGATGCACTTTCAGTTCGGCATCGGCAAGTTCTCGGGCGCCATGAACTTCCTGGCGCTCCTGTTCGGGTTCTGTGTGATCCTTTCCGCGCTGACGTACTGGCGCGCGGGCGAATCCCATCCGCGGTTCTACGCCTTTGCGCTCTGGGCCGTCGCCGGGGCCAGCGTGGCGCTGACGGCGCGACACCTGCTCGTGTTCCTGCTCGCCTGGGAGCTGGTCACGCTGATGCTCTACCTGATGGTGGGCATCGGTGGCTCGCAGGCGCGGGCCGGGGCGGCGAAGTCTTTCTCGATGCTGGGCTTCGCGGACGTCGCCCTCGTGTTGGCCATCGGCTGCCTGATAGCCCGGGGCGGCACGCGGATGCTCGACATCGGCTACCTGCAAGGCAACGGGCACATCGTCGTCTCGAACTGGGGCGACATCGGCATCTATGTGTTGTTCCTCATCGCCGCGCTGGCGAAGGCCGGCGCCGTGCCGCTGCATACGTGGGTTCCCGCGGCCGCCGAACATGCCCCGATGCCGACGATGGCCCTACTGCCCGCTTCGCTGGACAAGCTGCTCGGCATCGTGCTGCTGGCCCGCGTCTCGCTGGGCTTCTTCACTCTGAACGATGGGCTGCGCACGGTGCTGATGGTGATCGGCGTGGTCACCATCCTTTCCGCCGTGATGATGGCGATGGTCCAGCACACGCTGAACAAGCTCCTTTCGTTCCACGCCGTCAGCCAGGTGGGCTACATGGTGCTGGGCATAGGGACGGGCACCGTCGTCGGCGTGATTGGCGGCCTGTTCCACATGGTGAACCACGCGATCTACAAGAGCTTGCTTTTCCTGGGCTGCGGCGCGGTGGAATCGAGGACGGGCGATCTGGAGCTCGACAACGTCGGCGGGCTGGCCCGTGCGATGCCGCTGACGGCGGCTTCGTTCTTCGTTGGCGCCCTGGCCATCAGCGGCGTGCCGCCGCTGAACGGCTTCGTCTCGAAGTGGCTCGTCTATCAGGGCACGCTTGAGGGCGGAGGCAGGTTGATGCCGCTGTTGCTGGCGGGCGCCGTCTTGGGCAGCGCCCTGACGCTGGCTTCATTTGTCAAAGCCATGCACAGCGTGTTCTTCGGGGAACGCCCGCAGAAGCTTGCCGGCAAGGACATCCGCGAGGTGGGCTGGAACATGCTCCTCCCGTTGGGTATCCTGGCGGGCCTCTGCGTGGCCCTCGGCGTGCTCGGCGGCGCGGGGTTCACGTACCTTTTCGACGCGGCGCGGGTGGAGTTCGGGTGGCAGGCGGTGGCGGAGGGAGATGTGGGCGCCGAGCTCTCGTTCAAGCTGGGCTTCTGGGGCCCCGTCCAGGCCGTCCTGCTGATACTGATCGGGCTGGTCCTGGGCCTGCTGCTTTACTCATTCGGGCGAGCCATGAAGGTGAGGCGCGTGCGGCCCTTCCTCGGCGGCGAAGTGGACCTGCCGGCGAGCACCCGCGTGAGCGGGACCAGCTTCTACCTGACCGTGCGCGAGTTGCCCTTCATCCGCGGCGCCTACGGCGACGCTGAGGCAGAGGCATTCGACGTCTACCGGCTTGCAGGCCAGGTCGGCTCGGTCTTTGTGGAAATGCTTCGCAAGCTCCACACGGGAGTGCTGGAGGTTTACGTCACCTGGCTGGTGGTCGGCGTGGCGGGAGTCATCGCCCTGCTGTTCCTCCTGCGCTAGGAGTGCGAGATGTCGGAAACGCTGACACTGCTCTACGGTGTCATAGCTTTCATGCTCATCGCCGCGATAGTGGCGGTCGAGACGCGCGACCTGTTGTCCAGCGTGCTGTGCCTTGGGGCGCTCGGCTTCGGCCTGGCGCTTGTCGACCTCATAGTCGGGGCTCCGGACTTGGCCCTGACCCAGGTGGTGGTGGAGATATTCGCCGTCGTCCTGCTCATCCGCACCGTCGTGGCCAGGGAGGACACCACCAAGGAGTTCATCCGCGACACGCCGCACGTTGCCGCCATGGGCGCCGTCATCATGGCCATACTGCTGGGGGCGTACTTGTGCTTCCAGCAGCTCACGCCGTTCGGCGATCCGCCCATGATCATGGGCGCCAGCTACATGCGGGCCGCGCAGCAGGCGGGTGCGACCAACCTGGTTACGGCCGTCCTGCTGGACTTCCGCGCCTACGACACGCTGGGGGAGGCCACGGTGATATTCGCGGCCATCATGGGATGCTACGCCCTGCTGCGGACGAGAGGGAAGAAGGAGCAGTCATGAGGGGCATGACTCCCATAGTCAAGACGATTACGGCCCTGCTGATAGGGTTCATCATGCTCTT
>CAYUDW010000013.1:11341-32583 GCA_964442595.1 uncultured candidatus Brocadiaceae bacterium
TGACTCCCATAGTCAAGACGATTACGGCCCTGCTGATAGGGTTCATCATGCTCTTTGGCTTCTATGTGATCCTGACAGGCCACCTCTCCCCCGGCGGCGGGTTCGCTGGCGGCGTTATCTGTGCGGCCGGGCTGCTGCTGGTCGTGCTGGCCTTCGGGGCGGACACCGTCAAGGAGAGGATGGGGCACAACATGGCGGTGCTCTGGGAAGGGCTCGGGGCCATCGGGTTCCTTGCCGTGGCGCTGCTGGGCTTCATAACGGGGACGTTCTTCGCGCACTTCGTGCCGCACAATCTCGGAGTCAGGCTTTTCACGGGCGGTTCCATGCCCTACTTGAACCTGGCGATCGGCCTGAAGGTCGGCGCCGGGCTGTTCGGCGCGTTCCTGATGCTGGCTGCGTTTCGCGAAGCCGAGCGAGGCGGTCGGGACAAGGGCGAAGGAGATCGGTCATGATCCACACTGTGCTGCCCTTCGTTCTTTGTGTGGTCTTGTTCATCATCGGGCTCTACGCCATCGCCGTGAAGAAGAACCTCATTAAGGTCATCATCGGCATCATCGTCATGCACAACGCGGTGAACATGTTCCTTGTGCTCATCGGGTTCCGGCCTCCGGCGTCGGGGCCTGTGATCGCGCCCATTATGACCCCGGAGATGGGACACAGGGATGAGGCCGTCCGCGCCTTGCTGAGCCATAGCGTCGATCCGGTTCCGCAGGCGCTCGTGCTTACGTCCATCGTCATCGGTTTGTCGGTCGTGGCACTGATGGTGGTCATGGCGCTCAGGCTGCATCAGAAGTACGGGACCTTCGATTTGACCCAGATCACCAGGCTCAAAGGCTAACGGTCGGGAGGATTCGCAGTGGAGCTTCTGCTGCCACTTACCGTTGTGATACCGCTTGCGGCGGCGTTCATCATCCCCGTCGCAAGCCTCCTTGGCGCCAAGAGAGGCTGGCCGATCGGGGAGATCGTCGCCCTGCTGGCTGCCACGGCGCTCCTGATCGTGAGCTTTGCCACGTTTGCGTCCGATATCCCGATCACGACATGGATCGGGGAGTACAAGGCTGGGTCGGAGCTGCTTGGCCTGACGGGGCGCCCGGTTCCGGCGCAGGTGGCAGGGGAAGGCGGCGCGGCCTTGCCCGGAGGCGTTGTCGTCGACCAGGTGGTCCCCAACACCGCCGGCGACGTGGCCGGCATTCAGCCGGGCGACGCCATCACCGGCTGGAAAGTTGCTGAGGAAGGCGAATCGAGGGCCTTTCAGCCCCTCGGCACGATGAACGAACTGCGGCGGGCCAATGCGATGCTGGAGCCGGGCACCCGGGTCCTCCTGCGAGTCCAACGCGATGGCCAGACGCTGGAGATCGGCATCCGGGGAGGCAAGAGCGTCGTTGGGATCGCCATGGTCTGCGACGGGCTGACGCGCCTGTTGCTGCTGGTTATCGCTGTGGTCTCGTTCGCGGCGATACTGTTCTCGCTCAGCTACATGCGCACGTATACCCAGGTGCACCTCTACTACAGCCCCCTCATGCTGCTGATCGCCGGCATGTGCGGCATCGTCGTCAGCGGCGACTTGTTCAACATCTACGTTTTCCTCGAGGTGGCGGCTGTGGCCAGTTTCGCTCTGGTCGGTTTCGGCGTGGAGAGCGAGGAACTGGAGGCCTCCTTCAAGTATCTGGTTCTCAGCGCCGTGGCCAGCGGGTTCATCTTGCTGGGCATAGGCATCGTCTACAACCTCAGGGGCACGCTGAACCTGGCGCAAATCGCCGAGTTCACCCAATTCGCCGAGCGTAATGACGCCATGTGGCTGGCCATGGCCTTCTTCCTGGCGGGCTTCGGGCTTAAGGCGGCCATGGTGCCGTTCCACGCCTGGTTGCCGGACGCACATCCGTCGGCCCCGGCGCCCGTCTCGGCCATGCTTTCCGGCGTGCTGATCAAGGCCAGCGGCGTCTACGTCCTGGCACGCCTGGTGTTCAACGTGATGGGCGCCAGCACTGCGGTGGCCTACACGCTCATGACCATGGGAATGCTGTCGATGGTGGTAGGTGTGTTCCTGGCCGTCGGGCAATGGGATTTCAAGCGCCTGCTGGCCTATCACAGCATCAGCCAGATGGGCTACGTCGTGCTCGCCCTAGGCGTGGGCGTCGAGGTCCTGGCCAGGCAGCGGGAGATGACGGTGCAGTGGCAGTCCGTGGCCTTTCTGGCCATCTTCGGCGGGCTGTTTCACCTGGCGAATCACGCCGCCTTCAAGTCGCTGCTGTTCCTTTCCTCTGGTTCCGTCGTGCACCGGACCGGCACGCGCAACCTGAAGGAATTGGGCGGGCTACGTGGCAGGATGCCCTGGACGAGCCTGTTCGCCCGGATCGGTTCGCTCAGCATTTCCGGCGTTCCGCCGTTCAACGGCTTTTTCAGCAAGCTGCTGATCGTGATAGCGGTCGTCTGGGCCGGCCACTGGGTGCTGGGCGCGCTGACCGTTCTGGTCAGCTTCATGACGTTGCTGTCCTTCACGAAGGTGCAGCGCTACCTGATCGAGGGCGATCTGCCGGTCAGGCTCCACAACGTGCGGGAGTCGCCGGCGCCGATGCTCCTTGCCATGGGCGTTCTGGCGGTCTTGTGTCTGGGTCTCGGTCTGCTTCTGCCGTTATACGGTGGTGTCCTGCTGAAGCCCGCGACGAACCATCTGATGCAGCTCGCCGGCTACGCCAAGTCCGTGCTCGGAGGTTAGGATGCACAAGAGGATATCCGCATTCATCATCCTTTATGCCTTCTGGCTGCTCCTGACTTTCAGGGTCGATCAAGGCGTCCTCGTGCTCGATCGGGGCTTCCTGATAGTGGGCGTGCTGCTCACCGTGGTGGTCGTTTTGCTGACCACGGGCAAGTACCCGCATAGGGAGTGGCTGCTCAATCCGCTCAGGTGGTTCTGGCTGTTGCTCTACATACCCTACTTCCTGTATTACTGCGTGAAGGCTAACCTGGACGTGGCTTACCGCGTGATACACCCCGACGTGCCGATCCGCCCCGGCATCGTCAAGGTGAGGACTGGGCTGAAGAGCAAGCTGGGGAAGACGTTCCTGGCCAATTCGATCACCCTGACCCCGGGGACTCTGACGGTGGACATGGTCGGCGACGAGCTCTACGTTCATTGGATCAACGTGCATACGGACGACCCCGAAGCCCAGACGGCGGAGATCGTGCAGCGTTTCGAAGGGCTCCTGAAGAGGATCTTCGAATGAGCGTGTTCTTCTTCACCGCGTTCTTCATGGTGTTGCTGCTCTGTGCCTTCTTGTGCCTCTACAGGCTTCAGCAGGGCCCTACGGCCCCGGACCGAACCGTCGCCATCGACGTGCTGGGCACGCTGGTGGTCGGGTTCTGTGCGCTCTATGCGCTGCGAACGGGCAAGGAGTTCTACCTGAACATCGGCATCGCATGGGCTCTATTGAGCTTCGTCGGCACGATCGCCCTGGCCAAGTACCTGGAAGGGAAAGCTTTCGATGAGTGAGGTCGGCTATCTGCTTATTGCAGTCGGCGTCCTTTTCGACGTGTTCGGGACGCTCGGGCTGGTGCGCCTGCCGGACGTGTACAACCGGCTTCAGGCCGCCACCAAGTGCGTTACCCTCGGCACGTGCTTCATCCTGATCGGCGCGGCAGTCTGCGGGCCTTCGATCGGCTTTGCGGTCAGGGCCATCTTGTGCGCCATATTCGTCCTGCTCACCTCTCCGGTGGGCGCTCATGCCCTGGCTCGCGGTTCGCACCTCGGCGGGGTTAAGCTGTGGGAAGGCAGCGTCGTCGACAGGTACGAAGAAGACGCCGAGAAGGTCCGTCAGGCGACCGGCTCCCCCGGGGAAACCGGCCGGCCTGAAGCCGAGTAGCAGCGGGACAGTTGCCCTGGAAGGAAGGTCGGGAGTTTGAAAACGTTCGCGAAAAAGGTCCTCTGGGCTCTCAAGATACCTTATCTGCCTGAAGCCATTCGGGCCGTCGTCAAAGGCCCATATACCGTCGCGTTCCCCTTCGGCGACACGGTCGATACCGGCGCTTACCGCGGGGCCGCCGTCTGGGACCCCGACGTCTGCATCGGCTGCGGCGCCTGCCACCGGGTCTGCCCGACCGGCGCCATCGAGATGGTGGACGACGTCGACAGCGACCCGCCGATGAGGCGTTTCAAGCTGCGCTACGACCGGTGCATCTTCTGCGGGCACTGCCACTACAACTGCACCACGGACGACGGCATCTATCAGACACCTGACTGGGACCTGGCCACGTACGACCGCACGGATTCCTTCACGACAAACGAGAAAGAACTGCTGGTGTGCGAGGGCTGCGGGGGCGTCATCAGCACGAAGGACCACGTCCGCTGGGTGGCCAGGAAGGTCGGCCCGAAGGCGCATGCCAATCCGGGCCTCGCCATCACGCTGGAGGGCGTGCTCGTCAACGCTCCGCAGCCGGCCGTCAGGCCCAGGCCGCGGGGCGATCGCGCCAACATAATGCGGGTCCTCTGCCCTCACTGCCGGCGGGTCGTCGTGGTCGAGGAGATCACGTGACCCGGCCTCGCCCGGGGCGAGGCGCGGGCACGCGGGACGGTTCACAAGTGGTTTGCTCCCATCGCCCTGATGCCTCCGAATCCTGGGAAGATTCCCTCCGCCGCGCCGTGGGGCCGCGCTGCGTCGTCCTGGGGATCGGCAACCGCCTCCGAGGCGACGATGCCGCCGGCTGCCTGGTCGCAGAGGCACTGATGCAGCGGGGATTCGGCCGCGTTCTCGACTGCGGCGAAACGCCCGAGAACTACCTGGGCAAGGTGACGGAATCCGAACCCTCCGACGTCCTGTTCGTGGACGCTGTGGACTTCGACGCCGAGCCCGGCACGGTCTGGCTTTTCGGCGCCGAGAGCTTCCAGGTGCAGAGCCTTTCCACGCACTCCGCCGGACTGGGGCCGTTGGTGGATTTCCTGCGGGGAAGCTGTGGGGCCGTCTGCCGGGTCCTCGCCGTCCAGCCCGCCGGTCTGGCGCGCGGCGCCGACCTGAGCGAACCGGTCAGGGAGGCGGTCGAACGGATCGTCGCGAGCGATGTCTGGGGCGACCTCCTGGCCTGAGCTTTGGCCGCATCCTTCGCGCTCTTCTCCCGCACTGCCTCTTGACATCACCTTTGATATCACGCAGGAATATGGGGAACTATATTGATATAGTGAAGGCGTCTACTTGACAATAGGCATGTGCATGTTATACCATGCCAGTCAGATCGGCAGTATCCCGAGGAGGCTGCGGTGAAGAACACGGTCATCCTGAACTGCCCCGGCTGCGGCGGTCAGCTCGAGGCGACCAGGTTGAGTTGCTCGGCCTGCGGCATCACCATGGAAGGGCGTTTCGCCACTTCGCCCTTCGCCAGGCTATCGGCCGAGCAGCAGCAGTTCGTCAGCACGTTCCTGGCCGCCAGGGGCAACATCAAGCTGGTGGAGCGTCAGCTCGGCATCTCCTATCCGACGGTCAGGAACCGCCTGCGGACCGTCCAGGAGGCCCTGGGTCTATCCGACCTTGCCGAAGGAGACGAGCGCAGGGAAGACGTGCTCGACGTGCTCAAGCGCGTCGAGTCGGGCGAGCTGTCCGTCGAAGACGCGGTGGATTCCCTGGAGTGAACCGGAGGCGGAACGTGGACGAGGAACGGATGCAGGTCCTCCGCATGCTGGCCGAGCACAAGATCAGCGCGGAGCAGGCCGAACGTCTGCTGGCATCGCTGGGCCACGCGGATCGGAAGCGGATGCCGGCCGATGCCCAGCAGGCGATCGGCAAACTGGGGGACATCATCGGGCGCGCCTTTGCCGGCCGGCGCGAGCGGCACGAGGAAGCAGGAGGTGCCGAGGGAGAACGAGTTCCCGAGCCGGAGGAGGGTTTCGCTCTGGGAGCCGGGGATTCGCTGGTTGTCCGGGCGAGGGGCGCCAACGTGCACATCGTTCAGCGCAACGACGCCGACGTCGCCACGGTCCGTTCGTCCGGGGAACGGCCCGCCGCCGTGCGGCGGAGCGGCACCACGTGCACCGTTCGGGCAAGTGGCCGCGAGGGGAACCTGGACATTGTGGTTCCCCCCATCAGGTACCTCGAGGTCAAGCTCTCCGGAGGCAACGCAAGGTTGGCCGGCGTCGCCGCGGATGTCCGCATCAGCCTCCGAGGCGGCGAGCTGAAGGCTGACGGATGCACCGGGCATTTCGACGTCAAGTGCATGGGAGGGAACGCCGAGCTCACGGGGCTCATCAGCGGCATCGACCTGAAGTGCATGGGTGGGTCGGTCACGGTCGGCGCGCTGCGGGTCACCGAAGGCAAGCACGCGGTGAAGGCCATGGGTGGGCGCGTGGACCTTGCTCTCTCGCCGCGCTCGTCGGTCACGGTCAGAACGAAGGTGCTGGGAGGGGCAGTTACCTCGGACGTGCCGCCCTATGATGGAGGTGCGAAGCGGGGAGTGGACGAGTACAGGATCGGCGACGGCGTGGCCGTCCTGGACGTCAAGGCCATGGGCGGCGACGTGCACATCGGCCTCGCGCGGGAGGAGCTGTCCGCGACGACAGGCGGCGAGCCCCAGGAGGGTTAGAGCATGCAGGAAGAACGAATGCGCGTCTTGAGAATGGTCGAGGAAGGCAAGGTGACCCCGGAGGAGGGGGCGCGTCTGCTGGATGCAATTCGCACGCGGGCCGAAGCGGATGCGGCGGTCGAGCCGTCGGGGCGCGGCCGGTGCCTCTGCGTGAGGGTGTTCGAGGGCGATCAGGATGAGCCGAAGGTCAACGTCACCGTGCCACTGGCGCTGGGCCGGCTGGCCTTGCGTTTCATCCCCCGCGCGGCGCTCGAGAAAATGGAGGAGGAGGGCATCAGGCTCGACGACCTGGACGAGATCATCTCGAGCGTCGAAAGGGCCGGGCCCTTCCGGCTCGTCGACATCCAGGACGGGTCCGATAAGGTCCAGGTGGTGATCGAGTAGGCCCGCGCTCGGGGGCGGATTGCTCCAGTGCAGCCGGTGGGGGAGTGCAGTGGAGGACCGGATCAGCGACATCCTTGGCGACGTCGAGCGGGGACGGCTCGCGTCGGATCAAGCCGTCCGTCTGTTGCTCTCTCGGCCTGCCGTTGCACCGAGGCGGGGGATCAGGTGGCTTCGCGTCGAGTTCGGCTCCCGCCGGCCGGTGCGCCTGCGCGTGCCTTTCGTGCCTGCTGCGATGCTGCTGGCCGGCGTCGAAGTCGCGATCTACCCCGCGATCATGGCGGCCGGCTGGCTTATGGCATTGTGGAGTGACGACGTGCAGGTCAAGCGGATTCTGTCCGGGCTTCCCCTTCTCCCGCTCAGCCGCATCCTTCTCGCCGTCTTGAGGTTCGGCGCGCCGTTTGGCGTGGCAGTGCAGGACGGCGGTGACCGGTTCCGCATCTCCGTGGACTAAGCTCGGGCTTGCGAGCAAGGCCCGCTCCCATCCGGTAGTTGCATCCCTTTGCGGATCGCCGTGCGATGGAGTAAAAGAGACCTCTGAGCACAGGTGCGTCGTCAGCCGTCGGTGTCCCGCCATTGTGGAGGTCCGGATCCCATGCCCAAGGTCGTCCTGTTCATCCCTTCCGAAGAGGCGATCGACCGTTCGCTGGACGCGCGCAAGTGTGTGACCAGGCTCTGCAGGCGGTTGGAGGTGGACAGGCGCTTGTACGACGAGGCGTCTGAGTCGGTCGGCCTCGATGAAGGGGTCGATTCGGTGGGCGTGCTGTCCGGCCTGAGTGCGCTCGAGTTCGACAGCGGCTACATGGAGATGGAGCTGGACACCATCTTCAAGCCCCAGGAGCTGCTGAGCAAGCTGCGCCAGGGACTGCCCGAGGATTTCCCCGTGGTTGCCATCGTCGACGACGCCTACTCCGATTACATCATGAGCGCGTACCTGAAGGCGGGCGCCTCCGCCGTGGTCGGCACCAGCGGGGACCTGTTCGGGATGGTCACGTCGCGCCTGCGCAGTCTGGAGCAGCTCTTCCCTTACCTGAACGTCTTTCGGCGAGTCTGACGGCACGGACCGAAGGACGCACGCATGAGCCTCGAGTGCAGGAGTCGCGCATGAGTTTCCTGATCTTCGCATCGAGTCCGAACAAGGATGGTCTGACTGAGGAGTGCGTCCAGGCGGCCGCTGAGGGCATTCGGGCCGCCGGCGCCGACGCGGAAGTCATCTACCTGAACGACGAGGACATTGGCCTGTGCCAGGCATGTGCGCGCGGATGGGGCACATGCTGGGAGGAGCACCGCTGCCAGGTGGAGGACGGCTTCCAGGCCGTGCACGAGAAGACGAAGGGGGCGGACGGCTATGTCGTCGTCAGCCCCGTCTACTTCGGGCAGCTCTCCGAATCGGCGAAGGCTTACTTCGACCGCCTGCGGCGCTGCGAGGCGACCAGGGGCGACCAATCGGCTCTGGCCGGCAAGCCCGTCATCGGCGTGGCGGCGGCCGGCGGGACCGGGGGGGGCATCGTGAGCTGCCTGGACGAGATGAACCGGCTCTTCTCGCACCTGCGCTGCGGCGCCTTCGACATGATCACGGTGACCCGCAAGAGCCGTCCCTACAAGCCGGCCGCCATCCGCTCCGCCGCCGAAGCGATGGCGCGCGCATCTGCTGGAGGCTGAGCAAGTCCGGACGGATGGCTTCTTTCAGTTCCTCTTGCAGTCCCGGTGGGGGCGTACAGACTTGCCCACCATTCGCGTTCCCGGTTCTTCACCATCAGACGGGAGTGACATGACATGGCAACGTTCCGCGTGGCGTTCATTGGCACTGGCAGGCGAGAGAAGCCCCACCGGACGGGCTACGGGATGGCCTACGAGCACGCGTCCGGCTATCAGGGCCTGGGCGAGAAGTGCGAGATGGTGGCCTGCGCCGACATCGTTGAGGAGAGCGCGCAGGCGTTCGCCGAACACTTCGACGTTCCGCGAACCTACACCGATTACCACGAGATGCTGGACAGGGAGGAGCCCGACATCGTCAGCATCTGCGTCTGGCCCCACCTGCACGCGCAGATGACGGTCGACTGCGCGGAGGCCGGGGTCAAGGGCGTCCACTGCGAGAAGCCGATGGCCCTGACCTGGGGCGACTCGAAGCGCATGGCCGCCGTCTGCGCGGACAAGGGGACGAAGCTCACCTTCCAGCACCAGCGCCGCTTCGGCAAGCCCTTCCGCAAAGCCAAGGCCCTGCTCGACGCGGGCGAGATCGGGCGGCTGCTCAGGGTCGAGTCCGGCTTCGGCAACCTCTATGACTACGGCTCGCACAACTTCGATATGGCGTGCTACTTCAACGACCAGACCCCGTGCGAATGGGCCATCGCGCAGATCGACTACCGCACCGAGCGCCGCATCTTCGGCGCGCACAATGAGGACGCCGCCTTTGCCCTGTGGAAGTACGCAAACGGCGTCTACGGACATACTGCCACGGGGCTCGGCGAGGACGTCGTGGGGGCCTACAACCGCCTGATCGGCGCGGAAGGCGTCATCGAGATACAGCCCGTGGGGGAGGGCCTGCCCATGCTGCGCATCAAGCGCGCGGGGGATACCTCCTGGGAGGCCATCGACTGCGAGGGCGAGCACTGCCACGGGCCGGGGTACAACGAGCGTGCCATTGCCGACGTCGTGCACGCCCTGGAGGAGGGCACGGACTCCGAGCTCTGCGCCGCCAACGCGCTCCAGTCGACCGAGATCATCTTCGCCTGCTGGGAGTCATCGCGCCGGCGCGGGTTGGTCGAGCTGCCTCTGGAGATCGAGGACAATCCCCTGGAGGAGATGGTGGCCTCCGGCGCGCTCAAGCCTGCCAAGGGGTGAGGCCCGGCCCAGCAATCCGGAGACGCCGCGCTCGGGGGGGAAGTAGGGGCGCGGCGCGCCGCGCCCGGCAAGCAGCAGAGGGAAACGCTACGGTGCAGGGGCACCCATCTCGCTGAACCGGGGCTCGATGCACCCGTCCACGTCCACGACGACCGGGCGGTCAGGCCTGCTCCACCTGCACCTGCACCTCGGTCAGGACCTCTTCGGGGCTTTCCGCCTGCCCCGGGACCTTGTGGAAGACTTCCCGTGTCGGCGCCCCCTCGACGGCACGGTAGCCGTTCTCGGCTATCCAGGCGAAGATCTCCTCGTACGTGGCGGGTATGCCGCTGTAGGGCCCCTCGTGCATGGCGAAGGCTACCGTGACGCCGGGCAATGCTTTGCGCTCGATCTCCTCGGCCGGCTCGCAGGCCTCCTCGATGGGCAGGCAGACCTCGGCACGCAGCTCCTCCTCGGGCACTTTGGCGGGATCATCGTAATAGAGTGCCATCGGCAACTCGCTGTAGGGGTGCCCTACGCGCAGCAGCCACCCCATCAACTCAGCCATCTTCTCCTGCGTTTGATCGTAGCTGCCCGTGAAGGGCAGGCTCATGACCGTCATCGGCTCGACTTCTTTGACCTGGATTTCCGCCATTGTGACCTCAGGTTTTGCACGGTGGATCGCCGCCCCCCGGCAGGACGGGGAATCTTCCTTTCTTACCATGAAGGATCGGAGGTGTCAAGCGCCAAGCGCTTCTCTGCAACTGACTTAGGCTTCGCGAAGAAGCTGAGGTGCCCTCCGGCAGGCCAGGGCCACCCGCCCGCTGCATCCTTTGCTTTGGCCTTCGCGGTTTACCTACAATGATTGACGAGAGCGGTGATCGTGTGTTTTCAGGGCATCTGAGATGGAACCACGCAAAGCCGGCAGATTCGTCGTTGGGCTGGTTCTGGTCGCCGTGGGTGCGTTTCTGCTGATCAGCCTGATCACGCATGACCCGTGCGAGGGTCCTTTCCCCGACGTGCGCGCCGGGGGCACGGGCGGCAACGCGTGCGGGGTGGTGGGCGCGTATGCCTCCGCCTACGCTCTGGCGCTGTTCGGCTGGGCGGCCTATGCGGTGACCGGCGCCGTGGTCGTCGCCGGCCTGGTGCTGCTCCTCGGCGTGCAGGTTTCTGGCCTGGCGATGCGGCTGACGGGCCTGGCCCTCGTCATGGTGAGCGTGCTGCTCGGACTGGCGATGGCCCATGCATCACCGGACAGCACGGCGGGCCTCTACCGCGCGGGCCCGGGCGCTGCGGGAGGCGTGCTCGGCATCTTGCTGGCGGGCATTCTGTACCGCGGGGTGGGCGCGACCGGTTCCGTCATCCTCTTGCTGCTTTCCGTCTCGGTCGGGGCGTTCCTGCTGGCGGGGGCGGAGCTCGCGGTCGCCTTCGCGGCAGCGCTGGCATGTCTGAGGTCGGCGGCGTCCCTGCCGTTGCGCTGCGTGCGCCGTGCATCGGGCGAGGAACCGATCCCGGTGGGCGCGGCGGCCGGGCCGGCGGACGTGCAGCCGGAGCCCGTCTCGGCGCTCGCCGAGCCGGCGGCCACGGTGCCCGAAGAAGAGCAGCCTGCCCAGGAAGAAGAGGAAGAAGAGGCGGAAGGGTTCGCCGAACCGCCGGAGCCGGCGGTTGTGACCGGATACACAAAGGCCCCGGCCGTCGACGACGAGGAAGTGGACCTAGATCTGTTCGAGAACGTGGCGTCCGACGGCGAATACCGTCTGCCGCCGATCGGCCTGCTCGAGGATGGTGTCTTCACGTCCGGCGGCGAGGACGAATCGGAGATAAGGGACAAAGGGCGGGTGCTGGCCCGCACGCTGGCCGAATTCAAAGTCGAAGCCCAGGTGGTGGGGATCAGGCGCGGCCCCGTAATCACGATGTACGAGCTGTCGCTGTCGCCCGGGACGAAGGTCTCGAAAGTCGAGTCGCTGGCCGACGACCTGGCCATTGCATTGAAGGCGCCCAACGTGCGCATCGTCGCCCCGCTGCCGGGCAAGAACACGGTCGGCATCGAGGTGCCCAACACGGAGCGTGACGTGGTCGGCATTCGCGAGCTGATGGAAGAGCTCGGCAAGAGGGCGGGCAAGCTGGCGATCCCCCTGTTTCTGGGCAAGGACACGGCGGGCAGCCCGCTGGTGCTCGACCTGGCCACCTGCCCCCATCTGCTGGTGGCCGGCGCCACCGGCTCGGGCAAGTCGGTCGCCATAAACGCCATGATTTGCAGCATCCTCATGGTGCGCAAGCCGGAAGAGGTCCAGCTCCTGCTGATCGATCCGAAGTCCGTCGAGTTCACCCAGTACCACCAGCTCCCCCATCTGATCTGCCCCGTTCTGAGCGACATGAAGAAGGCCGCGTCGGTGCTCAAATGGGCGTGCAAGAAGATGGACGAACGTTACGCCCTCCTGTCCCAGGTCGGCGTGCGCGACCTGAGCAGCTACAACGAACTGGGCGAGGAGGAGATCGTCAAAAGGCTCGACCCCGAGGGGGACGCCGACCTGGCCGACGTGCCTTTCCACATGCCGCACATCGTGATCATCGTGGACGAGTTCGGCGAGCTGATGATGGTGGCCGCCAAGGAAGTGGAAAGCAGCGTGATACGCCTCTCGCAGAAGGCGCGGGCCGTGGGCATTCACCTCATCTGCGCGACGCAGAGGCCGTCGGTGGACGTCATCACGGGCCTGATCAAGTCGAACCTGCCGGCGCGCATCGCCTTCCAGGTGGCGTCCAAAGTCGACTCCCGCACGATCCTGGACCGAAACGGCGCCGATCTGCTGCTCGGCAGGGGGGACATGCTGCTGCTGCCGCCGGGCACGTCCCGGCTCATCCGCGCGCAGGGCTCTTACTTGTCCGAGGAGGAGATGCAGCGGATCGTGCAATTCGTGGAGTCGCAGGGCCTGCCGCGGTTCCGGCCGGACCTGCGCGAGTACCACGCCCGAGAGGGTTCCGCCAGCAGCTCCGACGACCTTTACGAGGATGCCGTGCGCGTCGTGCTGGAGTCGCGGCGGGGGTCGGTCTCGCTGCTGCAGCGTCGGCTCAGCATCGGTTACTCGCGTGCGGCGCGGCTCGTTGATATGATGGCGGCAGCGGGCATCGTCGGTTCGTATCGCGGCAGCCAGGCCCGCGACGTGACCATGACGCTCGAGCAATGGGAAAAGGCCCGCGCCCAAACCTGATCCCCCGCGTTGCGCTGTCTATGGCCGAATCCAACTTGCCACGCCCCCGGGTGGCCCTACTCACGCTTGGTTGCGCCAGCAACCTGGTGGACTCCGAGCACATCGCTTCCGTGCTGGCGGCCAACGGGGTGGAGGTCACGCACGAGCTGAAGGGCGCCGCCGTCGCCATCGTGAATACCTGCGGGTTCATCGAGGCGGCCAAGCAGGAGTCAATCGACGCGATCCTCGACGTGGCGGGCCAGGACGAGGGTGAGGGGCCGGACACGTTGATCGTGGCGGGATGCCTGTCCCAGCGTTACGGGGACGAGCTGGCCGAGTTGCTTCCTGAGGTCGACGCCTTCATCGGCATCGATCCCGAGGGCGTGGCGCGCCTGGCCCTGAGGGCGCTCGGACGTCCGGTCGGGCCGCTGCCGTCGCACTTCATGCTTCGCAGCCGGCGGCTCACGCCTGCGGCCTGGAGCTACCTGCGCATCAGCCACGGTTGCGACAATCGCTGCACCTACTGCGCCATCCCCACGATCCGCGGACCCCTGCGGAGCCGGCCGCCGGACGAGCTGATCGCAGAAGCGCGCTTTCTGGCCGAGCAAGGCGTCAGGGAACTGAACGTCATCGCGCAGGATACGGCGAACTACGGCGTCGACCTGGGACGCGGGCGGTGCCTTCACCGGTTGCTGCGCGAGCTGTGCCGGGTGGACGGGCTGGAGTGGATCCGCTTGCTCTACGTCCATCCGGCCCACGTCTACGAGGAACTGGTCGAGGTGTTGGCGACCGAGCCGAAGCTCTGCCCCTACCTGGACGTGCCCCTGCAGCATATCAGCGACCGCATCCTTGCCCGGATGGGACGGAAGGTGACCCGCGCCCAGATCGAAGCCGTGATGGCGCGCTTGCGGGAGGCCGTGCCGGGGATCACGCTGCGGACGACGTTCATGACCGGATTCCCGGGCGAGACGGAGCAGGAGTTCGAGACGCTGCTTCAGTTCGTCCGGGCGATGCGTTTTGACCGGGTCGGTTGCTTCGCCTACTCTGAGGAGGAAGGAACGCCGGCCGCCCGATTGGCCGACCAGGTGCCGGAGAACGTGCGCGAGGAACGGCGCGACCGGCTCATGGCTGCTCAGCAGGAGATCGCGTTCGAGCTCGCCGCCGCCAGGGCGGGGGAGAGGACCACGGCGCTGGTCGAGGAAGCAGGCCCGCTTGAGGGCGACCTGCAGCCCGCGCGAAGCCGGCGCGAGGCGCCCGACGTCGACCCTCTGATCTACCTGGAAGGGGCGGGCGCCGCGCCGGGCGAATTCGCCGACGTTGAGATCGTCGGCTCTCTGGGCTATGACTGCGTGGCACGCCTGGTCACAAAGGGGGGCGATGAAGGATAGCGACTGGCTCACGAGAGCGGCCGCTTCGGCGTTCGGCCTTGGCCATCTGCCCGCGGCGCCCGGCACGTGGGCGTCGGCGGCGGCGGGGGGAGTCTACGTGCTGGCCTGCAGGTGGTTGCCTCCCGCGCAGTGCGTGGCGGTCGTGGCGGCGCTGAGCGTGGTCGCGCTCTGCGCCGGGCTCGCCGTGTGTCGCAGGGCCTGTGCGGCCTATGGTGAGCCGGACCCCCGGCATTTCGTCCTGGACGAGCTTGCCGGGCAGTGGCTCACGTACTTCCTCTTGCTGCCGGCCGGTTCCCCGGTGCGGACGGCCCTGCTGGGGTTCGTCGCGTTCCGATTCTTTGACATCGCGAAGCCCTTCCCCGTTTGCACGCTGGAGAGGCTGCCGGGGGCGTGGGGCGTGATGGCGGATGACCTTGCGGCCGCCGTGTACGCCGCGCTGGTGGCGTGGGCGGGGATCGCTTTGAAGGCCGCCTGGCTCGGTTGATTCAGCAGCGGGTCATGCATTGAAGCCACTTGACGCAGACAGGGTATTCGGCGGCAGCAAGAGCCCGGCCGTCATCGGGGCGGAGGGCGAAGTGCTCGACAGCGTGCCTTCCACCATGGACGTGGGGCGGGAGAGACTGCTGGCAGGGGGCCCGGACGGCTACGTGGTTCTGACCGAGCACCAGGCTGCGGGCCGGGGTCGCGAGGGCGCCTGGGAATGCCCTCCCGGGCTCGGCATCCTGATGAGCGCGGCCCTGACCATGGGCCTGCCGGCAAATGAGCAGAAGCTGATCGTCCTGATGGGCGCCGTCGCGGCCGCTGAAACGGCGCGCGCGTTCGGCGTGCCGGCCTTGATCAAGTGGCCCAACGATCTCGTGGTGACCACCAGGTGCGCCGGGGAGCTGCGCATTAGGAAGTTCGGCGGTCTGCTGGCCGAACGGGTCGCCCGGGGCGACGCCGCGCCCGCGCACATCCTCGGGATAGGACTGAACGTCAACCAGACCGAAGACCAACTGCCCCCGGACGCCAGGCCCAAACCCACCTCGATGAGGCTCGAGCGCGGACGCGAGCTCGATCGAAGCAACGTGTGCCGCGCCCTCCTCCAGGAGTTGGACGTGTGGTACCGCCGACTCGCGATGGAGCAGGGGGAGCGGATACTGGCCCGATGGCGCCTGCGCAGTTGCCTGCTGGGTGAGCAGGTCAACGCGCGCGTCGGGGGGCTCGAGGTGAGCGGGAAGGTGGTGGGAATCCGGAGCTCGGGCGAACTGATCCTCGAAGACGCATCGGGCCGGCAGCTTTTCCTGTCGGACGAGAAGACCCACCTGCTGCTCTGACGGGCCGGCTCAGCGCCCGATCAACTCCGCCACCTGAATGGCTCTCAGCAGCGCTCTGGCCTTGTTGAGCGTCTCCTCGTACTCCGTCTCGGGCACCGAGTCCGCCACCACGCCGCCGCCGGCCTGGACGTAGGCGGTCTTGCCTGAGAGCACGATGGTGCGGATGGTGATGCAGGTGTCCATGTTGCCGCTGAAGTCGAAGTAGCCGACGGCGCCCCCGTAGGGGCCGCGCTTGGTGGGCTCCAGTTCGTCGATGATCTGCATGGCACGGACCTTGGGGGCTCCGCTGAGCGTGCCGGCGGGCAGGCAGGCTTTCAAGGCGTCCAGGGCCGTCATTTCGTCCCGCAGGTCGCCCCCGACCTCGGAGACGATGTGCATCACGTGGGAGTACTTCTCGATCACCATGATCTCGTGGAGAGCCACCGTGTTGTACTTGCTCACGCGACCCACGTCGTTGCGGCCCAGGTCGACCAGCATGATGTGCTCGGCGCGCTCTTTGGGGTCGGCCAGCAGCTCCGCTTCGAGGCGTTCGTCCTCCTCCTCGGTCGCCCCTCTCGGCCGCGTGCCGGCAATGGGTCGGACGGTGACGCGGCGGTTCTCGACCTGGACCATCACCTCGGGAGAAGAGCCGATCAGGTGCAGGTCGTCCAGCTTGAGGAAGAACATGTAGGGGGAGGGGTTGACGACCCTGAGCGCACGGTAGATGTCGAACGGGGCGGCGTTCGTCTCGGTCTTGAGCCGCTGGGATGGAACGACCTGGAATATGTCGCCGGCGCGGACGTATTCCTTTGCCTTCTCGACTGCGGCCAGGTAGTCGTGGCGTTCGAAATTCGACTCGTAGGCCTGCGTGATCTCGCCGACGGGTTCGATGTCGTCGGTGACGGTTGTGAGCGGCCGCCGCAACTCCTCGATGACGCGGTCAATTCTCTCGGTCGCCTGCCGGTATGCCTGCTCGGGCGACGTGCCGTCGGTGCGCTGACTGCACACGACCTTGACCGTCTTGTTCAGGTGGTCGAAGATCAGTATCTCGTCGTAGAACATGTAGAAGATGTCGGGCAGGCCGCGATCGTCCTCCGGGCAGTCGGGCAGGTGCTCCACGAAGCGGACGACGTCGTAGCTCATGTAGCCGACGGCGCCGCACGAGAGCCGGGGCAGACCTTCCAGCGCGGCGAAGCTGAACTTGTCCAGATACTGGCGGAAGTCTTCGAGCGGGTTCTGTGTCTGCCAGGTCCTGGCCTCGCCGTCCTCCTGAACCTCCACCCGGTTGCCCGCGCTCTTGAACAGGGCGAAGGGCGAGCTGCCCAGGAAGCAATAGCGACCGATCTTCTCCGGCCCGCTTGCGCTCTCCAACAGGAAGGCGTACGGGCCGGACGCGATCTTCTGGAAGGCCAGCACCGGCGTCAGCGTGTCGGCCATCAACTGCCGGTAGACGGGCACCACGTTGCCGCGGCCGAACAGGTCTCGGAACTGCTCGAAGGTCGGATGGTACTGAGGCTCCATATGTATCCCCTCAGTCTTGCCAGGGCGGGCCACACCCCATGGGGCAAATAGGGAATTCCCTTGCGTTCCGTTTTCGTGCCTGCGTAAAATCAATCCCCAGAGCGCACTCGCTCTGCTGCAATCGCCTTTGCTCTGTTCGGGAGGGGCCCATGACTGCCTACATCGTCGGCATGATCACAGGAACCGTTGCACTCGTTTTCCCTTTGCTTTACCTGATGAACATCGACCGCTGCGTCGCGGAGATCCTCACCGAGCAGCCGGGCGCCAGCGTGGTCGAGTTCCTCACCTACAGCCAGCATACGCTGGCCTACGTCATCGCCATCGTGGGTGCCGTCGTCCTGGTGCTCAGCACCGTCATGGCCGCCCTCACCGGGGTGATGCGGCTCAAGGAACGCCAGCGGCTCCTGGGCCCTTCTTCGGCCTCCGCTGAGGCGCCGCCGGAAGTGCCGTCGCTTTGAGCACGGCCCGGTTTCCCGCTCCAGGTGTCCGGGGGGCGCATCACATGCCGCGCGGCCGCTGCGGGGCCGGTTGGCCGTTCCGGATCCGTTTGACGAGGCGGTTGACAGCACTCAGGTAAGCCACGGCGCTCGCCTCGATGATGTCCGTCCTCGCCGCCCGTCCTCTTTCTGTGACGCCGTTGGCCGCTATCTCCAGCGTCACTTCGCCCATGGCGTCTTTGCCGCTGGTAATGGCGCGGATGCCGTAATCGCGCAGTTCGCAACGGAGGCCCGTTATGCGATCCACCGCGCGGTAGACGGCGTCAATCGGCCCGTCGCCGATGGATGCGTCCGTCCTCACTTCCTCGCCGTTCACCTCGACGGACATGGTCGCCGTCGGCGTCACGTTGATGCCGCTGGTCGTGTGGAAGCTGATCAGCCGGAATATCTCCGGCACCTGCTCGGTCTCCTCGCGGACCAGCGCCTCGATGTCCTCGTCGTAGATCTCCTTCTTCTTGTCGGCCAGGCGCTTGAACTCCTGGAAGGCGTGCTCGATCTGCTCGTCGTCCAGATGTATGGCGAGTTCTTCCAGGCGCTTGCAGAAGGCGTGGCGGCCGCTGTGCTTGCCCAGCACGATGTGCCCGCTTTCCAGGCCGACGTCCTCGGGCCGCATTATCTCATACGTGCTCTTCTTTTTCAGGACGCCGTCTTGGTGGATTCCGGCCTCGTGTGCGAAGGCGTTGCGGCCGACGACGGCCTTGTTGGGCGGCACGGAGACGCCGGTCACAGTGCTGACCAGCCGGCTGGCGTTCATGATCTGGCGGGTATTGACGCCGGTCTCGACACCAAAGAAGTCCGTGCGCGTGGCGATGGCCATCACTACCTCCTCGAGCGAGCAGTTGCCCGCCCGCTCGCCCAGTCCGTTGACGGTGCACTCGACCTGGCGCGCGCCGGCCTTGACTGCGGCCAGCGAGTTTGCCACGGCCATGCCCAGGTCGTCGTGGCAGTGCACGCTGATGACGGCCCGGCCGATGTTGCCCACCTCCGCCAGGAGCATCTCGATCAGTTCGGCGAACTGGAAGGGCACGGCGTAGCCGACCGTGTCCGGTATGTTCACCGTGGTTGCGCCGGCGTCGATGGCCGCCTCGACCACCTCGCGCAGGAAGTCGGGCTCGGTGCGCGACGCGTCTTCCGGGCTGAACTCGACGTCGTCCTGGTACTGGCGGGCCCTCTTGACGCCCCGGACGGCCAGCTCGATGATCTTGGCGCGGTCCATCTTGAGTTTGTGCTCGCGGTGGATCCTGCTGGTAGCCAGGAAGACGTGGATGCGGCCCTTCCGGGCATCTTTGAGGGCCTCGCCGGCACTGTCGATGTCGGCTTCCACGCAGCGGGCCAAGCCGGCCACGATCGGCTTGCTGACGGTCCGGCTGACCTCGCGCACGCTCTCGAAGTCCCCGGGAGAGGAGATGGGGAATCCCGCCTCGATCACGTCCACGTTCAGGCGCTCAAGCTGATCTGCCACGCGCATCTTTTCGTCCAGCGTCATGGAGCACCCCGGCGCCTGTTCGCCGTCTCTGAGCGTCGTGTCGAAGATGATGATCCTGTCCTTGTTCGTTTCCATTTTGCCGTTCCTCTGCGTCCTGGTCCGGGCGCGCCTCACGTCGAGGCGCCGATCAGACCGCTGCAGTGCGACCCAAAAGAAAAAGCCCCGCGGCCGGTCGAGGCGCAGGGCTGAAACTGTCCGACTCAAGCGCAGGGTACAGACCCCGCCCGCCTCAACGCCCTGGCCAGAGCCAGGGAAGAGCTAGCCAGCGTAGTGCGAGGCTGTGGGCGAGCTTGGTCGACACCTGTTCCATGACATCCAGGATTATACGCCTCGTGACGGCTCGCTGTCAAGCCTCAGGCGTCGCCCGCCGCGCACGTGCAGGCTATGGCTCGGGCTGGACTTCGGCGGCGGGCTCAGCCTGCAGTTCGGCAATCAGCTCCCGTGCGGACACGCTTCTGGCCCCCCCGTGGATGATGTGCTTGCGGAAGGCTTCCACGGCTTCCTGGCGCCGGTCGGGCAGGTCGGCGTAGGCCAGGCCGAGGTTGAAGTACGCGGGGGCGAACGTCTCGTCCAGCTCGATGGCCCTCAGGCAGAGCGGCATTGCTTCCTGCGGCTGGCCGAGCTGTAGTCGGGCAGCCGCGTAGTTGATCAGGCAGTTCCTCAGGAGGTCGTCGTCCCTGTCCGGCTGTTTCTGGAGGGCTTGCAGGGCCTGTTCATAGCGGTCCGCCGCCTGGTCGAATCTGCCGTCGGCGGCCTGGCAGACACCGAGCTGGAAGAACGTGCGCGGTGTCTCGGACCCCAGTTGCAGCGCGCTCAGGATGATGGCGTGCGCAGTGCCGTACTGCCGGCGATCGAGGAGCACGGCGCCCAGCTCTTCGAGGCGTTGTCGCCCCCTCTGCACCGCCAGTGCCAGATTCTCCGACGGTTCGACGGGTTTGGGCTCCGGCCGCGCCTCTTCGCCTTCACGCAGCCGCGCCACCTCGCGCTCGAGCTGCTGGGCGAGCTGGGTCTGTTCGGCAAGGCGCGCCCTCAGCGTGGCCAGTTGGTCCAGGTCCTTGAGTTGCTCCCTCAGGCGCTCGCGCTCCGTCCGTAACTCCTCGTTCTCCGCCTTCAGGACGTTGAGCTGACGGTACACCACTTCGTTCTCGTTTACCAGGTCTTCGTACTTCCGTTGCCATTCGCTTTCTTCGGCGGCGGGCTGTGCGGCCCTCTCTTCCGGTTTCCCGTCGCAGCTATTTGCCAGGCACACGAGCGCCAGGAGCAGGCACAGCCTTGCGCCAACGATCCGCGCAGTTCTTTCCTTCATGGCAATGGTTCCATCCGGGGATAGGACATACGCAAAGGGCAGATCCATCCGTGGGCTTATGATACTTCGCGCCCCTTGGAAACCGCAACCGGCGCGTGGCGGTCACTCGAAGAGCCTGGCGATCTCATCCCGCGCGAAAACGGGCATGGGCGTGGGCTTGCCTTCGCGCATCATCATTGCACCTTCGCTGCGGGGCCGGACCTCCCCGACGTCGGCGCACAGCGTGCCGATACCCTCGATTGCAGCGGCGATCTTCTCGGCATCTTCGGGCGGGGCGCAGATCAGGAGGGAGCCGCTCGAGATCGTCCCCAGCGGGTCGAGTCCGAAGTGACGGCAGAAGGCGCCGCCCGGCTCCACGATGGGGATACTTCCCTGATCGACCCTCACGCCGCAGCCTGCCGCCTCGGCCAGCTCCCAGAGCCCCGTGGCGACGCCGCCCTCCGTCGGGTCATGCATGGCGTGCACCTCTCCGGCCGCACAGGCGGCCATGGCCTCCGGCAGGACGCTGATGCCCGGCTCGTCCAGGAACTGCCGTGCGAGCTCGATCACTTCCTCCGCGAATGCGCCGCTGAGCTGTGCCCCGCGCTCGCGGGCCATGATCGCGGTTCCCTCGACCGGCACGCCCTTCGTCAGCAGGATGCGGTCGCCAGGCTGGATGCTTGCCTTGTCGACCAACTTGTCCGCGTCCACTTCGCCCAGCATCTGGCCGACCAGGATGGGCCGATCCAGGCCGATGGTGACCTCCGTGTGGCCGCCGCAGAGCTCGCAGCCGATCTCGCCGAGGGCGTGCTGCACT
>CAYUDW010000014.1:0-15686 GCA_964442595.1 uncultured candidatus Brocadiaceae bacterium
GGTTCGCCGGGGCATTGTAGGGCCAGCGCCCTTCATGGTCAATAGGCTTTATGCGCCTCGGGGGCGAGGGCATGGCCGTGCAGTGGCAACGCACGGCACGTTCTGATATAAGGCGGCAATCCCAACGACGTCTGCTCTCGAGGCCGTGATGATCGACCTGCACACGCACACGATCCTCAGTGACGGCGACCTGCTGCCCGCCGAGCTGGCGCGGCGGTGCCAGATGCAGGGCTACCGCGCGATGGCCATCACCGACCATTGCGACCCCTCGAACCTCGAGTTCATCCTGGATGCACTGGTTGAGTTCTGCGAGGCCGTCGCCGGAGCGTACGGGGAGCTGCAAGTGCTGCCGGGATGCGAGCTGACCCACGTGCCGCCCGTGCTCATCGACGGGCTGATCGTGCGCGCGCGGGAGATGGGCGCCGAGATAGTACTCGTGCACGGAGAGACCCTCGTGGAGCCCGTCGCGCCGGGCACCAACCGCGCTGCCATCGAGGCCGGATGCGACGTGCTTGCCCACCCCGGCCTGATCGATGCCGAGGACGTGGCGCTGGCCGCCGAGATGGGCGTCATGCTCGAAATATCCAGCAAGCGGGGCCACAGTTTGACCAACGGGCACGTTGCGCGGCTGGCGATCGAGCACGGCGCGGGGCTGGTGTTCGGCTCGGACGGGCACACGCCGGGCGACTACCCCAGTCGCGTGGAGGCCGAACGGGTCGCGCGCGGGGCCGGCCTGACCGACGAGCAGGTGGCCGAGATGTTCGCCAACGCCGCCCGCTTCTTCTCCGCCGAATGAAACCCCGTTGTTGCCACGCCTGAGACCATCCCCCGTCTGTGCCTCAGCGGATGCGGCTTTGCCGGACCACAGGGTCTGTGCATCGGAAAGCCTTCTTCATGGACGAGATACGATAGAATGGGTTCGTTTCGCAGCGGCGCCTTGCTCCAACCTTGGTCTGCACGTAGCCGCGCCCTGGCTCGGGCACACTCTCCGGGGTAGTGGCCTTCATGGGGGACACCAAGACCAGCACAGACGGCGGTGGTGCGTACTGACGGACCGCGCTCGTGCCAGAGCCGGATCCGGGGGCCACGCTTGACATGCTACCGGAAGGCACCATAATGATGGCGGGTTCCATGCAGCTACTGACTATGGGGGTATGCTGATTCTGGGGTCGTTGCGGGCAAAGAGCGGGCGCCGAAGGGGCAATGGGGCCTAATCGCGTGCGCCGCGCCGGCCGGCCCCGGGGAGGGCTGGGATGAAGGTAAGTCTCCTGCTTAACGCCATTCAACAGAAGAACCTCGTGTTGCCGGAGTTCCAGAGGGAGTACGTCTGGCGAAGAGACCGGGCACGTGAGCTGATGGTCTCGCTGTTCAAGGACTATCCCGTCGGCGGTCTCCTGTTCTGGCAGACGGACAGCCCGCCCGAGCTCAAGAACATCAACGTGCGTCCTGACAAACTCGGCGCCGTACGGGTGATACTGGACGGACAGCAACGTCTGACGACGCTGCATCTTCTGATCGAAGGCACCATCCCTCACTACTACACGGGGCAGGATCTGCAGAATGACCCACGCGACCTGCACTTCCACGTGGGCACCAGCGAGTTTCAGTACTACCTCAGGTCCCACATGTCGGGCGATCCGCTCTGGCAGCGCGTGGTCGACTGCTTCGATCAGAAGAACGAGATCCGCATCTTTGAGATTGCCGAGCAGGTTGCTGACGGGAACAAGGAAGAAGCATTCCGCCTGGCGAATCAGTACAACGAGAACCTGAACCGCTTGCGCAACATCCGGGACCGGGATATTCCCGAGCAGGTCGTCCCAGCCCAGGCATCCGTAACCGAGGCCATCGACATCTTCGATCGCACCAACAGCTTGGGCACCAAGCTCACGGACGCGGAACTCGCCCTCACACACGTCACGGGCACGTGGGCTGCCGCCCGACGCGTGTTGAAGGACAAGAGCGCGGAGCTCGACGAGTCGCACTTCGGATTTGACCTGACGGTCATGACACGGGCGCTCACTGCGGTCGTGATGCACCGAGCCCTGTACGAAACAATCCACGGCGCGGACCCAAACGCCCTGAAAGCCGGATGGGGACGGCTCAGCAAGCGGCTGGATTACCTGGTGACTATCCTGCCAAGCCAGGCTTTCATCCATTCCACGGACGACCTCGCAACGCCGAACGTGCTTATCCCACTGCTCGTCTATCTGGATGTCCACGACGGCAGGTTTCCATCCGACAAGGCGATGCGGCAAGCCCTGCACTGGCTGTATGCAGCGCAGATGTGGCAGCGGTACACCGCACAGACGGATCAGCGCCTCGAACACGATGTCTCAATCGTCGTGAAGGAGGACGTGCCGTGGCCGGCGCTCTGCGACCAGATCATCGATCAGCGTGGCCGCCTGGAAGTCAAGGGTGGAGATATGGACGGGCGCTGGATCACCCATCCCATGTTTAGGATGGCCGTCATCGTGGCAAAGGCTCACGGTGCTGTCGACTGGTTCAACGGAGCGCCGCTGGGCGCCGTAGTCGGCAAGAGCTACCAGCTTCATGCTCACCACATCTTCCCGCAGGCGCTGCTCTACAGGAGCGGCTATGATTCGGACAACCACCTGCACCGGAAGATCATCAACGAGATCGCCAATCGAGCTTTCCTGACTGCAGAGACGAACCTTGAACTCAGAGACACGCCGCCTGCGGACTACCTGCCAGCCGTGGAAGAGAGGTACGCCGGCGCGTTGACGAAGCAGTTCGTTCCCGTCAAGCCGGAGCTCTGGCACGTCGAACGTTTCCGTGACTTCCTGGCCGCTCGACGCGATCTGATGGCCAAGAAGATTAACGAGTTCATGGATTGCCTCGTCGCCGAGCCGGAGGTCCAGGTCGAGCGCTCAGTTGACGAGCTGCGACAACTCAACGAGTCAGCGACGCTCGAGTTCAAGAGCACGCTCCGTTGGGACGTCATTCAGGGCCGCGTCAACAAGGAGCTCCAGTTCTCGGTGCTCAGGACGATCGTGGCCTTTCTTAACAGCGACGGCGGCACACTGTTGATCGGTGTTGAGGACAATGGGAACGCGCATGGGATCACGCAAGACCTCAGGAGCTTCGGCAAGCCGACCACCGACACGTTCGAGCAGACCTTGCTGAACCTGGTCGCCGAACACATCGGAGCCGGTTTGGGAGCCATCCTGAAAGTGCGCTTCGAGCAGGCAGACGGGACCACAGTATGCCGTGTCGACGTCGCTCCCTCGAGTGAGCCTGCCTATCTATCCACGCAACGCGGCAAAGAGTTCTTCATCCGCGTAGGGAACACCAGCAGAGCACTGGACGCTCAGGAAACCGTGTCGTACATCAACAGCCATTGGCTATAGCCGGCCTGACTGACGAGCAGGTGGCCGAAATGTCTGCCAACGCGGCCCGCCCCTACCAGCCCTCCGTGGCATGTTGGATGGCCAGAAGGCCGTAGGCGGTCACCAGGTCCGGTATCTGTTCCAGCCAGCGTCCGTTCTCGTTGACCCAGGAACCGTCCGCCCGCTGCACCGTCAATAGCTGTGAGACCAGTTCCCGTCGCCAATCGTGGGACGCCTGCTCGGCGTCAACGACCAGCTCCGTGCCGTATACCTGAAGGGCGCGCGCCATCGTCACGTAGTAGTAATAGAGCCCCTGCTGGCCGAGCCCCGGGTTCTCCGTGACGGACCAGTGCCGGCAGGCCCACTCGTAGGCGGCGCGCACGCGGGGGTCGTCCCTGTCCAGCCGCGCGTAGAGCATGCTCTTCAGCCCGGCGTAGGTCATGCCGGCGTAGCTGCGCAGCCCGCCGTCGGGGCTCTCACCCGCCTTGCTCTCGCCGGGGCGATAGACGAATCCGCCGTCCTCGGCAGCCCAGTCCTGGTCGTTCGTGTCGCGCAGGTTCTGGCAGCGCTCCAGGAACTTGATCGCCCGCCCGTAGGCGACCTCGGTGGGCGTCTGGGCCCAGTCCGGCGCCGCGGACCTGGCCCGATCCTGTTCGTCCAGAGCCTCGAGTTGTCGCAGGGCCTCCAGGGCTAACTGCGTGTTGGACAGGTCGGCGCGGTGCGTCTCTTCGCGCGAGGGACTGATCTCATAGCCCCAGCCGCCGTACTCGAGGCTGTCGGGTGTAAAGCCCTCGCTCTCATCCGCCTGCGAGTCGAGCAGGAAGCGGCGGGCGTTACGCACCAGCGGCTCGTCTTCGGGCGTGCCGGCTGCGAAAAGCGCCTGTGCGCACACGCTGGTGCTGTAGGAGGGATAGAACTGGTCGTAGATGCCGCCCTCCGGTTTCGCGTGGCTGCGGATGAAGTCCAGCCCGCGGCGGACCGGGTCGCTGGCGGGCCCGAAGTCCTCCTGACCGCTGCCCACCATCGCCATGACGACGAGCGCCGTGATGGCCGGGTGATCGCTCCAGGAGCCGTCCTCGCCCTGAGTGGACTTCAGGTGAAGCAGCGCGCGGCGCGCGGCGGCCTGGCTCTCACGCAGGAGCGATACGTCCCGCTTCGGCGCCCCCCGGGCCGCCGTCACGGCAAGGGCCAGCAACGCCACAAGCGCAAGGACCGGCAGGAACCGACCTCGACTTCGCGGGGCCATCACTCTTTCTCCTCCGTTGATGCCTGCTTCTCGGCCTCTTTGCCTTCTTCTTTCGGCAGTTCGATGATGAGCTCGACAGGAGTGCCGAGCGGCGGGCAGATATCCTTGTTGACGAAGTAGTAGATGTCGTCGTTCACGGTGGGGGCGCACAACTCGAGGATGGCCAGCGGGTCGTGATACGTCGTGATGAGGCTGCCGTCCAGATCGGCACCGAACTTGCCGCCGCTGACACGACTTCCCAGGAAGACCCAGGTGGCCTCGGCCTGCGGCGTGTCGGCCTCGACGTTGAAGAGCAGCTTCTCCGTGCGGCAGCGGGAGGGCTCGCTGTCGGGCTCTGCGTCGGCCTGGCGCCACTCGACGGACACCAACGCCTCGTCGCCCGCCGGGCGCTGCCTCACCGGGCTATCCTCCGGGTAGTCAACGGCCGGGTTGCGCCCCTCCTTCATGCCCAGCAGCTTCAGCGCCACCTGGAGGTGCTTCGGCTCGACGTCGAGGGTCAAGACGCTCTCGTGCGTCTTGCCACGCGGCAGACAGGCCAGCAGCTCGATCGGGCCGCCCTCGTCCATGTTGACCCGGCCGGGGCAGCGGACGGTCCGCGCTTCGACGTTCAGAACTACGTTGCCGAGCTGGTAGAGACTCGGGCCTATCTTGCGAATGCGGGCCTGATCTCGAGCGTCAGCCTGCGGCGCCGGCTCCGCTGCCGGCTCGGCGGCCGTCGGGCCGAGCCAGATTGAGACTGCCGCGCAGACTATGATCAGCATCAGTCGCATCCCCAGTCCTCCCCAAGCGGGACCTCGGACAGGATTATAGCGAGCCGGAGTGTACGGGGAAAGCAAGTGCCGCCCGAAACAAGCTGCCCAAAAAGGAAAGGGCCGGGAAGAGCCTGCTACGCTCCCCGGCCCAGGCTGGGCTGAACCGACGACGTCAGTCTGCGGAGATCGCCTCGACGGGGCATTCGTCCACGCACGTGAGGCACTCGGTGCATTCGCCGTGGTCGATCTGAGCGATGCCATCGACGAGAGAGATGGCTTCGACGGGGCACGCGTCCACACAGGTGCCGCAGCCCGTGCACTCCTCCTTATTCACTTCGACCATCTGATCCTCCTCCTGTCACACACGGCGGCGCAAGCGCCGCCCTGGAAACGCGAGATGACTGCGCAGCCGAGCGCGGTGTTACGCTCCGGCTTCGGCTTCGCCGGAAGCACCGGCCCGGGCTTCACCGGGAGCAGCGGCCGCAGCCGCCACGAGAGGTTCTCCTTCGATCACGAAGCAGTTCATGGGACAGACTTCGGCCGCCGTCCGGAAGTCCCCGCCGGCCTTCTCGAAGTCCAGCACCGGCAGGTTATCTTCCAGGACGATGGCCTCATGGGGGTCCTTCTTCTGGCACAGGCCGCAGGCAATGCACCCCACCGAGCAGATGTCCTTGACCGCCTTGCCCCTATAGTGCGAGGAGCAGCCAAGATAGATCTTCCAGTGCACCGGCAGCAGGCTTATGAGATCGCGGGGGCACGTCCTGACGCAGATGCCGCACGCCGTGCACTTCTCGGGGTCGACGACGGGGAGCCGCTCTTCGCTCATGGTTATCGCGTCGAAGGGGCACGCGACCGCGCAGGTACCCAGCCCCAGACAACCGTAGATGCAATCCTTCGGGCCGCCGTACGTGATGTGAGCGGCGCGGCAGTCCCCTTCGCCGACATACTCAAACCGATCGCCGCACCGGCTCGTCCCGCCCTGGCAGTGCACCACGGCCCTCAGCTTGACGGTCTCCTCGACCTCAACGCCCATCAGATCGGCAACGGCCTTCGCTACGTCGGCCCCCCCTGCCGTGCAGAGGGAGACCTTCTCCCCCTCCACGACCGCCTCGGCATACTGGCCGCAGCCGGCATAGCCGCAGCCGCCGCAGTTGACGCCGGGAAGGGCATTCAGCACGGTCTCGATGCGCGGATCGACGTTCGCACGGAAGACGCGCGCCGCCACGACGAGTCCCAGGCTGAACAGCACGCCGAGCACGACCATGGATGCGACAGCCCACAGAACGATTATCGGTATTCCGAACATCGCGAGACACCGAGGCCTGAACTGGCCCGCGTGCACGGGAAGGGGATGGCGCTCAGCGTCCCAGACCGAGGCGGTAGCCCAGCATCTGGAATTCCTCCCCGAGCTCGTTGATCTTGGCCATGGTGCGACGGTAGTCGTACGGCACGCGATTATAGCGTACGACCCCGTCGTCAAAGGTCACGAAGCACGCGCGGTTATCGCCGTCGCGCGGCTGTCCCACTGAACCGATGTTGATGATCCTCTTGCGTTCGTCCAGGTCGATGGTGAGCCCTTCGCCGCGCACACCGGACAGGTCCAGGTCCTCCGTGATGCAGCACGGCAGATGCGAGTGGCCGACCAGGCACATGTAGTCAAACATGGAGAACATCTCGTCGAACTTGCCCGGGTCGTGAGCCACGTCGGAGGGCAGTATGTACTCACTGAGTTCGGCACGCGGCGAAGCGTGCACGAGAAGCATGTCGTCCCTCTCCGCGCTGAGAGGGAGTTGGGACAGGAAGTTCCATCTTTCTTTGTCCTGATCGGTCGACTCGTCGGTGATCCTCATCCACTTCTTGGTCTTGTAGATCATCGCCGTGGCGAGGCTGTTGAACCCGACCGGGCTGTTCAGGAGCGCCCAGTCGTGGTTGCCCATCAGCGTGAGGGAGCAGTTCCGTCTGACCAGATCCGTGCACTGAGTGGGATCGGGTCCGTATCCGACGATGTCGCCCAGGCACCAGATCTCATCTATGCCCTGATGGAGGATCTCCCGGAGCACCGCTTCGAGTGCCTCCAGGTTGCCGTGGATGTCCGAGATCAGGGCTTTTTTCGCCATCGTACAAGTCTTTTCGCACGCAGCGACGCCCCATTTGACCAGAACATGCAAGAACGTCAAGGAAGGACGGCGAAGCGTTAGTATGTTCCATTATCCCAAAAGGGCGGCGACGCTGCAAACGCCGCATGTCTCGCCGGTCCCTCCCTGCCGGGGACGGTCCGCCGCGGCGCCGCCAGACTTGTCGGTTGGCAAGCTGTTGGATTAGAATAGCCCCTGCTGTCACGTGAGCGGGTCGGCCGTCCAGATCTGCCGCGGTGGACGGGCGACCCGTCGCCGCTTCGGCGTCTGCGATCACGCCATGAAGAAGCTGCAGATATACATCCTGAAGGACCTGTTCCGGGCCCTGATCCCGGCGTTCGCCACGCTCGTGCTGATCATGGCGGCGGGGTTCTGCATGCAGCTCCTGAGGCAGGGGCTGGACGTGGTCCGGCTGAGCGGACTCCTGCCGCCGGTGTTCGCCTACTGCGTACCAATGGCCCTCCCGGCGGCCTTTCTGACGGCCGTCATCATGACCTTCGGGAGGCTGTCGTCCGACAACGAGCTGATGGCCATCCGAGCCGCCGGCATTCATCTGTTTGGGGTCGTCTATCCGGTGCTGGCAGTGGCCGCGGCGCTCACGCTGGTGGCCGTGTACTTCCAATTCGAGACCGTTCCCCGGGCACGCGGGGCCGTGAGGGCTCTCAGGCACGAGGCCCTCAAGCAGGTACTGCTCGACAAGGTGGCGCTCTGCGCCAGAAGGCGGCTGGCCTTTCCGCCCACCTACGTCCAGTACGACGACTTCAAGAACGGGAAGATGATCAACCTGGTCGTCCTGGAGATTCGCGGCGACCGGCCCCGAACGGTCATCACGGCCGAGTCAGGCGTCATCAAGGAAGACCCCGAGCACGCCGGCTTCGTCTCGTTCGAGATGAGCAACTGCACGGTCAGGTGGTTCGGGCTCGAGGTAGGGGATCAGGCAGTCCCCATGACGTCCGAACGGGTGGTCCTCAAGGTCCGCGTGGCACCGAAGGCCGAGGAAGTGCTCAGCCAGAAGAAGCACCTGGGATTCTGGGAGCTCATGCACGAGCTGCGCCGCCTGCGGGAAACCGTTGCCTCGCACCCGGCGATCCGTGACGCCGATCGCGTCCGTGAGAAAGGGTTTACCGAAATCCACGGCTACGACATCGAGATCCTCGAAGTGGACCGGGTGCTCGGCAGCCTTCGCCAAAGGCACGACAAACACGCCTTCCAGGAGCCAAGGCGTCAGGAGCAAGTGATCGAGCGCAATCGCCAGTTGATCGCCGATGCTGAGAAGGACATCGAACTCCTCCAACAGCAACAGGCGGCTTGCCTGCAGGAGCTCAAACAGGCAAGGGAAACCGATACCGACAACATCGAGAAGCAGGTGGAGCTCGAGAGGAGACATCGGGACTTGCTGGCTCAGGTCGATGCCCTGAAGAAACGGATCGAGACACTTCAGGCGGAGCTAGGGACAGCCGGCAGCCTGGCCGATGCGTCCAGCGCGAGGGCCCGCGAACTCGATGAGTCCATCCGGGAACTCAAAGTTAGAAAGTTCGAACTGATGGACAAGCGCGGAAAGATCCAGCAGGTCATCGAATGGGCCGGCGAACAGGAGGAGCTGCTCTCGCTCAGGTTACGCGTCCACAAACGGCTGGTCCAGGCGGTCGCCGTGCTTGTGTTCGCGTTCATCGGGATCCCGGTCGGGATAGTGGCGAGCCACCGCCGAGTCGTGACCGCGTTCGGCATCAGCTTCGCCATCGTGCTGTTTATCTTCTACCCGCTGCTGATCCTCGGGCAGCTCGCCGCAGAGAGCGGTGCCTTCCCCATCGGGCCGTCCATGTGGGCTGGGAACGTTCTGACGTTCCTGATCGGGGCGGCGCTTATGGTGAAGGTGATGCGGGGATAGGCGGCCCCGTTTGCCGCATCGAGCGTGCAGTCCGTAGAATGTCAGGGCTCACCCCATACGGTGGCCTCCCGCTATGCCCGACAACTACGCCCCGATACAGCCTGCCGAAGGCGTTCCCCGCGCGCATGGCGCCGACGGCCCCGGTCCGGCCCCGTCCCCGGTGACGGCGCTGCTGATGCAGCTCCTTCTTTCTGCGCTCGCCGGGACGCTGCTGTTTCTCTCCTTTCCGCCAGTCGACCTCTGGCCGCTGGCATTCGTGGCGCTGGTCCCGTTGCTGGTCGCCGTCAGCCGGACCCGCTCATGCCGCGCGGCCATCCTTTGCGGGGCCACGGCCGCCCTGGCGTTCTACCTGCCTTCATTCGCCTGGGTGGCCAGCGTTGCAGTGCCGGGCTGGCTCGGCCTGACGGTTTACTGCGGGCTCTACGTGGCGGCAGCGGGCGGGATCGTGCGGCTGCTTCAGCGGAACACGGGCGCGCTGTGGCCCGTGCTGACGGCGTTCGTGTGGGCGGGCCTCGAGCTGCTTCGGGCGCGGCTCGGGCCGGGGTTCCCCTGGCTCTTCCTGGGCTACACGCAGTACCGCTACGCCGCGTTGCTGCAGCTTGCCGCTCTGGGCGGTGTATACGCCGTCAGCTTCGTCGTCGTCCTGGTGAACGCAGTCCTGGCGGGTCCCGTCATCGCCGCCCTTCGCCGGTTCCCCTCCACTCGCCGGGTCGCGCTCGAGCGCCCGCTGCTTGCAGTCGCGCTGCTGGGGCTCGCGCTTTTCCTGCTAGGCCTCCTGGGGGACTCGGCGAAGGCGGGGCTCGAGATCCGCGAGGGCCCGACCGTGGGCGTGGTCCAGCAGAACATCCCGAGACTGGTCGAAGAGATCTATGACCCCGGGAAGGACCTCGAAGAGCGCTACCGAGAGGGCGAAGCAGAGGTGCAGCTCTGCGCACAGTTGACGGCCAGGCTGCGCCGGGACGACGTCCGCATGGTGGTATGGCCCGAGACGTCCGTGCCGGTGCCCCTGGACCTGCCGGGGGAGTTCTTCGGCAGGGAGAGGGAACGCTCGATCCAGCGGCAGACGCTCGACTATGTCCGGGCGCTGGGCGGTGACATGGGCGCGTACTTCCTGGTGGGGGCGCCCGCCTACGTCTCCCGCGAGGCCGTGGCGAGCGGCAGCCTTCTGTACGGCGTTCACGTGCAGCTCGAGTTCGGCAACAGCGCCGTGCTGCTCTCGCCCGGGGGCGAGTTCATCGAGCGCTACGACAAGATGCGGCTGGTGCCCTTCGGCGAGTACATCCCCCTGCGTGATTCGCTGCCCTTCCTGCAGGCGCTCACGCCCATACCCCGCGAGTTGACGCCCGGCGAGAAGGAAGTCGTCTTCTCGCTGCCGGACGAGGACGGGGGGGCCGTCCGCTTCGCAGCCCTTGTGTGCTACGAGGACGTCTTCGCGGACCTGACGGCCAGCTTCCGCCGCCGGGGCGTCGACTTCTTCGTCAACGTGACGGACGAGGGCTGGTACGTCATCCCCGGGGAGCTCGGCCAGCACCTGGCCATGGCCGTCTTCCGCGCCGTCGAGACGCGAGCGACGGTCGTCCGCGCAGCCAACACCGGCGTCTCCTGCTTCATCGACCCGAGCGGCGAGGTCTACGCAGCCATCAAGCCGCTCGAGGAAGGCGTCCTCAGCGCGCCGGTGCGGCTCTGTGACACCGTGCCGCCCTACGTCCGCTATGGCGACTGTTTCGGCGTGCTGTGCCTCATGCTGGCTATCTCCCTGCCCCCCATCGTCGCCTCCCTCAGGCGGCAGGACGCGTCCTGATCCGTCTGCTCTCGGCGCCAGGGCGCACTTGACCGCTTTTCGACTTGACAGAAGTGCATTTATCGCGTATAACGCTTTTTGCGAACATGCTGTCGATTACAGACGTGCTAGCTTTTACGGATTAGACGTATGCCCAAAGTCCAGTGCCCTAGGAGGTCCAGATGAGGCGACAAGAGCCACAGGAAGCGCAGGAGACCGGTTCGGCGGGACCGGCCGCGCAGTTCATGGCAGTAACGGAGGCCGCAGAGGAACTGGGAGTGACCCCTGCGACGGTCAGGCGTTGGCTGAGGGAAGGACGAATCGAGGGGCGCAAAGTCGGCAAGCAGTGGCGCGTCAGCCGGAGCGGGCTGGGGCACGTGATTGCACCGCAGGAGGGCGCCTCCGCCCCTGCCCCACGGGAGGAGCCCCTCGCAGACGCGCAAGGGGCACAGACGGCGCTCGATGACCTGCTGGCAAGCATCGAACTCGACACGGACCGGGCAAAGGCCCTGGCAGCCGGCATTGCATCGGAGGCCCACTCCCGCGTCAGGGAAAGCGAGGCGGAGGCGTGCGGGCTGCTGGCCCAACTGCTCGTCGCATCGGTGCAGTCCCGGGCCAGCGAGGTGCACATCGAGCCATGTGCGGATTGCCTGAGGGTGCGCATGAGGATCGACGGCGCCCTCCTTGAGGCCGCGCAGTTGCCCAGGCAATTCGGCAGGCCCCTCGCCGAGGAAGCACTCCGTTGGTGCGGCGTGTCCCGGGCGCCGGACCGCCTGCCGCAGGACGGCCGCTTCGCCTTCGACTTTGAAGCACGCAAGACAGATGTCCGCCTCAGCACTATGCCGCTCACACATGGCACCGCCGTGACGCTGCGGGTGCTGGATCCACGCGCGCTGCTCCCGCCGATCGACAGTCACGGCCTGGAACCGGACCAGCTCAAGCGCTTCAGACAGACCTTCCACCGCCCGAATGGCTTGATCATCCTGACGGGGCCCACCGGTTGCGGCAAGACAACCACCCTGTACGCCGCCCTGTCGGAGCTGAACGAGCCGAGCCGCAAGGTCATGATGGCCGAAGACCCGGTGGAGTACGACCTGGACGGCATTGACCAGGCGGCAATCCACCCGGAGATCGGCTTCGACTTCCGCCGGGCGACGATCGCCATGCTCAGGCAGGGGCCGGACGTCATCGTTATCGGGGAGGTGCGGGACCGTGAGGTGGGAAGGATCGCCTGCAAAGCGGCGCTCACCGGACACCTGGTGTTCACGACGATGCACGCGAACGATGCCCCCAGCGTGCCCGTTCAGCTTGTGAAAATGGGAGTGGAACCTTCTCTGGTGGCCTCTGCGCTTCAGTGCGCACTGGCGCAACGGCTCGTCCGCCTCGTGTGTCCCGACTGCAAAGCCGAGAGGCGCCCGGAAGCGGACGAACTCGACGCCCTCGGCATCGAGGCAGCGGACAGGCGCCGGGCATTCTACCACGGCACGGGCTGTCCCCGGTGCCACATGACGGGCTATCGAGGCCGAACCGGCGTCTACCAGCTTCTTGACGTCGATGGCGGCGTGCGCGAGGCCATCGTCAAAGGCAAAACCGACGAGATCCGGAAAGCCGGTCGCGCACCGGGCTTCTGCCGCAGTTTTCGCGAAGTGGGACTCCAGAAGCTGTTCCGCGGCGAGACGACCGTGCAGGAAGTCCTGCGCATGCTCGCCGTGGCGTCGGCCTCCTCCTGAGAACGTTTGGGGACACTGGCCCCGGGTCAAAGCGACGTGTAGGGGAACTCCACGTCCACGTATTCGACCGGCACGCCGGGGAAAATGCCCTTCAGGTAGTCCACCATTGCCATCATGCCGGGCTTCTCGGCTGTCGAATGGTTCACGATGAGCAGCGGGACGTCCAGGTCCGCGGCCCAGAGCCCTCCGTCCCAGAAGTTCATCCCGTCGTCGGTCGCCAGCAGCAGATCGGCTCCCAGCTCAAGCATTGTGGGCAGGTGCGTGATAGCCCCGGTACCGACGGCCATTCGGCCGACCCGTTTGGCCCGGTCGCCGAAGATGAGGACCGTGTCCTGCCCCAGCTCGGCAACCCGCTCGGCCACACGGCGCGCCGCCTCCTCGACGGTGACGTCCCCCAGCAGGCAGATCTTGTAGAAGGACTCGACGGGCCTCTCCTCAGTCTCGAAGCCGAGCCAAGCGGCCCACGCATCCGGGATCCCTACCTCCGGCATCCGGTCCCAGGTGTCGTGACAGCGCAGCACGGTCACGCCGAGCGAGTCGAGCAGTTCACTCTTCCGGTCGGCGGCCTCGTCGGCTGACTGCTGTCCCCTGTAGCCGTCCATGAAGGCCGGCTCGTGCGTCACGAACAGGTTCAGCCCTCTGTCGGCCGCCTCACGGATCGCCTTGTCGGTGGCTATCCACGCCGTGGCGATGCCGTGCACCTCGGCGTCCGCGTCGCCGTGCAGGAACCGGTCGACCGTCTTCTCCCAGTTCACCCAGTGACCGACCGACTGAAAATGCGCCAGGACCTCGCTCGCCTTCATGATCTCCTCCCGTCGAATGCCTGCCAGACCACGCTGCCATGTTATATCCCATGTCAACGACGGCGGGGGCAAGCAAGTGCCGGGGCGGGTCGGCGGAGGTTGACGCCGGGAGCCGCCGTCACTATCCTCCTGTTACTGCCGGCAGTGGAGCCGCCTGCAAGGAGGACGCAGCGTGAGGCCGCGCGAGAGGGTCCTGACCGCGCTGAATCACACCGAGCCGGACACGGTGCCCATAGACTTCGGAGGGCACCGGTCCAGCGGGATCATGGCGATCGCTTACGCCCGGCTGAAGGACTGTCTCGGCATCACCAGCGGCGGCATCTACGTCTATGACTTGGTGCAGCAGCTCGCCATCGTCGAGCCGGAGGTGCTCGACCGCTTCGGCGTGGACACGGTCGAGCTGGGGCGGGGTTTCGCGCGGGACGATTCCTACTGGGCCGACTGGGAGCTGCCCGACGGCACGCCGTGCAAGGTGCCCGCCTTCATCAACCTGGGCCGCGAGGGGGACGACTGGCACATCTACAACGATGACGGCCGCCCCATCGCCGTGCAGAGGAAGGGCTCGCTCTACTTCGAGCAGACCGTGTGGCCGCTGATGGACAGCGACGACCGGGACTTCGACGACCTGGAAGATCAACTGGACGACGTCATGTGGGTGGCGGCCGGCACGCCCCCGGCGCCGCTCGGGCTCGAAGGGGCGGACCTCGAGGAACTGAAACGCGGCGCCCGCGAGCTGCGCGGCTCGAGCGATCGCGCCATCATCGGCCTGTTCGGCGGCAACCTGGTCGAACTCAGTCAGTTCTGCTTCCGCATAGACAACCTGCTGCGAATGCTGGCCGAGGACCCCGAACGAGTCCACCGCTTCCTGGACAGGCTGACCGAGATCCACATGGGCAACCTCGAGAGGTACCTGGGCGCAGTCGGCGACAGCATAGACGTGATCCTGTTCAGCGATGACCTGGGCATGCAGACGGGGCCGCAGTTCTCCCCGCGGATGTACGACGAGTTCTTCAAGCCGCGCCACGCCCGCATGTGGCGCCGCGCCAAGGAGCTGGCGGACGTGAAGGTGATGCTGCACTGCTGCGGGGGGATCAGGCCGCTTCTGCCGAGCCTGATCGCGGCCGGCATGGACGCGACGAATCCCGTCCAGACCACCTGCGCGGGCATGGAGCCCGACGGGCTGAAGCGCAACTTCGGCGACCGGGTCACGCTCTGGGGCGGCGGCTGCGACACGCGGGACGTGCTGCCCCGCCGAACGCCCGACGAAGTGCGCGACCACGTGAAGGAACGCGTCCGAACGCTGAGCCCCGGCGGCGGGTTCGTCTTCCAACAAGTGCACAACATCATGGCCGACGTGCCGCCCGAGAACACCGTGGCCATGTTCGACGCGGTGCGAGAGTAGCCGCTTCCCACAGACCTGGAGAAACGGGATGGCCGAAGACGATGAAGGGCAGAGGAAACCGGGCGGGATCGCCCCTGCGGAACCGATCCTCGCCTCCGAACTCGTGAAGTACGCCGAAGGGGCCATCGTCAGCCGGACCCTCGTCGACAGGGAGCAGGGCACGTTGACGGTGTTCGCATTCGACGCCGGACAGGGCCTCAGCGAGCACACCACACCGTTCGACGCCCACGTGCTCGGCCTGGACGGAGAGGCCGACCTGGTCATCGGCGGTGAGACCGTGCCGGTCTGCGCCGGACAGATGGTCCTGATGCCCGCCGACGTGCCGCACGCCGTCAAGGCGAGGACGCAGTTCAGGATGATGCTGGTCATGATCCGCGCGTAGCAGCGGCCACGGAAGCCGCGTTTTCTCTGGTCGCCGAGCCGACGTTTCTTGCTAAAGCCCTCCGCAGTCCGTATCATTGCACGGAATTAGGTCGGGACGCCGGGCCGGGTGGTACCGCACCTGGGAAGTCGTGGCCACGCAGGCCCGCCGCCGGGCTGGGCCGGCAGCGAAGGACTCGCATACGACAGAGCAGCCGGGAGTGGGCCGTCAGCCTGACCCGC
>CAYUDW010000014.1:15786-28740 GCA_964442595.1 uncultured candidatus Brocadiaceae bacterium
GCGAAGGACTCGCATACGACAGAGCAGCCGGGAGTGGGCCGTCAGCCTGACCCGCGCTGGCCGGGCGAGCCATTGGACATCACAGAGGAGGGAATTCATGAGCAGGCGACAGAGCACGGTCGCCCTTGTGCTGGCACTGCTGGCCCTATGGGCGTTCGCTTCATCGGCGATGGCACAGAGCGCGGAGCCCGCAGTGGCCCCGGCTCCCGCCGAGACGGCTGTGGCTGCTACGGCCGAGACGCCCATGGCGGCTGCGGCCGAGACGCCCATGACGGCAGCGGCTGAGACGCCCGTCCAGGCCGCCGAGCTCGAGGCCGGCAGGGGGACGCGCGAACTGACCACCGGCGAAGCATTCCTGCTGAAGCTCAGGCAGGGCGGCCTGACCATGATATTCCTCCTGCTGGCATCGGTGGCCGGCGTCGGGTCGACCATCGAGCGGCTGGTCAACCTGCGCATGGGCGCCATCGCGCCCAGAGGGCTCGCCGAGCGGGCCGACGTGCTGTGGCACGGCGGCCGGTTCGATGAGATCGAGGCGCTCCCCGAGAGGAACAAGAGCACGCTCGCACGGGTCCTGGCCGTCATCGCCAGGCACCGTCACAGCAACATGACGGACGTCTCCATGATGGCCGGGGACGTGGCGTCGCGCGACCTGCGAAGGCACGTTCAGAAGGCGTACGCCCTGGCAGTCGTCGCAACGGTCTCGCCTTTGCTGGGCCTGCTGGGAACCGTCATCGGCATGATAGGCGCCTTCGACAAGGTCGCGGCGGCCGGGTCGCTGGGCGACGCCTCGCTTCTGGGCGGCGACATTTCCAAGGCACTCATCACGACGGGCGCGGGGCTGACCATCGCCGTGCCCGCGCTGGTCCTCTACCACTACTTCAAAAACCGCACGAACATGTACGCCCTCCTCCTGGAGGAGGAGGTGGGCGAGCTGATCAGCTCGTGGTACGGGGCCGAGTCCGACCGGGCCGAGTCCGGCAAGGAGGCCGGCGATGCGGATTGAGACCGAAGACGAGGAACAGGTAGCCGTTCAGATGGCCCCCCTGGTGGACTGCGTGTTCCTGCTCATCATCTTCTTCCTGGTAGCCACGACGCTAAAGAAGATCGAGAACGAGCTTCCCCTGGAGCTTCCCGAAGCCGCCGCCGCCATCAGCAAGCAAGTGCAGGACAACATGACGATCATCTCGATCGACCGACAGGGGGGTCTGTACCTCGGCTCCGAGCCGGTGGGCCAGGGATACCTCAGCCAGAAGCTGCGCGAACTGGCCAAGCAGGAGCCCAACCACCGCATACGGATCGATGCGGACCGCAACGCTCCCCTGTGGTCCGCCGTGCAAGTGCTCGACCTGTGCAACTTCGAGAACCTGACGAATGTCGGCATCAAGACCAAGCAGCAGCCTGACTAGCCGCCCCGCGGCGCAGCGCCTGAGCCGTCGGCTGTACCGGCGGGAGCGTCGCAGCGGCTGGTTCGTGGTCTCAGTGTGCCTTCACGGGCTCGCACTCGCGGCGCTCCTCTACCTGACGCCGGTCCGCGAGGTCGTCAAGGAGATCGTCCGCCAGACGATGCCCCAGCAGATGATGTCCGGACGCGAGCTGCAGAACCTGGCCGAGGCAATCGAGTGGCGCACGGCCGACCAGATCGAACGGAACTCGGGGGAACTCAGGCGCGTCCTGGACGAGATGGCCGAGATCCATCGCGACGTGGCGCGCGACTTCACTGCTTTCGACCGGCAACGCAGGCAGACGGCCGCACAGGACGCCCGCCAGGAGATGGAACGCGCCATCCAGGAGATGGAAAGCGCCGTCGAGTCCATTGAGCAAGTCGCGCCGATCGAGCAGACCGACCGGTTCCAGGCCCTCGCCGAGCAGGCTCAGGAGCGTGCCCAGAGAAAGCTGGACATGGTCCCCTTCGGCGTTGCTCCGGCCGTGGCCGCCCAGCAGCAGGCAGCCCAGGCCCACCAGGAAGCAAAGAATGCCCACGACGCTGACCGCGAGGCCCTGGCGCGCATTGCAGTGCTTGAACGAAACCAGGCCACGCAACAGGCCCGCTCGGAACAGCTTCGCAACCAGCTCCAGCAGATAAAGGAGGCCGGGCGGCCGGAGGACCAGATAGAGCGCCAGACGACGCAACTCGAGGCCCAGGAGCAGCTCGCGGCGGAGGCGGCCGAACAGGTCGAACAGCAGCAGCAGGAGCAAGTCGAGCTGCACGAGAGAGCGACGGAGACGGAGGAACAAGCCGTCGCTGTGCAAAGGCGCGCCGTGGAGGTTCTGGACACGGCGATCGAGGGGCACGAGCAGCGGCTCGCCATGATGCCGCAGGGGCCTCCCGGGGCTTCTTCGGGCGGCGGCACGCCGCCTTTCCCGACAATCGGCCCCGCCGATGCCGGCCGGCCCTCGGCCGGGGGACCGCAGGTGATCGACGTCGCTCGGCTCTACGACGCGGCGCGCACCTCCGAGGACGTAATCGCGGGAGTCTTTAAAGAAGTGCGTGCGATGGACCTGGCCATGGTGCGAGACGTGGAGCTGGAGGACGCCCGCAATGACATCGAGGTGGTCCGGCCGGTCCGGCCCGTCCTGAACGTCGCGTTGCTGCGGGAAGCAGTGCGGACCGACGAGCGCTTCGAAGAGCACAAGGAGGAGATGGCCGTCGCCCTCCGCGAAACGCAGTCAATGGTGAACCTGGCCTACCGGATGCTGGAAATGGCCAGCCAATCGGTGGAGAAGATGAGGTTCGGCACGGACGCGGGCGCACTCATGGAAGATACCGAGGTGCCGGACTTCCAGCTCATCATCCGCGAGCTGGCCATGGAGGACGTCAGCGGGCGGTTCTCCGACATGGCCGCCATGATGCGAGCCCTGGAGGAGGAAGAAGGAGAGGGAGAGGAAGGAGAAGAAGAGGGCGAGGACGGTGAGGAGGGCATGGGCGCCTTTCGGCGGGGCGGCTTCGGCCCGCTGGGCGCGGCCGGCGCAGGAGGGCTTCCGCTGCCCGGGCTCGGCGACGGTGCGGGCGGCTACGGCGCGCCGCCCGAAATCCAGCCCGACATACCCGCCATCGGCGCCCGCAAGGTCAGCGCAGGCGGTCAGCCCGCCGGCTGGATGTTCATCGACAGTTGGTACACGCTCGGCCCGTTCGCGAACCCGAACCGGGTGAACATCGACCGGGAATTCCCCCCGGACAGCCTGATCGACCTGGACGCCACCTACGTCGGCAAAGACAACCGCACCGTCCGCTGGCAGTTCGTGCAGTGCGAAGTGGCGCAGGTCATACCGCCCAACGCCGAACCCTATGGAATCTGGTATGCCTACACGGAGTTCTACTGCGACGAGCCGCGCGACATGCT
Source organism: uncultured candidatus Brocadiaceae bacterium (assembly GCA_964442595.1). GTDB lineage: Bacteria > Planctomycetota > Brocadiia > SM23-32 > SM23-32 > DAOVRD01. Next base: position 19,128 of record CAYUDW010000014.1, read on the forward strand.
CATCGCCACGGGCACGGACGACCGCGGCACGTTGAAGATCAACGGCGTGCCCGTCTGGATCAGCTCCAAGCAGCTCAAGTCCTGGGACATCGACGAGGTGTGGCGCCGGGTGCACTTCAGGAAAGGCATCAACCGGATACTCTACCGCGTCGAGAACGGCTGGCAGCACATCGGCTTCTCGCTCGTGCTCCGGCTGGAAGACCAACCCGACGCCGGCTGAAGTAGATGACGTGCCGTCCCCGCCGCGCTCCTTCGCGTCCTCAATCCCCCACGAAGTACACCGGCACGTCGCCGACCGTCAGTTCCCTGCCGGGCAATGGATTGCCCATGAGGTCGAGGGCACGGAAGCCGTCGGGAACTGCCAGCGGCGGCGCGTCGCTCTTGCGCGTCCAGAGGATGACGACGCTGCGCCCGCGGGAGCGGAACTCGTAGGCCCTCACCCATTCCGGCTCGTCCCACTTGCGCACGAACTCGAAGTCCGGTCCGAGCACGCGCGAGAGCGCCGCCTGCGCGGCGAACTGCTTGCGCGGCACGCCGCCGTAGCGGAAGAAAAGGTTGCCGGCACTCGACTGGTGCAAGGCCGCGCACGTGCCCGCGTGGTAGAAGATCTTGCGCACCCCATGCGCGCAGAGGATGGCCGCGAACCGAACGAGATCCGCTGAGGCCGTGAGTTCGTTCGGACGCAGCGTGTTGTTCATCGTGGTGTCGCCGACGCGGAACGGCGTGAACGGCGGATCGTCGTCCGCGTAGAGACCGAACTCGGTCATCCAGATGGGCCTGGCCTCGCCGCGCTCATTCAGTTGCTCCCAGCGCAGCCGCAGGTCCTCCTCGTAGGACTCAGGCCATCCTTTGTGCGGGTAAATGTGGTAATTGAGCACGTCGCACCACTTCATCCCGCCCTGCTCGATGAACTGGTTCAGCCAGTCCGCACTCGGCCCGCCGCCCAGGCCGCCCACGACGGTGCAGTTCGGGTCGGCCGCCTTGGCCGCCTCATAGGCCGTGCGCAGGATGTCGATGTAGTCGGCCATCCCGTAGCCGAACCGCGCAGGCAGCGAGTACGTGGTGTAGAGGGCCTCGTTGAGGATCTCGAACTCGTGGGTCCGGGCGACGTAGTGCTCCACCCCGGCCCGGATGTAGGCGCCGAAATCCTCCAACCGGTCCGGCTTGAAAGCCGTGGGCAGCCTCTCCCTCAGATAGCTGTTGCCTTCCGCAGCGGCATCCATCTGCTCCGGGTCGGGCGTGGCCGCCCAGACGGCCGATGGGAAAGGGAAGAGAACCAGCACGCGGCCGTCGACGTCGAGCACACGATCGATCTGGGCGTCGGGGACGCTGAAGTCGAACCCGTCGGGCTTCGGCTGCACGGTCTGCCACTTGACGGACCAGTCGCGCCACCAGCGGATGCCGGCGGCGTGCGAGAGCTCCAGCAGGAACTCCCACGAGAAGGCGTGGTTCATCCCGAAGATGCTGTCATCCTCGGCGGACGGCTCGATCACGGCGCAGCGCATCTCCTGGGCCACGTCGCCCTCGGGCTCCCAGCGCACGCGGAAGAAACCGCGGTTCCGGGCCAGCACGCCGTCGCATTCGATGGCAGCGGAGCGCCCCGCGGGAAGCACCATCTCGGGCTGCGCCTCCCACACGGTTCTGCCCATGAAGTCCGTCACGGTGAGCGAGCCGCGGACCGTCTGCACGGACCTGCCAGCATTATGCGCCATGATGAGCAAGTCCATGCCCGCGTCGGGGTCCAGAAAGACGTTGCCCGTCCGCTCCGTGGCCAGCCGCGTTTCCAGGTCGAGCCGGGGCCGGTACGGCGAGGCGGTGGAGCCGGGCTCGAACTGGACGGCGTCGAGCCAGATGGTTCCTTCGGCCTGATCCGCCTCCCGGAAGTCCAGCCCCACGAACCCGCACGCGTACGGCGTGGCTGCTTCGAAACTGAGCTCCACCCGCTGCCAATCCTCTCCCACCGAGAACAGCCGGCTGTGGCTGGGGCCGTCCGCCTGAAGGATCGTGACGCGCACGGGCACGTCCGGCCGATCCGCCATCACGTAAGCGGAGAAGACGTAGGGCCGCCCCTTCTGCACGCTGACCCATCCCTCGTGACCCAGGAGGACCGCGCGCATGGGCGCCTCGACCGGATCGTAGTAGTCGAAGTAGGCCACCGGTTGGGTGTCCGGCGTGAGCGAGAGCCGCCACGAGTGCCCGCCGTGAAAGGCGCGCCCCTTTTCGCACGCTCCGAGCAGCCGGAAGATGTTGGCGCCCCACGAGTAGCGCTCGGGAGACCAGCAACCCCATCCGGACCCGCCGCATTCGAAGCTGCTGTTGGGCAGCGCGTTCCCCGTGTCCTCCAGCGGCAACACGGGACGCCATTCGCGACGCACTGCGGCCGTTTCTTCCAGAACAACGTCGTCCAGCCAAAGCGTTCCCGTGCTGCCGTACCAGATCTGCAGCCGGCTGTCCTCCGGCGTCAGGTCCTGGGTGGCCCGGAAGACGAACTCGAACTGCTGCCACTGCGCCGGCGGCACAAAGGAGTCCGACAGACCCGTGTTGCTCCAGTTGCGCGTGTTGGACAGGCCGACGCGGACGATCCCGCCCTCAATGTCGGACCCCTTCGCCCACAGGCGCAGCCTGTACCACTGGCGACCCCTGACGCCAACGTGATCCGTCTGAGCCAGCATGGCGTGGCTGGAGGGCGAGCCGGGCACGAAGCGCGTGCACACCAGCCGGGCCACGCGTCCGCGCTGCGGGTCGTCGGCGACACTGAGCGTCTGCTCTATCTCTGAGCGGCCGGATGCCTGCCAGCCTTCGGGTGCGCCGTCCTCGCCCACCTCCTCGAAGTCATCGTTATAGACCAGGGACTGCGCCCGGGACGGCGCAGACAGAACCGCAAGGAGTGCCAGAAGGATCACCACCGTGCAATGCGCGTTCATCGTGTATCCCCTCCCAGGCCAGTGCTACTATCGCTGTCCGCGTTCTGGTCCAGCACCTCACTACGGATGAAGGCGTGGCAAGTCTCGCAGTGGAACGTACGAGTCAGGACCTCCTCCGTCGTGCCATCGGGCAACGCCACCTGCCTGCGGCAGACCGCGACGCAGACGTTCCTTAACTGTTTACACCTCGGACACAGCTCCATGACATCTCAACCATCCGTGGCCAGAATCGCGGCGTGTCACTTCCCGGCGGCTGCCGCCTTCACCACCTCCGCCAGGGACCCAAGGAACAACGTGCGCCCGAGCAGGAAAAGGACGACCGACAGGATGGCTGCGGCCGGAACGGTGACGAGCCACGAGGTGAAGATGTTCCGCACCACCCTTTTGTTGACGGCGCCCAAGCCCCGGGCGAAACCAATCCCGAGAATGGCTCCCACCAGCGTATGGGTGGTCGAAACGGGCAGCTTCAGCCTGGTGCAGACCAGCACCGTGGCGGTCGCGGCGATGTCAGCGGCCACGCCGCGCGAGGGGGTGATCTGCGTTATCTTCTCCCCGACCGTACGCATAACCCGGTAACCGTACGTAGCCAGGCCGAGCACGATCCCTGCACCTCCCAAACCGAGTACCCAGGCCGGAACGTAGACCTGCATCTTCACCGTGCCCGAACGGATGACATCTACGACGGCTGCCAGGGGGCCGACGGCGTTCGCCACGTCGTTGGCCCCGTGAGCGAACGCAACGGAGCAGGACGTTATCACCACGAGGGGCGCGAACACCCCCTCCACCAGCTCCAGTTGCTCGGGCAGGGGAAGCCTGTGCTTGCCGCGCAGACGCCGAGCGATCAGGATGCGGGCAGCGATGGCAGCCACAAAGCCGACCCCCAGAGCCAGCAAGACGGCGACCTCGCCCGTCAGCCAGGCCGCCCTTTCCCTCACGAGGTGCGCCAGCCCCTTGTAGACGGTTGCCAGGGCCACCACCGTAAAAGCAATGAAAACGATGTATGGAGTAATCTTAACGGCCGCCCGCGCTGGCCTTTCCCTTCCCAGGATCAGCCAACTGATGAGCTTGAAGAGAACGAAGGCCAGGATCCCGCCCGCGACCGGCGACACGAACCAGCTCGCGACGATGTGGCCGAGCTTGTCCCAGTGGACGGCGCCCCATCCGGCCGCGATGACGCCGAAACCCGCAACCGCCCCGACGATCGAATGCGTGGTGGAAACGGGCATTCCCATCCACGTGGCGAGGTGCAGCCAGACTGCCGCCGCCAGAAGGGCGCTGGCCATCCCGAGCGCCAACGTCTCCGGGCTGACCTGGAAGTGCTCGGGGCTGACGATGCCCTTGCGAACCGTGTCCGTGACGTGCGCGCCCACCAGCACGGCGCCGGCCAACTCACACAGGCCGGCGGCAATGATCGCCCGCTTGATGCTGATCGAGCGGGAGCCGACGGCGTCGGCCATGGAATTGGCGACGTCATTGGCCCCGATGTTCCAGGCCATGTACAGGCCGAGCACGACGGTAATGGCAACGACTATGACGGCCATTCAAGTGGGTGGCGGCTGGAGGTCAACTCGGAAGCGCGCATCATCCCTTCACTATCATCTGCCTGATCAGCTCGCCGGTGTTCTCCGCTGCATTCGCCACGGCACTCAAGGTCCGCAGGAACTTCTCGTAGAAAAGGATCGTGATGGGTCCGAGCTGGTCTTCCAGCCGGTAGATGTGCTTGCTGACCTTGCGTTGCAGTCGGTCCGCCTTCCACTCGGCCTCGCCCAGTCCGGCAATGCGCTCCAGAACGGACCGGGCCTCCGCACCGCCGAAAGAGACCTCCGCCAGGTTCTCCAGCTCCTCCGCCGCGGCCATCAGTACGCGGCAGACCTCCAGCACCTGGTCCACGAACCCGCTGAACTCCGCCACCAGGTCCGGATGGACCTTCGTCTCGCGAATGGTCAGAACCACCGCGAAGTCCTCGACGCTGTCGGCTATCACGTCCTGGCAGTGAAGGAACGTCTCCAGGTCCTGGCGCGCCACCGGCAAGAAGTAGCGCCTGGGCAGGTTCTCGCGGATCTCGTGCTTGATCACGTCCGCCTCGTACTCCAGCTTCGACACCCTGTCCTGCAGCCGGTGCACCTCCTCGTAGTCCTCGGCAACCAACGCCGCCATGAGCGGTTTTATCAGCTTCACGCACTCATGCGTCCTCTTGGTGTGCTCCAGCAGCGGCCCGAAGGGCGACCTGCCGAACAGCTCCTTGATCAGAGTCACGTCGCTGTCCCCCTATCATCCGTGGTCCATCTGCACACGCCGTTCCTGCTGCTCGGAACCAGCCACTACCCCACCAGCGTACCTGGCACCGGGAGCGCGGTCAAGGTGCTCCCCCGCGAGTGGAACTCAGGGGGCCGGACAGGGCCCCCTTGCGCTTCGGCGTCCCGGCAAGCGCCAGCCGACCCATCCTACGGGACGGCAGACGACCCCAGTATCTCCGCCAGGCGAACCATGAGTAGCATGCGACCCGCCAGGAAGAACACGACTGCCAGCACGGCAGCCGCCGGCACCGTGACAAGCCAGGAGCCGAAGATGTTCTGCGTGATCTGCCTGTTAACGGCTCCCAGACCCCGGGCAAAGCCGATTCCAAGTATGGCACCTACCAGGGTATGCGTGGTCGAAACCGGCAGCTTCAGCCTGGTGCAGACCAGCACGGTCGCGGTGGCGGCGATGTTCGCCGCCACTCCTCGGGAGGGCGTCATCTGCGTGATCCTGGTGCCGACCGTGTGCATCACCCGGTAGCCGTACGTAGCCAGGCCGAGCACGATGCCTGCACCTCCCAGACCGAGTACCCAGGCCGGAACGTAGACCTGCATCTTCACCGTGCCCGTACGGATGATATCCACGACGGCCGCCAGGGGCCCGACGGCGTTAGCCACGTCGTTGGCCCCGTGGGCGAACGCAACGGAGCAAGAGGTGATCACCACGAGTGGCGCGAACACTCCCTCCACCAGCTCCAATTGCTGAGGGAGGGGAAGCTTGTGCTTGCCTCGCAGATGTCGCTCGATCAGGATGCGGGCGGCAAGGCCGGCGACGACGCCGATGCCGATCGACGACAGGGCGGCCACTTCCCCGGTGAGCCAGGCCGCCTTCCCCGCGATTATGTGTCCCAAGCCCTTGTAGATCGTGGCCAGCACAACCACCAGGACAGTGGAGAACACGATGAAGGGCGTTATCCTGACGGCCGCCTTCGCTGGCCTCTCCCTCCCCAGGATCAGCCAACTGATGAGCTTGAAGAGAACGAAGGCTATTACCCCTCCCGCAACGGGAGAAACGACCCAACTGATTACAATGTGACCGATCTTGGCCCAGTGGACGGCGCCCCATCCGGCCGCGATGACGCCGAAACCCGCAACCGCCCCGACGATCGAATGCGTGGTGGAAACGGGCATTCCCATCCACGTGGCGAGGTGCAGCCAGACTGCCGCCGCCAGAAGGGCGCTGGCCATCCCGAGCGCCAACGTCTCCGGGCTGACCTGGAAATGCTCCGGGCTGACGATGCCCTTGCGAACGGTGTCCGTGACGTGCGCGCCCACCAGCACGGCGCCGGCGAACTCACACAGGCCGGCCGCGATGATCGCCCGCTTGATGCTGATCGAGCGGGAGCCGACGGCAGCAGCCATGGAATTGGCGACGTCATTGGCCCCGATGCTCCAGGCCATGTACAGGCCGAGCAGCACGGTGATAGCAATGACTATGACGGCCATTCAGATGGGTGGCAGCAGGAGGTGAACTCGGAAGCGCGCATCATCCCTTCACTATCATCTGCCTGATCAGCTCGCCGGTGTTCTCCGCTGCATTCGCCACGGCACTCAAGGTCCGCAGGAACTTCTCGTAGAAAAGGATCGTGATGGGTCCGAGCTGGTCTTCCAGCCGGTAGATGTGCTTGCTGACCTTGCGTTGCAGTCGGTCCGCCTTCCACTCGGCCTCGCCCAGTCCGGCAATGCGCTCCAGAACGGACCGGGCCTCCGCACCGCCGAAAGAGACCTCCGCCAGGTTCTCCAGCTCCTCCGCCGCGGCCATCAGTACGCGGCAGACCTCCAGCACCTGGTCCACGAACCCGCTGAACTCCGCCACCAGGTCCGGATGGACCTTCGTCTCGCGAATGGTCAGAACCACCGCGAAGTCCTCGACGCTGTCGGCTATCACGTCCTGGCAGTGAAGGAACGTCTCCAGGTCCTGGCGCGCCACCGGCAAGAAGTAGCGCCTGGGCAGGTTCTCGCGGATCTCGTGCTTGATCACGTCCGCCTCGTACTCCAGCTTCGACACCCTGTCCTGCAGCCGGTGCACCTCCTCGTAGTCCTCGGCAACCAACGCCGCCATGAGCGGTTTTATCAGCTTCACGCACTCATGCGCCTTCTTCGTGTGCTCCAGCAGCGGCCCGAAAGGCGACCTGCCGAACAGCTCCTTGATCAGTGCCATCCCCCTATCCCCCATCTGGGAATACCTTGTGCATTCGGTTGTGCCCTTTCACATGCGAGGGTCAAGCGGCTCAGCCTACCGGAGCCGAACCACGCGGTCAAATCCCGCCACTTCGCACGGCCCCCGCTGGGGCCTTCCGCTGCTCGGCAACCCGAGACAGCGAAGATCCCCCCGTCCCTGGCGATGTCAGATGCCGGCAGCAGCCGGTCACTCCCGCAACCCTTGCCCTGAGCGCCGGCTGACGACGGCGCCGGGATGCCTGACCTGCACGCTGTAGATGGACGCCCGGGCGGTAATGTAGAGCGTCCGGCCGTCGGCGCCTCCAAAGGCCACGTTTGCGGCCGCCTCGGGCGTCTCAATGACCTCGATCGGTTCGCCGGCGGGGCTGATCACCCAGACGCCGCCCGGCCCCGTGCAGTACACGTTCCCCTCCGCGTCCACCTTCATGCCGTCGGGCCGGCCGTGCCCCGCACCTTCGAGGCGAGCGAACACCCGCCCCTCAGTGAGGAGCCCGTCCTCCCCCACGTCGAACGCTCGGATCCAGCCTTCCTCCGTGTCGTCCACGTAAAGCACCTTCTCGTCCGGCGAGAACGCCAGGCCATTCGGCTTGACGAAGTCGTCTGCCAGCAGCGTCAACCCGCCGTCGGGCCCGATCCGGTAGACGCCCTGGAAGTCCAGCTCGCGATCCTCCGGCCGCACTCCGTACGGCGGGTCCGTGAAGTAGACGGAGCCGTCGGACTTCACCACGACGTCATTCGGGCTGTTCAGCCGCTTGCCCTGGTAGTGCGTGGCGACAGGCACGACCGTGCCGTCCTTCTGGGTCGCGGAGACGCGGCGGTTCCCGTGCTCGCAGGCGACAAGCCGTCCCTCCCGGTCGAAGGCCAGGCCGTTGGAGTTGCCGCTGGGGTGGCGGAACACGTCTCGCTCCCCGTCCTTCAGGCTGTAGATCGTGTCCGCCGGGATGTCGCTGAAGATGAGGTAGCCGTCGGGGTGCCAGACCGGCCCTTCCGTAAACTGGAAGCCGGTGGCCAGACGCTCAAGCTCCGAAGTGCGGAGGCCGCCGCCTTCAAGCACCATCGCAAGGCCGGCAGTCCCCAGCAACGCAACGCTCCAGACGATCAGGTTTTCCATCCCTCCTCCTCCGCACGCGCTTCGGGGTTCTCACGGCACCCGGAATCCGGGCGCCCTCAGGGCGCCGATTATAGCAACCGGCACCGAGAGGCGAAACGCCGCGTCCCGGCGAAGCCTGCCCTCAGCCCTGCCCTGACTGATCCGGGGGGCCCTCCGACTCACCTGCAAGGGCACGCAGAAGCTCGGCAGCATCCGCCGGCATCCCGGACCGGGCAGCCGCGTCCAGGAGGGGAAGCGCCCGCTCGGGTGCGGGCGCGCGCAGTGCATCGAATAGCCGCGCCCTCTCGGCGGGCCCCAGCGAGCCGAGCCGCTGGAGCCAGGGGATCACCACGACCAGATCGCGACGGGCGAGCGACACCAACGCCTCCGTCGACTCTTGCGGACACTTCGTCTCCCGCAACAAGAACTCCACGGCCTGCTCGTCCCCGACCCGCCCAAGCGATCGGATGGCCGCTCGCCTGACGCGTCCATCAAGCGTCCGCCTGTACGCATGCATCAACACTTGCGCTGCGTCCCGGATGCCTTCCCGCTCGGGAAGAGCGCGCAGATATCCTATCCGGTGACGGGTCCTTACCTCCCACGCTGCGGCCAAGGCGATTCCCAGGCATCCCGCTGCCACCGCAATCGGCACCTGTCTCCCGGCGGGCGCGCGGTTCGCCCAAACCAGGGCCAGAAAGGCGAGGAGCGGCGGCGCTACGGCCAGCGCCGCCTTGACCAGGTTCCATTGCTGGACGGCAGCCGCAATCGCGGCGGCCGCCGCCAGCGCGCTCGTCACCCCGAGTCCGACCACGAGGCTTCCTCCGCCCACGAACTGCAGGTAGGTTCGGAGCTCGAGAACCAACAGCACGGAGGTCGGCAGCGCGACGAGCCAGATCATGAGCGTCAGGAAGAGGCCCACCAGCCCGTGCCGCACGCTCAGGTAGGCGCTGAGCACGCCCAGGACGATCCAGACACCCACGGGAAGGACGAAGTGAACGAAGCGATAAGACGGCGAGACGGCCGACTTGGCGCCGTAGATATCCAGCAGCCCCGCCCCCAGCAGGCCCGCGCGATACAGCTCGTCGTCGATCGGACGAGCCGTGCGCTGCACGATCCCCCAG